>CAMDGX010000085.1 GCA_945897825.1 Asaia bogorensis | reverse complement strand
CCGAAGCGGTCCGCGCCGATGATCACCGCGCGCCAGCCGGGCAGGTGGGGCAGGGCCTGCGCACAGGCGTCGACGAAGGTGTCGGCTCCCTTGTCGCGCACCACGCGGCCGGCGAACAGGATCGTCGGTTCGCGCTCGGGGGGGGAGGGCGGTACTTCGTGCAGGTCGAGCCAGTTGTGCAGGACGACGGGGTCGCGGGCGGGGGTTGGGATGCCGTCCAGCAGGCGGGTGCGCAGCCAGGCGGAGGAGTTGGCGACGATGGCCAGGGTGGCCAGCAGCCGGGCGCGCTCGGCGGGGGACTTGGCGTCGCGCATGCCCTGGGGATCGTTGTTGAGGAACAGAGAGACGGGGATGCGGGGGAAGTGGCGGGCGAGGAACATCGCCAGTTCTGGGCGGTTGTGGACCTCGATCATGTCTGCCGGCGCCTCGCGCAACAGGCGCGCGACGGCGTGGCCATAGCGGCGGGCGGCATTGGTGGGCGGCCACCATGTGGCGCGGGCGGCGCGGAAGGGGACGTCGGTGAAGGGCGGCGTGGGTGGGGGCGGGCCGATCACGAACGGGTCGAAGCCGTGGCGCCAGGTGGCGAGACGGTGGACCAGCAGGCTGAGCGCGCCGGCGCTGCCGGGGGAGAAATGTTCCCGGTAGGGCAGGACGATCGCGACCTTCGGGGCAACAGCGGGCTCGGTCATGGCGATGCTCTATCAACCCGGCGCGATCTGCGGCAATGCTCGCGCATGCAAATCGGACGAGTGGTGTTCTTCGCGATCCTGCTGTCGGGCAGCGTGGTGCTCGCCTGGATGATGGCGCGGGTGCTGGCGCCCGGGGGGTGGCGGGCGGCGGAAATGGTGCTCATGGGCTGCTTCCTGGGCATCGTGCCGTGGCTGGGGGTGTGCCTGGGCAACGCGCTGCCGGGATTCCTGGTGCTGGTGGGGGCGCGCAATCCGCCGCGCGCGGTGCTGCCGGTGGTGGGCGACATCGAGGCGGGACCCATCACGCTCACCACCGCGATCGCCGTGACGGTGCGCAATGAGGACATGGCGCAGGTGTTGCCGGCGCAGCGCGCGCTGCAGGACGGGCTGGACGACGCCGGGGTGGGCCGGCGCTTCGTGCTGTGGGTGCTGTCGGACACGCAGGATCCGGCGGCGGCGGCGGCCGAGGAGGTGGCGGTCGCGGCGTTCCGCGCGATGGATGACCGGGTGCGGTATCGGCGGCGGGCCGCGAATGCCGGGTTCAAGGCGGGGAACGTAATGGAGTTCCTCGACCAGCACGCTGATGGCATCGACCTGGTGCTGATGATGGATGCGGATTCAGCGATGACGGCGGAGGCGGTGCTGCGCCTGGTGCGGATCATGCAAGCCGACGAAGGCATGGGGTTGGTGCAGCACCTGACCGTGGGCAAGCCGGCGGCGGCGGCGTTTCCGCGGCTGTTCCAGTTCGGGATGCGGGCGGGAATGCGGGTGTGGGCGACCGGGCAGGCGGTGTGGCAGGGGGATGAGGGGCCCTACTGGGGACACAACGCGATCTTCCGGGCAGCGGCGTTCCGCGACCACTGCAAGCTGGAGACGCTGCCGGACGGGAGCACAATCCTGTCGCACGACCAGGTGGAGGCGGCGCGGTTGCGGGCGGCGGGTTGGCGCGTCTGCGTATGGGCGGGGGAGGATGGGTCCCAGGAGGCCAATCCGCCGGCCTTGCCGGAATTCCTGCATCGCGATTCCCGCTGGCTGGCGGGCAACCTGCAGTATTGGCACCTGTTGCGGCTGCCGGGGTTCCGCTGGATGGGGCGGTGGCAGCTGGTGCAGGCGATCATGATGTTCCTGGGCGCGCCATTGTATGTGGCGATTTTGGCATTGGCGGCGTGGCTGGCGGCCACGGGCGGGGCGGAGGAGGTGCCGCGCGGGGCGCTGCTGGCGATGGCGGCGGCGTGGGGATTCGCGCTGTATTCCCCGAAGCTGTTGGGCTACCTGGAAGTGCTGCTGTTCGCTGCGCGGAGGGCGCGGTACGGTGGTGGAGGGCGATTCGCGGCCGGGGCGGGGCTGGAGATCGCGTTCATGCTGCTGATGGACCCGGTGGCGCAGGTGCACAAGTCGCTGGCGATGCTGCGCCTGGCGCTGGGGTGGAAAGCCGTCTGGCTGCCGCAGAACCGCAGCGACCGCGGGGTGGGCTGGGGTGAAGCATTGCGGATGTTCTGGCCGCACACGCTGGCCGGCGCGGTGGCCTTCGCCTGCTTCGCGCAGGCGGGGTGGTTCGCGGTGCTGGTGGCGCTGCCGGTGGCGGGCGGGTTGCTGGTGGCCGTGCCGTTCTGTGTCGCCACCGCCGATCCTGGCGTGTCGGCGTGGCTGCGGCGGCATGGGATTGCGGCGGTGCCCGAAGAGGTGGAGGCGCGGGGCGGAACGCGGTAGCGTGCGGAAGCAAGGAGCACGGCATGCCTGATCTCGCCTGGAACAAGGCCACCTGGGACGGCGCCTATGACTGGAGCGGGCGGGGGCACGAGTGGTCGGGGCCGTGGGGCGGGTCGGCCGGGATGTTCTTCGCCACGGTGATGCCGCGCCTCGGCGGCGCGCTGCCGGCGGAATCGCTGCTGGAGCTGGCGCCGGGGCATGGGCGGGTGACCGCGTTCCTGCTGCGCTTCTGCCGGCGCTATCGCGGCGTTGACCTCTCGGAACAGTGCGTGACGTACTGCCGTCAGCGCTTCGCCTTCCGCGCCGATGCCGCGTTCATGGCCAATGACGGGCTGTCGCTGGCGGCGGTGGCGCAGGAGCGGTTCGACCTGGTGGTGTCGTTCGACAGCCTGGTGCACGCCGACCTGCCGGTGTTCGAGGCTTATGTGCCGCAGATCCTGGCGCTGCTGAAGCCGGGCGGGGTGGCGTTCCTGCACCATTCGAACCTCGCCGCCTATCCGGAGGTGGCGGAGTTCCAGCACCGGTCCAACAGCGTGTCGGCGGCGCGTGTGGCGGGGCTGGTGGACCACCATGGCGGGCGGGTGCTGGTGCAGGAGGTGTTCAACGGCGGGCCGGGCGTCGGCTACGACTGCTTCACGCTGTTCGGGCGCGAGGCGGACCATGCGGGGGTGGAGCCGCGGATGATCTTCAACCCCGGGCTGATGGGGCGCGAGGGAGAATTGTCGCGCGAATCCTTCGCCGCCTATCTGCGGGTGATGCCGGGCGACCTCACAGCATAGCCAGGTTGGTCCGGCGCCGGGGCGGCGGCCAGGCGGCGTCGATCTCGACGAGGTCCTGGGGCGTGAGCGCGATTTCGGCCGCCGCCGCGTTCTGGCGCACGTGCGCGGGGTCGCCGGCCTTGGGGATGCTGATGACGTGCGGGTGGCGCAGGCCCCAGGCGATGGCGACCTGGGCCGGGGTGGCGTTGTGGCGCTTTGCCACGGCTGCGAGAGCCTGGTGGCGCAGCAGCCTGCCGCCCTGGCCGACCGGGGAGTAGGCCATCAGCGGGATGCCCTGTTCCGCCTGCCAGGGCAGCAGGTCGAACTCGATGCCGCGGTGCTCGGGGCTGTAGAGCACCTGGTTGGCCGCGCAATGGCCGCCATTCGGCACGCCGATGAGCTCCTGCATGTCGCCGGGGTCGAGGTTGGAGACGCCCCAGGCGCGGATCTTGCCCTGTTCGCGCAGCTTCTCGAACGCCGCGACGGTTTCGGCCAGGGGGGTGCCGCCGCGCCAGTGGAGCAAATAGAGGTCGATCACCTCGGTCCCAAGGCGCTTGAGGCTGCGGGCGCAGGCGGCGGGGATGCCGGTGCGCGAGGCGTTGTGCGGATAGACCTTGGTGACGAGGAACACCCGGTCGCGCTGGCCGGCGATGGCTTGGGCCACCACCTCCTCCGACGCGCCGTCGCCATACATCTCGGCGGTGTCGATGAGGGTCATGCCCAGATCGATGCCCAGGCGCAGGGCATCGGCCTCGGCCTTCGCGGGGCGCTCGCCCTCGCCGATCTTCCAAGTGCCCTGGCCAATGGCCGGAACCCGGGTGCCGTTGGGGAAGACAACCTCGCGCATGGTGCGGTCTCCTGGAGAGGTGGGCAAGGAAGGCCAGGGGTCCGCCCTGGACCCGGCAGGGGGCCGAGCCCCCTGCACTCTCACGATCTTCCGCCTTCGGCGGGGAGGGGCCGACACGGCGCGCGACACAAACCCGGCCGGCCCCTCCCCGCCGAAGGCGGCAAAAGGCCGAGGTCCAGGGGCTCGGCCCCTGGTGGGGTGCAGGGGCGAAGCCCCTGGTCTTACTGGGCCGACGTCTCGGCGATCCGCAGCAGACGCATGAAGTTTCCCCCCCAGAGGGCGGCGATCTGGCTGGGGCCGTAGCCGCGCCGGACCAGTTCGATGGTGAGGTTGTGGCTTTCCGAGGCGTCGCGCCAGCCGGTGAAGCCGCCGCCGCCGTCGAAGTCGGAGCTGAGGCCGACGTGGTCCAGGCCAATGCGTTTCACGGCGTAGTCGACGTGGTCGCAGTAGTCGGAGACGGTGACGGTTTCGATCTTGCCGCCGGTCTTGAGGAAGCCGGGCACGGCGGTGATCTGCACCACGCCGCCGACGGCAGCCAGCATGTCCAGCTGTTCGTCGTCGAGGTTGCGCGGGTTGTCGCACAGCGCCTTGATGCAGGAATGGGTGGAGAGCACCGGGGTGCGGGAGAGTTTCGCCGCCTGCATCATGGTGTTCTTGGAGGTGTGGGCGATGTCGACCAGCATGCCGAGGCGGTTCATCTCGGCCACCACTTCGCGCCCGAGGGCGGAGAGGCCGCCGTGTTCCTCCGGCACGTCGCCGAGTTCGGGGCGAGGGTTGGAACTGTCGCCGAGGGCGTTGTGGCCGAAATGCGTGAGGGTCATGTAGATCGCGCCCAGTTCCTTGAAGGCGCGCAGGTTTTCCACGCGGCCGCCGAGGGCGTGGCCGTTTTCCACGCAGGGCACGATGATGGTGACGCCGTCGCGGTGGGCCTGCTCGATCTCGTCCGCCGTGGTGGCCAGGCGGGCGCCCTGGTTGGTGGCGCCCATGTCGCGGATCGCCTTCAGCATGGCGGTGGCGCGCTGGAAGGCGGCGGTTGCGGTTTCAGGCGTGCGGGGGCCCTGGGCGACGTAGGCCGCGAAGCAGCCGGCGGCCATGTGGCCGCGCTTCATCTTCGGCAGGTCGACGTTGCGCCGCGTCTCCTCGAAGAAGCTGGGCCCTTCGGGGAAGGGGATGTCGATATGGGTGTCGATGGTGAGCAGGCTGCGGTGCAGCTGGAGGGCGTCGATCTGGGTCATGGCACTTACGGTCGGGCCGGTCGGCGCGCGCGTCAAGGTCTCGCGGCCAAGACAGGTGGGGTGGCGCGCCGGTTGTTTCGTGTAGGGTTGGGCGAACGGGCCGACGGGAGGGGACATGAGCGGCGGGAATGCGCCGGAGGTGGATTTGGCGCTGGTGTTTGCCGTGGACAGCTCCGGCAGTGTCAGCAACGAGCGGATGCGATTGTATATCGAGGGCCATGCGGCGGCGGTGACCTCGCCGGCGTTCCTCGCGGCGCTGGCGAACCTGCCGACCGGGCGGGCGGCGCTGGCCTATGTCGCGTGGTCGAACCGCGACCGGCAGCAATACATGGTGCCGTGGCGCGTGGTGGACGGGCCCGAGAGTGCGGCGGCCTGGGCGCACACGCTGCGCACGGCGGTGCGGCCGAACGCGGGGTTCACGTCCATCTCGGCGGCGATCGATTTCTGCCATGACGCGCTGCTGCGCGTGGCGCCGCCGGCGGCGCGGCGGGTGATCGACCTGGTGGCGGACGGCAAGAACAATGACGGTCGGCCGGTGATGGAGGCGCGCGACGCGGCGGTGGCGGCCGGGATCACCATCAACGGGCTGCCGGTGCTCGACAACGAACTGCGGCTGGACGTGTATTTCGCCGAGGAGGTGGTGGGCGGCACGGCGGCGTTCGTGCTGCCGGTGGAGAACGAGGCGACGCTGCTGGAGGCGATCCGGCGCAAGTTGCTGGCCGAGATCGCCTGAGGCGACGGACCCCGACCGGGCTTGGGCACGTTGGGCGGTGCAGCAACCTGGGGTCGGCTCATGCACTATCTGGCACTCGCCGTGGACTATGACGGGACCATCGCCCATGACGGGCGGGTCGATGCGGCGACACTGGCGGCACTGCGGCGGCTGCGGGCGGGGGCGCGGCGGTTGGTGCTGGTGACGGGGCGGGAGCTGCCGGACCTGCGCGCGGTGATGCCGGAGCTGGACCTGTTCGACCTGGTGGTGGTGGAGAACGGCGCGCTGCTGTTCGAGCCGGCGAGCGGGGAGGAGACGCCGCTGGCCGAGCCGCCGCCGGAGCGCTTCGTGGCGCGGTTGCGCGAGATGGAGGTGTCGCCGCTGTCGGTCGGCTCGTCGATCGTGGCGACGTGGGAGCCGAACGAGACCGTGGTGCTGGCGGCGATCCGCGACCTGGGGCTCGACCTGCAGATCACCTTCAACAAGGGGGCGGTGATGGTGCTGCCTGGGGGCGTGAACAAGGCGACCGGGCTGGCGGCGGCGCTGGCGAAGCTGGAGCTGTCGGCGCTGAACTGCGTGGGCATCGGCGATGCGGAGAACGACCTGCCGTTCCTGGAGGCGTGCGGGCTGGGGGTGGCGGTGGCCAATGCGCTGCCTTCGGTGAAGGAGCGGGTGGCGCTGGTGACCGAGGGGGTGCGAGGGGCGGGGGTGGCGGAGCTGGTGGACCGCATCCTGGCCAGCGACCTGGCCGAGCTGGACCGCCTGGAGACGGCGCGGCGCGTGGCGCTGGTGGTGGATGCCGAGGAGCGGGAGGAGGCCTATGCGCCGCAGCGCGAGAGCCTGCTGATCACCGGGCAGTCGGGCGGCGGCAAGAGCACGCTGGTGCTGGGGTTGCTGGAACGCATCGCCGCGCGCGGCTTCCAGTGGTGCGTGCTGGACCCGGAGGGCGACTATGAGGGCACCGAGGGGGCGGTGGGCGAGGGCACCGCAGAGTCGGCGCCGGAGGCCGGCCAGGTGCTGGACCTGTTGCGCAAGACGCAGCAGGGGGTGGTGGCAAGCATGCTGGCGCTGAAGCTGGCGGACCGGCCGGCCTTCCTGGCGCGACTGCTGCCGGAGGTGCTGGCGCTGCGCGCGCGCGTCGGGCGGCCGCACGTGGTGGTGGTGGATGAGGCGCACCACATGCTGTCGCGCGACTGGGACCCCGGGGGCGCGCATGTGCCGGCCGACCTGGAGGGATTCATCTTCATCACCACCACGCCCGACCAGGTGTCGCCGCGCGTGCTCGCCTGCGTGAACCGGCTTTTGGTGGTCGGCCGCGAGGCGGGGCGCAGCGTGGCGGCGTTCTGTCGCGCGCGTGGGCTGCCGGAGCCGCACGGGGCGCTGGCGAGCATTGCCGATCCCGAGCCGGGGGACGCGTTGCTGTTCGACCCTGGCTCGGGGGCGCTGCGGCTCATGACGACCATCCCCGGCACCGGGGAGCGGCGGCGGCATCGGCTGAAATACGCGGAGGGCAAGCTGGGCGAGGACACCAGCTTCTGGTTCCGTGGGCCGGAGGGCAAGCTGAAGCTGCGCGCCCACAACCTGATCCTGTTCCTGGACATGGGCGACGGGGTGGATGCCGAGACGTGGGAATTCCACCGGCGGCGCGGCGATTTCTCGCTGTGGATGCGCGAGAAGGTGAAGGACGCGGAGCTCGCCGAGGAAGTGGCGGCAGTGGAAAACGGAGGCGAGGACGTGGAGGCGGCGCGGGCGGCGGTGCGCGCGGCAGTCGAGCGGCGGTATACGGCGCCGGGGTGAAGCAAGGAAGAGCGTTCTATTTGTTCAGAAAAAGAAGATTCTTCCTTCCTGCCTTGACCCTCTCTAGGATGCCGTGCCGAACGAGGGGGCACCAAACTGCGCATTGCTGTCGGCATTGTCACCACCGGTCGCGCCAGCGTGCTGGCCGAGACCGTTTTTGAACTGCGCCGGCAGACGCGGCCGGCGGACCGGCTCCTGGTGTGTGGCGCGGCGATGGAGGATGTGGCTGGGGTTGATCCCTCGGTTGTGATCCTGGCACCGCGCGGTCTGTCGGTGCAGCGCAACACGGTGCTGGCCGCGGCGACGGATTGTGACGTGGTGGCGTTCTTTGACGACGATTTTCTGCCTGCGCCCGGCTGGCTCGCGGCGATCGAGGCGGCGTTCGCTGCGCGTCCGGACATCGTGGCGGCCACGGGGCATGTGGTTGCCGACGGGATCAAGGGGCCGGGGTTGTCGGCCGCTGACGGGCGGACGTTGCTGCGCGGGGATGATGGGTCGGTGGGGGAGGGGCTGTCGGCGGTCTACAACGCCTATGGCTGCAACATGGCGTTGCGGATGGCGCCGCTGGTGGCGCATGGGCTGCGGTTCGACGAGGCGCTGCCGCTGTATGCCTGGTACGAGGACATCGACATGTGCCGGCGCTTGGCGCGCCATGGGTGCATCGTGCGCGTGCCGGGCGCGCGGGGCGTGCACCTGGGGGTGAAGCTGGGGCGCACCTCCGGCGTGCGGCTGGGTTATTCGCAGATGGTCAACCCGGTGTATTTGGCGCGCAAGGGCAGCTTCGGCTGGGGGCGGGCGGTACGGAGCATGGCGCGCAACCTGGCGGCGAATCTGGGGCGCTGGGCGGTGCCGGAGCCGTGGGTGGACCGGCGCGGGCGGCTTCGGGGCAACCTGCTGGCGCTTGCCGACCTGTGCCGGGGGCGGGTGGACCCTGGACGGATCCTGGGGTTGTGAGCACGCCGCGCTGCGCGATCTGCTTTGCGACCGATGCCGGCTATCTGGTTCCGACGCTTGTGGCGGCGGCGCAGGCGCGGCAGTGGAGCGCGGCGGGGCTGGCGGAGGTGCTGGTGCTGGCCGTCGGGCTGGATGCGCGGGTGATGGCGGCGGCGGCGCCGGCGTTTGCCGCGGCGGGGGTGCAACTGGTGCCTGTGGACGCCACCGCAGCCGGGGGCGATGCGATGATGGCGCGGCTGATGCTGGATCGGCTCGTGCCGGACGGGTTTGCCGATCTGCTGTACCTGGATGCGGACGTGCAGGTGGTGGGCTCGCTCGACCCGTTGCTCGGCTCGCCGGTGCCGTCGGGGCGGGTGCGGGCGGCGCTGGATCCGATGGCGCTGCGGGTGCGCGCGGGGGGGCGCGACGGCGCGGCGATGGCGGCGCGGATGCGGGCCGCGGGCGTCGCCGAGGATCGCTGTGCGCACTACTTCAACAGCGGGGTGCTGCACATCGCGCGCGACGGGTGGGCGGCGATCGGAGCTGCGGCGCTGGCGCTGCATCGCGCGGCGCCGGAGGGGCAGCCCTTTCCGGACCAGGACGCGCTGAACATCGCTGTCGGCGCGCGGGCGATGCCGTTGTCGCTGGCGTGGAATTTTCCCGCGTTCCTGCGCAATGCCGGGCTGGACCGGACGATCCTGCCGGCGATCGTTCACTTCATGGCGCGACCGAAGCCTTGGCAGGGGTGCTTCCCGCCCTGGACGGCGCGGGAGGTGCAGCCGTATCGCGAGGCTCTGGTGCGCCATCCCGCCTTGGCCCCGCTGCTGGCCGCGATGCCGGCCGGGCGGCGGTGGCGCTACGCGGTGCAGCAGCGGGGCAAGCAGGTGCTGGAGGCGCTGACCTGGGGGCGCGGAGCGCTGCGGCGGGTGGTGCTGGAGGCGGAGGAGGCGGTTTCGCGCTGACCGGCCGCCAGGCAGGTGGCGGCCGGTGCGCGCGGCGACGCGATGCGTCAGGTGGCGTAGTCGTCGCCTTCCTTGTCCAGGATGCGGCGCCAGGAATCGAGGTGCATGCGGGCATCAACCTTGCCGCCCCAGGGGCCGTTGTAGCCGCGGCGCAGGCGCTCGGGCAGGCGGCGCAGGGGTTGGCCGCTGGACATGGCGGTGAGCTGGTACATCGCGGTGCGCTCGGCCTGGTGCAGTTCGTCGAACGCGTCTTCCACCGTGGGACCCACCACCGTCACGCCGTGGCTGGCCATGACCATGATGGTCTTGTCGCCCATCAGCCGGGCGATGCGGTCGCCTTCGCTGTTGTCGTGCACCGGCTCGTCGCCCTCGAGGTCGTAGACGATGCGGTCGTTCAGCAGCAGCGAGTTGTGGTGCGACAGGGTCAGCTGCGGGTTGGCCAGCATGGAGATGGCGGTCAGGTGCTGCGGGTGCACATGCATCACGCAGGTGGCAGCCGGGTTCTGCAGGTGGATGCGCGCATGGATGTGGAAGGCGACCTTGCGCAGCTGGCCGGTGCCGCGGACCACCTTGCCGTCGAGGTCGCAGACGATGAGGGAGGAGGCGGTGAGCTCCTCGAAGCGCATGCCGCGCGGGTTGATCAGGAACAGCGTTTGCTCGCCCGGCAGCATCAGGGAGTTGTGGTTGCCGATCTGCTCGTTCCAGCCGAGCCGGGCGGAGACGCGGAAGACGGCGGCCATGTCGCAGCGCAGGCGCCACTCCTCGGCCTCGGCCTCGCTGTTGGTCAGGTTCTTGATGACGGCGGACATGATGGGCGCTCCAGCAATGAGGGTGGGCGGGGCGGTCAGGTGGCGTAGTCGCTGCCTTCCTTGTCGAGGATGCGGCGCCACGCGTCGAGATGCATGCGGGCGTCGACCTTGTCGCCCCAGGGGCCAGTGTAGTGGCGGCGCGATTCCTCGGGCAGCTTGCGCAGGCGCTTGCCGGTGGACAGCGCGGTCATGTGGTACATCATCGTGCGCTCGGCCTGGTGCAGCTCGTCGAAGGCGCTGGCGATGTCGGGGCCGACGACGGTGACGCCGTGGCTGCCCATGATCAGGATCGACTTGTCGCCGAGGGTGGCGGCGAGGCGGTCGCCTTCGTCGGTGGTGCTGGCGCCGGCGCGCGCGCCGAGGTCGAAGGCGGTTCGGTCGTTCAGCAGCAGGTCGTTGAAGTGGGACAGCGTCACCTCCGGCTCGTCGAGCAGGGCCAGGGCGGTGAGGTATTGCGGATGCACGTGCAGCACGCAGGTGGCCGCCGGGTTCTGCACGTGGATGCGGGCGTGGATGAAGAAGGCGACCTTGCGCAGCTCGCCGGTGCCGCGCAGCACGTTACCGTCGAGGTCGCAAACGATCAGCGAGGAGGCGGTGAGTTCCTCGAAGCGGTAGCCGCGCGGGTTGATCAGGAAGGTCGGCTTGTCGTCCGGGTTGCGCTGCGGCAGCATGATCGAGTTGTGGTTGCCGATCTGCTCGTTCCAGCCGAGCCGGGCGGAGACGCGGAACACCGCGGCCATGTCCACCCGCAGCGCCCATTCGGCTTCCTCGGCGGCGGTGGAGGACAGCGACTTCAGGATCGCGGACATCTTGGCACCTCGTTGGCTGGGCGGCGCATCGTGCGACAGCACAAGGTTCTTGCCAAGCGTTCGGCTTGGCCGCAGCATCGGCTCTTATAATCGTCGCACAGGGGGATACACCGATGATCCGTCGCCCAGGAGTGTCTCGTCGGACGTTCAATGCGGGGTTGCTGGCCGGAACGGCCGCCGCGACGCTGCCGTTGCCGGCCTATGCGCAGAAGAAGGGTGGCGACGCGGTGATGGCGCAATCCTCGCCGCCGCCGACCGTCGATGCGCAGACTTCGTCGGCCGCCGCGAGCCGCAACATCTCGCTGCATGTGCACGAGACGCTGTTCGCGCGCGACGAGAAGGCCAACCCGGTGCCGGACCTGGCCGAGGGCGTGGACATGTCGGCCGACGGGCTGACCTATCGCTTCACGCTGCGCACGAACGTGAATTTCCACAACGGCAAGGTGATGACCTCGGCCGACGTGAAGGCCAGCCTGGAGCGCTATGCGCAGGTTGGCATGTCCAAGTTCTTCATGGCGCCGGTGGCCGCGATCGAGACGCCGGACAGCAAGACCGTGACGGTGAAGCTGAAGAACGTGTTCCCCGGGTTCATCGAGAACCTGTCTTCCCCGCGCGCGCCCTGCGCGATCATGCCCGAGGAGGAATGCGCCAAGCCGGCCGGCCAGGGCGGGCGGATCGGCACCGGGCCGTTCACCATGGGCGAGTTCCGCAGCGACAGCCACATCATGCTGCATCGCTTCGACAAATACTCGCCCAACACGAACTACAAGGAGCGCGACGGCTTCGCGGGCAAGAAGACCGCGTATTTCGACAGCGTGCGCATCCGCTTCATGCCCGAGGGCGGTGCGCGCACCGCGGGGCTGCAGACGGGCGAGCTGCACGTGATCGAGGCGCTCGACGCCCCGGTCGCCAAGCGCCTCGAGAGCGACAAGAACATCAAGAGCTACACGATGATGCCTTGGGCGTACCAGACGCTCATCATCAACAACGCCTGGGGCCAGACGCAGAACCTGTCGTTCCGCCGCGCCATCCAGGCCGCCCTCGACCTTGAGGAGATCATGGCGATCTCCTCCTCCGGCCTGTATCGCATGCAGCCTTCGTGGCAGCACCCGGGCACGGCGCACTATCCGGGCGTGGACGGACTCGACAAGTATCTGAAGCAGGACCAGGCGCAGGCCCGGGCCCTGCTGCGCGATGCCGGCTACAAGGGGGAGGAATTCCCCATGATGGCCGACAACACCAATCGGCCGCACATCGACACCGCGACCGTGGTGAGCGAGCAGCTGCGCGCCGTCGGCGTGAACGTGAAGCTGACCGTGACGGACTGGCCAACCATCTTCACCGCGCGCACCAAGCCGGAGGGCTGGTGCATGTGGCCGCTGCTGATGGGCATCGAGCCATATGAGGGGCCGTATGGTGTCGTCGGCTTCTTCGCCGGTGCCTCCACTTCGATCATGAAGCCCGATCCGGTGATCGAGCAGGCGCAGCAGAAGCTGACCACCAGCCTGAAGCTGGAGGACCGCGTCGCCGCGGTGAAGATGTTCCAGGACCGCATGTACGACCAGGCGCTGTCGCTGAAGGTCGGCGACACCGGCTGGATCCAGGCCACGCGGGCCAATGTGGTGAACTTCGCGCCCTACCGCATTCCGCGCATGTGGGACGTGTGGTTTGCCTGATCGGCGCCTGACGACACGGTTCTGCTGACGTGCTTCGCCTGATCGTCGTCCGCCTGCTGGCGGCTGTGCCGGTGTTGCTGGTGGTGTCGCTCGTCAGCTTCGGGCTGACGTTGCTGGTGCCGGGCGACATTGCCGCCGAGATGGCGGGGCAGATGGCCTCGCGCGAGGAGGTGGAGAACATCCGCAGCCAGCTCGGGCTGAACCAGCCGCCGCTGGAACGGATGCTGTCCTGGTATGCCGGGCTGCTGCAGGGCGATCTCGGCCGCTCCATCCTGCTCAACCAGAGCGTCGGCTCGGCGATCCTGGAGCGGCTGCCGGTGACGCTGTCGCTGGCCGGCATCGCGCTGCTGGTAGCCGCCCTGGTCGGCGTGCCGCTCGGGCTGCTGGCGGCGGCGAAGGCGCACAAGTGGCAGGACCAGGCGGCGATGGGCGGCGCGCTGGTGGGGCTGTCCCTGCCGGATTTCTGGCTCGGGTTGCTGCTGATCTGGGTGCTGGCGGTGAAGCTGCAGTGGCTGCCCTCGGGCGGCTGGATTCCGTTCAGCGACGACCCGATCGGCTGGCTGCGCTCGATCGCCATGCCGGCTGGGGTGCTGGCGCTGAACCAGATGGGGCCGCTGGCGCGCATGACGCGGTCGGCCGCCCTTGAGGTGTCCAACAGCGACTTCATCCGCACGGCGCGCGCGAAGGGCCTGGCCGAGCCGCGGGTGTTCGCCCGCCATGTGCTGTCGGCCGCGGCGGTGCCGATCCTGACGGTGGCGGGCATTTCGTTCGGCATCGCGCTGGGTGGCGCGCTGGTGATTGAGCAGGTGTTCTCGCTGCCGGGCGTTGGCCGGCTGGTGATCGGCGCGGTGCTGCGGCGCGACTGGCCGGTGATCCAGGGCGGGCTGCTGCTGACCGCCTTCGTGTTCGTGGCGGTGAATCTGATTGTCGACCTGCTCTACCTGTGGGTCGATCCGCGGTTGCGGGAGCAGCGGTGAAAATCCCTTCGATCCTGAAGCGGCGCTCGTTCCTGGTCGGGCTGGTGCTGGTGGGCGCGGTCGCGGTGGCGGCCGGCTTCGCCGACTGGCTGGCGCCGTTCGACCCGGTGAAGAACAACTACCGCTACCGCATGGGCGAGCCGAACGACGCGCATCTGCTGGGCACCGACCGGTTCGGGCGCGACGTGCTTTCCCGCATCCTGTTCGGCGCACGGGTTTCCCTGCGCATCGGCGTCCTGGTGGTGGTGGCCTCCGGCCTGATCGGCGGGCTGGTGGGGCTTGTGGCCGGGTGGTGGCCGAAGGCGGATGGTTGGCTGATGCGGGTGATGGACGGGCTGATGGCCTTTCCGGGAATCCTGCTGGCGATCGCGCTGGCGGTGACGCTGGGGCCGTCGGAGATGACCGCCGTCATCGCGCTGACCGTCGCCTATGCGCCGCGCACGGCGCGGGTGATGCGCGGGGCGGTGCTGGTCGCCCGCGCGCAGGACTACGTGGAGGCGGCGCGCGCCACGGGGGCCAGGACCGCCCGCATCCTGCGCAAGCACATCATCCCGGCCACCATGGCGCCGCTGATGGTGCAGCAGACCTACATCTTCGCTGTCGCCATCCTGGCCGAGGCGGTGCTGAGCTTCGTGGGCGTCGGCCCGCCGCCGCCGCAGCCGTCGCTCGGCGCGATCATCGCCGATGGGCGCGACAATATGGTGGAGGCGCCGTGGATCGCGCTGTCGCCCGGCGTGGTGATCGCCATGCTGGTGCTGGGGCTGAACCTGCTGGGCGACGGGTTGCGCGACGCGCTCGATCCGCGGATGCGCAATACCGTGCGGTGAGGGGAAGGCCCGGGGGGTGATCCCCCAGGCTCCACTGACCTCTCCCGTCTAGACCCCGAGCGTGCCCGCCTTGGCGGCGGCGTAGCGGGCGGCGACCTTGGACCAGTCGACCACGTTCCACCATCCGGCGAGGTAGTCGGCGCGACGGTTCTGGTATTTCAGGTAGTAGGCGTGCTCCCACACGTCGTTGCCAAGCAGGACCATCTGGCCGTCCATGCGGGGATTGTCCTGGTTGGGGCGGGTGGTCAGCGCGAGCTTGCCGGCGGCATCGACGGTGACGAAGACCCAGCCGGAGCCGAACACGCGCCCGCCGGCGGCGTTGAAGTCGGTCTTCATCTTGTCGAAGCCGCCGAGGTCGCGGGTGACGGCGGCGGCGAGGTCGCCTGTGGGTGCGCCGCCCTTGCCGCCCATGATGGTCCAGAACATCGCGTGGTTGGCGTGGCCGCCGCCGCTGTTGCGCAGCGTGGTGCGCACGGCTTCGGGCATTTCGCCGATCTTGTGCAGCACCTGGTGGATCGGCATGGCCGCGATCTGCGGGTGGTCCTTCGCGGCATTGTTGAGGTTGGTGATGAAAGCGGCGTGATGGCGACCGTGGTGGAGTTCCATCGTCATCTTGTCGATGGTCGGCTCGTTCGCCTCGGGCGCGTAGGGGAGGGGCGGGAGGGTGAACGGGCCCGGAGCCTGCGCGAAGGCGGGTGGGGTGCGGATGGTGGCGTAGAGAGTTGCGAAGGTGGCGGCGCCGAGCAGGGTGCGGCGGCGGGTCAGGACGGTCATCGGTTCGGGTTCCCGGTGCTGTTGCGCTGTGGTCGGCAGGGCATGCTGCCTTGCACGAGCGCTACGCGGCGGCGGGCGGATTGGATGCGCGGAAACTCAGGTGGCGACGATGCCGGTTTCGTCGGCTTCCAGGCTGAAGGCGGCGGCCATGAGGGCGCGGGTGTAGTCTTGTTGCGGGTGGGCGAAGACCTGGTCGGCGGGGCCCTCCTCCACCACGCGGCCGTGGCGCAGGACGATGACGCGATGGGCCATGGCGCGGACGACCCTGAGGTCGTGGCTGATGAAGAGGTAGCCGAGACCGTGGTCCTGCTGGAGCTTGCGCAACAACTCCACGATCTGCCCCTGGACCGACATGTCCAGCGCGCTGGTGGGCTCGTCGAGCACGACGAAACGGGGCTTGAGCACCATGGCGCGCGCGATGGCGATGCGCTGGCGCTGGCCGCCGCTGAATTCGTGCGGGTAGCGTTCGACTGAGTCGGCGGGAAGGCCGACTTCGCCCAAGGCATCGGCGACGCGGGCCTCGCGGGCAGCTGCGGCGAGGCCGGGTTCGTGGACGGCCAGGCCCTCGGCGATGATGTCGCCGACCGAAAGCCTGGGCGAGAGGCTGCCGAACGGATCCTGGAAGACGATCTGCATGCCGGCGCGCAGGCGGCGCAGCGCCTTCGGGTCCAGCGCGGCGAGGTCGGTGCCGGCGAAGGCGATGCGGCCCTCGGCGGCCTGGAGGCGGAGCAGCGCGTAGCCCATGGTGGACTTGCCGGAGCCGCTTTCGCCGACCAGTCCGACAGTTTCGCCCTCCCGCACCGCGACCGAGACGCCGTCGACGGCTTTCACATGGCCCACGGTGCGGCGCAGGATGCCGCGGCGGATCGGGAAGTGGACGCGGACCTGCTCGCCTTGCATCAGCATCGGGGCGGCCGGTGCGACTGGGGTGGGGGCGCCGCGCGGCTCGGCGGCGAGCAGCATGCGCGTGTAGGGGTGCTGCGGCCGGTCGAAGACCTCGGCGACGGGGCCGGATTCGACCATCTCGCCGTCCTTCATCACCACGACGTCGTCGGCATAGCGGCGGACGATGGCCAGGTCGTGGCTGATGAGCAGCAGGGCGAGGCCGCGGGCGGCCTTCTGGGCGGCGAGCAGCTTGAGGATCTGGGCCTGGATGGTGACGTCGAGCGCCGTGGTGGGTTCGTCGGCGATCAGCAGGGCGGGATCGTTGGCGAGCGCGATGGCGATCATCACGCGCTGGCGCTGGCCGCCGGAGAGCTGGTGGGGGAAGGCGTCGAGCCGCTCAGCGCCGTCGGGGAAGCCGACCTCGGCCAGGAGCTCGACGGCACGCTCGCGGGCGGCGGCGGCAGAGAGGGGGCCGCCGGGCCGTGGGTGGAGGTGCATCGCCTCGGTGATCTGCTGACCGATGCGGGCGAGCGGGTTCAGGCTGTTCATCGGCTCCTGGAACACCATGCCCGCGACCCCGCCGCGCAGGCGGCGCAGCGTGTCGGGGGTGGCGCCGATCACGTCGTGCCCGGCCAGGCGGATGCGCCCGGTGCAGGTGGCGCCGGCGGGCAGGAGGCCGAGCAGGGCCAGTGCGGTCAGCGACTTGCCGGAGCCGCTTTCGCCGACCAGGGCCAGGGTGGTGCCCGCGCCGAGGTGAAAGCCCACATCGCGAACGACCTGGCGGGGGCCGAAGGTGACGCGGAGGCCTTCGATGCTCACGAGCGGGGCGGCTGGCGTGCTCATTCCGACAGCTCGACCACCGCCACGCGGCGTTCGGCGATCGGCCAGGTGCGGGCGGTGATGCGCTCGCCGTTGTAGAGCACCGGGATGGACTGGGGGGTGGCCGGGCCGGTGGCGCGCAGGATGCTCTCGTGCGGAATGTCGGCCTCGCCCTGGACCACCTGGTTGCCGATCTCGATCTGGTCGCGGCCGATGTCGAAGAAGCCGCGCGGGCGGGAGACGATGAGGAGCGAGCCTTCCGTGGGGTCGTTGGCGGAGGGCAGCCACGGCCGGAGATGGACGTAATCGCTGCCGCGCGGAAAGGGGGCGCGGTAGATGTGGGTGACCGGGTGGCCACGGGCGGTGAGCTCGAACTCGTAGGTGGTTTCGGGGTTGGCGTCGAACGGGCCCCAGGTGCCGTCGGCGGTGGTGATGCGGCTGTGCTGCTCGGGGCCGGTGCGCTGGCCGGTGGCGGGGTCGACGGGGAAGATCCGGACCCGCGCGCCGGCGAGGCCGATATTGGTGGGGGCGCCGGCCTCGTAGCCGGTGACCTTGCCGTTCAGGCTGGGCCGGACCTCCGGGCGGATGCGCAGCGTGGGCGGCAGCTCGCCGGCGACGATTCGCCAGATCTCGGCGAAGGCTTCGGGCGAGCAGGCGGTTTCGATGTGGTCGGCGCCCGGGACGACGATGTTGGTGGCGCCGCGCAGCGCGGCGGAGGTGGCGGTGATGCCGGTTTCGACGCCGGGCAGGCCGAGGAAGCGGCCGTCGGGCTGGGCCCATTTGTCCATGCGGTCACTGGCCAGGGTGAAGACGGGTGTTTCGGGTGGCACGCCGCCGGGCAGGGCGTTGAGCTGGCGCAGGAAGGGCGAGGCGCCGTTCAGCTCGCTGCCGACCATGTGGCGGTCGGAGATGATGACGCCATGGCTGGGCGGCGCGCACAGGATGGCTGCCTTGAGGCGCTGGCGCGGGTTCAGCCGCAGGTAGTTGCGCAGGATGTTGCCGCTGCGGCCATGGGTGATGACCACCAGGCGCTCGATGCCGGTGGCGCGGCGGACGCGGGCGATTTCCTGCGTGAGCTGGGCGGTGGCCTCCTCGGCGGAGGTGCGGCCGGGCTCGCGCACCGCGTCGACCTGCCGGGCGACGGGCAGGCGCATGTCGGCGGCGAAGAGGCGGCTGCGCGAGTGGTAGTTGGATTCGAAGCGCCAGATGGTGGGAACCCAGATTGCCGCGCTGTCGCCGCTGCCGTGGACGAACAGGATGGGCGGCGTTTCCTGGCCGGGCTGGCGCTCGCGCGGTTCCTGTGCCGCGGCCGTGCCGGCCAGCACCGCCGCCATGCCGGACAGGACTCCCCGTCGCGCCCATTGCCTTGCCATCGCCGTCTCCGAAACCCGCCTCCTGCTGTGTGTATAGACGGGGCGGGGCGCGAAGTCCCACCCCTGACGGCATGCGATGGCATCGTGGCTTGCCGGGGTGGGGGCGGGCGTCGTACGCAGGCGGCATGAACCTGTTTTTCTGGCGCAGGCCGCGCATTCCGGTGCTGGTGCTGCATGGCATCCTGGCGCGGCGCGGGGCGTTGAACATTGGGGCCTATGGGCCGCTGGTGGATCGCGCGATGGCGGCGGCGGCAAAGCCGGGGCACCTGGTGCTGGACATCGAAAGCCCGGGCGGCTCGCCGGTGCAGTCCGACCTGATCGCCGCACGGATCCGGCGCGGGGCCGAGCGGCACAAGGTGAAGGTGACGGCGGTGATCGGCGAGGTCGGCGCCTCGGGCGGCTACTGGCTGGCCTGTGCCGCGGACCGGATCGTGGCGAACCCGATGAGCATCGTGGGCTCGATCGGCGTGGTGAGCGGCGGGTTCGGGTTCGAAGGGGCGCTGGAGCGGCTGGGGATCACGCGGCGGGTGCGGACGGCCGGGGCAAACAAGGCGCGCAACGACCCGTTCTCGCCGGAGCGACCGGAGGACGCGGCGTTCACCCAGGCGCTGCTGGATGAGTTGCATGCGCGGTTCAAGGCCTGGGTGCGGGAGCGGCGCGGGGCGAAGCTGAAGGGGGACGAGGCGGCACTGTTCGACGGCGGCTACATGCTGGGCGCGCGGGCGCTGGAGCATGGGCTGATCGACGGGCTCGGCGACGTGGCCGGGCTGGTGCGGGAGCTGGGGGGCGAGAAGGCCGTGGCGCAGAGCTTCGGGCCGCGCCGGCGCGGATTGCTGGCGCGGTTGCCGCGGCTGCTGGCGGAGGCCGAGGGCGAGTTGCGGGGGCCGCGGCTGGAGGTCTGAGGCGCGGCGCCGGTCCCTCGCGCTTCAGTCCAGTGCGGAACCCGCGGTCGGGCCGAGCCCGCGGCCGGGTGTCCAGACGGGGTCGGGCGTGCGCCAGAGGATCGGGTCGGCCATGCCTTGGGCCAGGGCGGCCGCCATGGCGTCGAGCAGGCGTTCGCCCTTCTCCGCGGTGCCGGCGCGCGGGTCGCCGATGGTGCCGGTGATGGGCGCGCGCTCGGAGAAGCTCCAGAAGCGGCTGTAGCCGGGGCGGCCGGTGATGGCCGCGGGGGCCTGCTGGACGGCTTCCTCCAGCTTGTCGGTGCGGACCGTGTCCGGAGTCATGGCGAGCATGACGGAGGTTTCCGCCTCGCAGGCATGGGCCGGGCCCTTCTGCTTCTCGAGGATGGCCGAGACGGCCTCGGCAGCGATGTACCAGGGCGTGCAGGCCACGATCGGCAGCCCGTACTCAACGGCCAGTTCGCGGGCGGCGACCGAGAGCGGGTCGATGTTGCCGCCATGCCCGTTGACGATCAGCAGCCTGGAAAAGCCGATGGCGCGCAGCGAGCGGGCAACGCCGGAGATGACGCCGCGGAACTCGGCGAAGTTGAGCGTGATGGTGCCGCCGAAGGGGAGGTGGTGCTCGCTCATGCCGGTCCACATGCCGGGCAGGACCAGCACCGGCATGTCGGGTGCGGCAATGCGCGCGGCGCGGATCGAGACTTCCCAGGCGGTGCGGGTGTCGGTGATCACCGGCAGGTGGGGGCCGTGCTGTTCCAGCGAACCGACGGGCAGGACGGCGAGCGCGCCGCCGCGTTCGGCGATGGCGCGGATCTGCGGGCCGGTGAGGCGGGTCCAGTCGACCTCGTTCATGGCGTGGTTCCCCTGTGGGAGGTTGTCAGCGGATCGGGCCGCCGAAGCCGAGGAAGCCGGCCTGCGGCACTGGGGTGCCGGCGGCGCCGGCGGTGACCTGGCGTTGACGTGGCGGGGTGGCGGGCGCCGGGGCGGCGGC
>CAMDGX010000084.1 GCA_945897825.1 Asaia bogorensis | reverse complement strand
GTCGACGCGCACGGCCAGACCTACAACATCAACGCCGACACCGTCGCCGGCGCCGTCGCGGGTGCGCTGGGCGCCACCCGCCTGCTCATGCTCACCGACGTTCCCGGCGTGCTCGACAAGCAGAAGAACCTGATCCCGGAAATGACCCTGGCCGATGTCCGCGCCGGCATCGCCGACGGCACCATCACCGGCGGCATGATCCCCAAGGTGGAAAACTGCGTCGACGCCGTCCAGCGCGGCGTCAAGGGCGCCGTCATCCTCGACGGCCGCCAGCCGCATGCCTGCCTGCTCGAACTCTTCACCGAGGGCGGCTACGGCACGCTGATCAAGCAGTAGGAAGATTCTTCTTTTTCTGAAGAAAAAGGAGCAAAAAGACTTTCACCCATTTGCATCGAGCTGAACTCGCCGCAAATGGGTGAAAAGTTTTTTGGTTCTTTTTTTCAAAAAAGAACCGCTTTCTTACTTCCTGAGCCCCACCGCCAACCCAAAAATCTCCGGAAACGCCCGCGCCGTCGCCGAGGCATGGTCCCCCGTGTCGGCCGGCCCGTATCCCCAGGCCGCGAAGATGCTCGGCATCCCCAGCCCCGCCGCCGACAGCACGTCGTTGTGGTGGTCCCCGGCCATCACCGCCACCCCGGGCACGCTCCCCGCCGCCTCGATCGTCGCCCGCAGGTGGCCCGGATCGGGCTTGCGCACCGCAAAGCTGTCCCCGCCCCCCACCGCCGCGAAGAACCGCGCCAGGTCCAACGCATCCAGCAGCGTCCGCGCCGGCGCTTCCGGCTTGTTGGTGCACACCGCCATCCGCCATCCCGCCGCGGCGAACCGCTCCAGCGTCTCGCGCACGCCGGGATAGGGTTCGGTCAGCACCGCCGCGTTCGCCTCGTAGTCGCGCATGAAGTCCGCCAGCGCCGCGTCGTCGGGCACCGTCCCATGCGCCCGGAACGCCCGCTCCAGCAGCATCCGCACCCCGTCCCCGACGAACCCCGCCACCTGCTCGCGCCCGAACGGCGCCAGCGCCCGGCTGGCCATCAGCCGGTTCAGCGCCGCGGCCAGGTCCGGCACCGAATCCACCAAAGTGCCATCCAGATCGAAAACCATCAGCGGTTGCATGCGGTGCGAACCTCGTTCCGAAAGCGTGTCAGGAAACCAAGCGTGATCCCGCTTCCTTTGACAGAACGCAGCCCGGACCGCTACTCCACCCCCCGATGAGCACCGTTGCACCCCCTGCCCTTCCCACGACCGCCGTCGTGCTGGCCGCAGGCCTCGGCACCAGGATGAAGTCCGCCAGGCCCAAGGCGCTGCACCCGATCGCCGGCCGTCCCATGCTGCGCCACCTGCTCGCCACCTGCGAAGCGGTGTTCGACCGCATCGTCGTTGTCGTCGGCCCAGACATGCCCGAGCTGGAGCAGGTTGCCGCCCCCCACCCCTGCGTCGTCCAGGCCGACAGGCTCGGCACCGCGCACGCCGCCCTGCAGGCCGCCGGCCACTTCACCACCGGCGACGTCGCCGTCCTCTACGCCGACAACCCGCTGATCACCGAAGCCACCCTGCGCGCCCTCCTCGCCCAGCGCCGCGAAGGCGCCGCCCTGGCCCTGCTCGCCATGCGCCCTGCCGACCCCGCCCGCTACGGCCGCGTCATCGGCCCGGAACACGACGTCCAGCGCATCGTCGAGTTCAAGGACGCCACCGCGGAAGAGCGCGCCACCGGCCTGTGCAACGCCGGCGTCCTCTGCGCCCCCGCCCCCGACATGGCCCGCTGGCTCTCCGCAATCCGCAACGACAACGCCGCCGGCGAATACTACCTCACCGACCTCGTCGCCCTCGCCCGCGCCGAAGGCAAGCGCGTCGCCGCCGTCACCGGCCCCGAGGAGGACCTGCGCGGCATCAACTCCCGCGCCGAACTGGCCGACGCCGAAGCCACCGTCCAGCACCGCCTGCGCCGCGCCGCCATGGACCAGGGCGTCACCCTCACCGCCCCCGAAACCGTCTTCCTCTGCACCGACACCACCTTCGGCCAGGACATCACCATCGGCCCCAACGTCGTCTTCGGCCCCGGCGTCAGCGTCGAATCCAACGTCGAGATCCGCGCCTTCAGCCACCTCGAAGGCTGCACCATCCGCCAGGGCGCCATCATCGGACCCTTCGCCCGCCTCCGCCCCGGCGCCGACATCGGCGAAGCCGCCCATATCGGCAACTTCGTCGAGGTGAAGGCCACCAAGATCGGCCCCGGCGCCAAGGCCAACCACCTGGCCTATCTCGGCGACGCGGACATCGGCGCCCGCAGCAACATCGGCGCCGGCACCATCACCTGCAACTACGACGGCTTCGCCAAGCACCGCACCACTATCGGCGCCGACGTCTTCATCGGCTCCGACTCGATCCTCGTCGCCCCGGTCGAGATCGGCAACGGCGCCATGGTCACCGCCGGCAGCGTCGTCACCGAGAACGTCCCCCCCAACGCCATGGCCTTCGGCCGCGCCCGCCAGCAAATCCTCGAAGGCCGTGCCGCCGTGTTCCGCGCGGCGAGAAAAAAATAAGCGGTTCTTTTTTGAAAAAAAGAACCAAAAAACTTTCCTCCACGGCGCCGCGCCAACTTGTCGAGGCGCAAATGGACAAAAAGTCTTTTTGCTTCTTTTTCTTCAGAAAAAGAAGAGTCTTGCTTCACTAAAAGGGAAAATCACCATGTGCGGCATCATCGGCGTCATCGGAACCCGCCCCGCCTCTCCCCTGGTGCTGGAAACCCTCCGCCGCCTTGAATACCGCGGCTACGACAGCGCCGGCATCGCCACCCTGGTCGACGGCCACATCGAGCGCCGCCGCGCCCCCGGCAAGCTCGCCAACCTCGCCGCCATCCTCGAAACCGAGCCCCTCTCCGGCACCACCGGCATCGGCCACACCCGCTGGGCCACCCACGGCGCCCCCACCGAGGCCAACGCCCACCCGCACGGCACCGCGCGCGTCTCGGTCGTCCACAACGGCATCATCGAGAACCACGCCGAACTCCGCGCCGAGCTCGAAGCCGCCGGCCAGTCCTTCACCTCCGAGACCGACACCGAAACCGTCGCCCAGCTCGTCGACCTCCACCTCAAGCGCGGCATGTCCCCCGTCGAGGCCGCCGGCGCCGCCTTCGCCCGCCTCGAAGGCGCCTACGCGCTCGCCATGATGTTCGCCGGCCACCCCGAGCTCCTCGTCGGCGCCTGCCACGGCGCCCCGCTCGCCGTCGGCTTCGGCGAAGGCGAGATGTTCATCGGCTCCGACGCCCTGGCGCTGGCCCCCCTCACCCGCCGCATCGCCTTCCTGCGCGACGGCGACTGGACCGTCATCGGCCGCGAGGGCGCCCAGTTCTTCGGCGCCGACAATGTCGAGGTCCAGCGCGAAATCAAGCTCACCGCCCTCTCCGGCGCCCTCGTCGGCAAGGGCAACTACCGCCACTTCATGGAGAAGGAGCTCCACGAACACCCCGGCGTCATCGGCGACACCCTGCACCAGATGGTCGACCCCGCCACCCGCGCCGTCCGCCTGCCCCCCCTGCCCTTCGACCCGCGAACGCTGGCCCGCGTCAGCCTCTCGGCCTGCGGCGGCGCCTACTTTGCCGCCCTCGCCGGCCGCCAGTGGATCGAGGAAATCGCCCGCCTCCCCGCCGACGTCGACGTCGCCAGCGAGTTCCGCTACCGCGAGCCGCCCGCCATTCCCAACAGCCTCGGCCTCCTGGTCAGCCAGTCCGGCGAAACCGCCGACACCATCGCCGCCCTGAACTACATGAAATCCCAGGGCATGCCCGTCCTCTCGGTCGTCAACGTCCCCGAAAGCAGCATGGCGCGCTACTCCGACGCCGTGCTGCAAACCATCGCCGGCCCGGAAATCGCCGTCGCCTCCACCAAGGCCTTCACCGCCCAGCTCACCGTCCTGGCCTGCTTCGCCATCGCCGTCGCCCGCGCCCGCGACGCCATCGACGCCACCCGCGAAGCCGCCCTCACCCAGGCCCTCCTCACCATCCCCGCCGCCGCCGCCGACGTGCTGGACGACGTCTCCGCCATCCAGCGCGTCGCCCGCCGCGTCGCCGAAGCGCGCGACGTGCTCTACCTCGGCCGCGGCGCCAACTACGCCATCGCCCTCGAAGGCGCCCTGAAACTCAAGGAAATCTGCTACATCCACGCCGAAGGCTACGCCGCCGGCGAAATGAAGCACGGCCCCATCGCGCTGATCGACAAATCCGTCCCGATCATCGCCATCGCCCCCTCCGGCCCCCTGTTCGAGAAAACCGCCTCGAACCTCCAGGAAGCCGCCGCCCGCGGCGGCCAGGTCATCGTCCTCAGCGACGAGGAAGGGGCTGCCAAACTCCGCGGCATCGCGACGGACACCATCGTCATGCCCCGCGTCGACCCCTTCGTCGCCCCAATCCTCTACGCGATCCCCGTCCAGCTCCTCGCCTACCACGTCGCTGTCCTCAAGGGCACCGACGTCGATCAACCGCGCAACCTCGCGAAGTCGGTCACCGTCGAGTAAGGGAAGAACGTTCTTTTTTGAAAAAAAGAACCAAAAAACTTTCCTACATTGGACTCGGCGCGCGACCCACACCCGGCCCCATGGTCGGAAAGTCTTTTTGCTTCTTTTTCTTCAGAAAAAGAAGAGTCTTGCTTCCCGCACCTCGCCGAAACGGAAGCGGGCCTCCCGAGGCATCCCCCGGAAGGCCCGCATGAATTCCACTCGGACGCGCCGATCAGTCCGCGGCGGCGTGCATCATGCCCTGCGGCACCTCGTAGCGCCGCGCCTCCGGCTTGCCGGCACGCAGCCGGTCGTAGCGCCAGTTCACATAGTACAACCAGGCGCCGAAGCCGCAGAACGTCGAAAGCACCAGGGCCAAGTAAAGCGTCTCACCGGAAGTCATGAAGCCATCCTCCGCAAGGGTTGCTCCAATACAAGCCGCATCGCCCCCACCCGGCATTGATCTGCGTCAAACCGGCAGGAACCCTGCCCCATCGCCCCAGCCGCCGGCCCCGTCCCATCGCCACCGCCGGAAATCCGTGTAGGCTGCGCCGCGATCGCCGCTCATTCCTTCCGCCACGGAGGCCCGCATGGACACCACCCCGATCCAGGCTCTCGTCGAAACCGCCCGCCGCGTCCTCCCCGGCGGCAGTTTCGGCAACGCCCCGGCCGAAACCATCATCCGCGAAGGCCGCGCCGCCCGCGTCTGGGACGAGGACGGCCGCGAATACGTCGACTTCCTGCTCGGCTCCGGCCCCATGTTCATCGGCCACGCCCACCCCGACGTCACCGCCGCCGTCCAGGCCCAGGTGCCCCAGGGCACCACCTTCTTCGCCAACAACCGCCACGGCATCGCGCTGGCCGACGAGATCGTCGGCGCCGTCGCCTGCGCCGAGCAGGTTCGCTTCGTCTGCACCGGCACCGAGGCCGACCTCTACGCCATGCGCGTCGCCCGCGCCTTCCGCCGCCGCGACAAGATCCTGAAGTTCGAGGGCGGCTACCACGGCATGAGCGACTTCTCCCTCATGTCCCTCGCCCCCAAGCGCCCCGGAAACTTCCCCTTCCCCGTCCCCGATTCCGCCGGCATCCCCAGGGCGATCCAGGACACCATGCTGGTCGCCCCCTTCAACGACCTCGAAACCGTCGAAAGCCTCATCCGCGAACACCAGGAAGACCTCGCCGGCGTCATCGTCGAGCCCTTCCAGCGCCTCATCCCCCCCGCCCCCGGCTTCCTCCAGGGCCTGCGCAAGATCACCGCCGAACTCGGCATCCCGCTCATCTTCGACGAGGTCGTCACCGGCTTCCGCTTCGCCTATGGCGGCGCCCAGGAATACTACGGCGTGACGCCGGACCTCTGCACCCTCGGCAAGATCATGGGCGGCGGCTTCGCGCTCGCCGCCATCGCCGGCCGCGCCGACATGATGGCCCATTTCGACCGCGCCGCCGTCGCCGACGAGGACTTCCTCATGCAGGTCGGCACCCTCTCCGCCGCCCCCGTCTCCGCCGTCGCCGGCCTGGCCACCCTCGATGTCCTCAAGCGCCCCGGCACCTACGAGCGCGCCTTCGCCACCGGCCGCGAACTCATGGGCACCCTGTCCGACCTGCTCGCCTCCGCCGGCCTGCCCGCCCAGGTCATCGGCGAACCCGTCCTGTTCGACGTCGTCTTCACCCGCGAGCCGATCCGCGACTACCGCGGCACGCTCAAGGGCGACACCGACATGCTCCGCCGCTTCAACGCCGCCCTGCGCCAGCGCGGCATCATGAAGGGCGAAAGCAAATACTACGTCTCCACCGCCCACACCGCCGAAGACGTCAAGCAAACCATCGAAGCCTGGAAAGGCGCCATCCAGGAAATCACCAAGAAGTAGGTCGGATAAGCGAAGCGCCATCCGACACGACAGCAAGCAAGCACGTTCTTTTTCTGAAGAAAAAGAACCAAAAAGACTTTTTATCCATTTGCACCCGGTCTCCCCGACCACGTATGGATGAAAGTTTTTTGGTTCTTTTCTTCAAAAAAGAACATGCTTCCTTGCCTGAAAAAAACCCTTGCCTCCTTCCGATAAGTTAGATATATTTCCTTCATGTCAATTTCTCCTCCCAACCCCCTGCCTCAGGCACTGCAAGCCCTGGTGGGAGAACTGCGCGCGGAATCCGCCCTCCGCGCCGCCGAGGCGGGGCTTGTCGCGGCGTTGCAGGCGATGATTCTCGCCCTGCTGGTCCGCCTGCTTTCCCGCCTGGAGGAGATGTTCACCCTGTGGCAGGCCGGCCTGCTGCCGCCCCCCACCCGGCGCGCCATCCGCCCGCGCCCCCAATCCAGCGGCGCCCCGTCGCGACGCACCCGGCTGCCCCGCGCGCCGAATCCCGCCCGCAAACCGGTCCAAGCACCCCGCGCGCGCGCCGCGTCACACCCCACCCAGGCCCCGCGCCTTCCCACCTGCCCGCGCCAGGCACCCCTCGCATGGCCGATCCCCGCCCCGGAATCCGCCTGCCCCCGGGCCCCTTTCGTTCAAAATCCCTCCCGCGTCGCGCACCTTCGCACGCCCTTATTGTTGCATTAACAATTCATTCCATATAACACCGACTTTCCTCCCCCCTTGGCGACACCCGCCCGCTTCGCTGTAATGCCACATCGGCACGACGGCCGAGGGGGAACGCAATTGCGCATCGAGATCATCTGCACCGGCGACGAGGTGCTCACCGGCAAGATCGTCAACACCAACTTCAGCTACATGACCCAGAAGCTGGAGGATGTCGGCCTCTCCGTCGTCTGGGGCACCACCGTCGGCGACGACCGCTCCACCCTCCTCTCCGCCTTCCACCTCGCCGCCGGCCGGGCCGACATCGTCATCGTCAACGGCGGCCTCGGCCCCACGGTCGACGACCTCAGCCAGGAAATCGCCGCCCAGGCCGCCGGCGTGGAGCTCGAACTCCACGAGGAATGGCTGGAGAAGATGGAAAGCTTCTTCACCCGCCGCGGCCGTTCCATGCCGCCGAACAACCGCAAGCAGGCCATGCTCCCGGTCGGCTCCGAGATGCTCGACAACCCGATCGGCACCGCCTGCGGCTTCGCCATGGACATCGGCGGCGCCCGCTTCTTCTTCACCCCCGGCGTGCCCCGAGAACTGCGCCGCATGCTGGAGGAGCAGATCATCCCCCGCCTGCTCGCCCGCACCGGCGCGCCCGCCACCATCCGCCTCAAGCGCTACCACGGCTACGGCCTCGGCGAATCCCACATCGACAGCCTGCTCCAGGGCGTCGAGGACCTCGACCCCACCGGCGGCGTCAAGCTCGGCTTCCGCGCCCACTACCCGCAGATCGAAACCAAGCTCACCATCCGCGGCGCCGACGCCGACGACGTCGCCGCCAAGCTCGCCCCCGTGGACGCCGAGATCCGCGAGCGCCTCGGCAACTTCATCATCTGCGAAGATGACCAAACGCTCGAAGGCGTCTGCAACGACGCCCTCGCCAAGGCCGGCGGCCGCCTCGCCGTGGTGGAAACCTACACCTCCGGCCAGATCGCCATGCGCCTGGCCCACCTCCCCGGCGCCGAGGCCGTCTTCCGCCGCGCCCTCGTCGCCCGCGACCGCGGCCAGGTCTTCGAAGCCCTCGGCCTGCCGCCCCATATCGACATCGGCGAATACACCGAAGCCATCGCCGCCGAAGTCGCCGCCACCGCCCGCGAGCAATCCGGCGCCAGCCATGCGCTGGCCGTGCTGATCGACCTCGACGAGGGCGCCGACCGCATGGACCTCGGTGGCACCATCTGGGTCGCGGTCGGCAAGGAGGGCGACACCGTCGTCCGCCGCGCCCGCATCCTGGGCGGGCGCGAATGGATCCGCCTCGGCGCCGTCGAGATGGGTCTCGATTGCCTGCGCCGCTATCTCCAGGGCCTGCCGGTGATCGAACGCACCGACTTCGAACGCCGCTGATCCTGCTTCCCACCGCCATTTCAGCTAGGCATTATATGCGGCAACAACAACAAGGGGAGGAACCAAGATGACCGACCGCACCACCGCCCATGAAGCCGAGCGCCGCAACCTGCTGCGCGGCACCGCGCTTGCCGCGATCGGTGTCACCCTGGCTGCGACCATTCCAGGCCGTTTCGCATTGCCTGTCGCACAGGCTCAGGGAAAGGGACCACAGATGCTCGACTACCCCGGCAAGCACAAGGGCCTCGCCGTGCTCGGCGACCGCCCGCTGGTCGCCGAAACCCCGGAACACCTGCTCGACGACGACACGACCCCGCTCGACAAGTTCTTCATCCGCAACAACGGCCAGCTTCCCGAGGAGGAGAAGAACCCCGACTCCTGGAAGATCACCATCGAGGGCGAGGTCAACCAGAAGCTGGAACTCACCCTCGGCGAGCTGAAGCAGCGCTTCCCCCACCAGACCCACCGCATGGTGATGGAATGCGGCGGCAACGGCCGCGCCTTCTACGCGCCGACCGCCCGCGGCAACCAGTGGACCAACGGCGGCGCCGGCTGTGCGGAATGGACCGGCGTGAAGCTCGCCGACGTCCTGCGCGCCGCCGGCCTGAAGGACACCGCGAAGTTCACCGGCAGCTGGGGCACCGACCCCCACCTCTCCGGCGACCCTGCCCGCCGCGCCATCAGCCGCGGCAACCCGCTGGCCAAGTCGATGGACGAGCATTCCATGATCGTCTGGGGCATGAACGGCCAACCCTTGCCGCACATCCACGGCGGCCCCGCCCGCCTGCTCATCCCCGGCTGGCCCGGCTCGCTCTCCACCAAGTGGCTGAGCAACGTCCTGGTCCGCAGCACGCCGCACGACGGCGCCGGCATGGGCGGCACCTCCTACCGCATCCCGGTCACCCCGATCGTCCCGGGCAGCAGCACCGACGGCAAGACCTTCGTCGACATGGAGGCGATGCCCATCCGCAGCATCGTCACCGCGCCGGCCAACGGCACCCGCCTGGCCGCCGGCATCCGCACCGTTGCCCTGCGCGGCGCAGCCTGGGGCGGCAAGGCGCCCGTCGCGCGCATCGAGGTCTCGCACAACGCCGGCCAGACATGGCAGAGCGTCTCCGCCGTCACCCCGCCGCGCAACCCGTTCGACTGGATGCGCTGGACCCACACGATGGCCCTGCCCTCCGACGGCTATTTCGAGATCTGGGTCCGCGCCACCGACCGCGTCGGCGTCACCCAGCCGATCGTCGCCACCAACTGGAACCCGCAGGGCTACGGCTCCAACCCGGTCAACCGCATCGCCGTCCTGGTCGGCTGATGCGCAGCCTGCTGCTCCTGGGGGTCGCCCTTCTGGCGGCCCCCGTCCTTGCGCAAACCATCGAGCCCAGCAACCCCGAGGACTACCCCGAGGGCCCCGGTCGCGACGAGACCGTGATGTTCTGCGGCTCCTGCCACAGCTTCAAGATCGTCGCCGCCCAAGGCATGAACCGCGCCCAGTGGGACGACTCGCTGAAATGGATGGTGACCCGCCACAACATGCCGGAACTGGAAGGCGAGGAGCTGGACACGATCCTCACCTATCTCGAACGCACCTTCCCGCCCAAGCCCGCCGGCAGCCGCCCCGGGTGGACGAACCCCTTCGCCCCCAGCAGGTAGCAGGCCCCATGATCGACAATCCCCCGATGCTGACCATCCACCGCGGCTGGGCCCGCCCGGACCCCGCGCTGGTGGAGGCCTTTCGCGGCGCCCAGACCTCGCACGTTTGCGACGCCATGGAAGGCCGCGGCGCCGTCGACTGGCGCATCAAGCCGCTCGACCCCGGCAACGGCGCCTTCTGCGGCGCGGCGCTGCCCGCCTGGGCTTACCCCGCCGACATCGCCGCGATGTTCGGCGCCCTGGCCGAGGCCCAGCCCGGCGACGTGATCATGCTCGCCTGCGACGGGTTCGAGGCCACCGCGGTGATCGGCGACCTCGCCGCCGGCATGATGAAGAACAAGGGGGTCGTCGCCTTCGTCACCGACGGCCTCGCCCGCGACCGCGCCGGCATCATCGCCACCGGCCTGCCGCTGTTCGCCAAGGGCATCACGCCGAACTCGCCCGCCCTGAACGGCCCCGGCACCGTCGGCGCGCCGGTGGTGCTGGGCGGCGTGCATGTCAGCCCGGGGGACATCGTGGTGGGCGATGCCGATGGCGTGGTGGTGGTGCCGCAGGCCCGGGCGCGCGAGGTCCTGGCAACCCTGGGCCGCATCCGCATCGCCGAGGCGGCGATGGAAGCGCAGGTGAAGGGCGGGCTGCAGATCACCGAGAAGGCGATGGCCATGGTCGCGAACGCCAGAATTATCCAAGGCTAGGATTCTTCTTTTTGTGAACAAAAAGAAGCAAAAAAACTTTATCCATTTGCGCAGGGATTACCGCGTTGGGCACTGTGCAAATGGGTAAAAGTTTTTTGGTTCTTTTTTTCAAAAAAGAACGACTTCCTTCGCCAAGCTTTCGAATTCCCCAACGCTGAGCGTCTCCGCCCGCCGCTCCCCGGCGATTCCGACGCGGGCGAGCAGCGCCTCGCCGCCCAACGATTTCAGTGACCCGCGCAGCATTTTGCGCCGTTGCCCGAAGGCGGCGGCCGTCACGCGTTCCATGGCCGCGAACAGGGCTGGTTCCGGCTGGGCGGCATGCGGCGTCAGCACCACCACGGCCGACCAGACCTTGGGCGGCGGCACGAAGGCCGAGGGGGGGATGCGCAGGCGCAGTTCGACCCGGCACAGCCACTGTGCCAGCACCGACAGGCGGCCATAGGCGTCGCTGGCCGGGGGAGCGGCGATCCGTTCAGCCACTTCCTGCTGGAACATCAGCGTCATCCGCTCCCAGGACGCGGCCTGCCTGAGCCAGCCGACCAGCAGGGGGGAGGCGATGTTGTAGGGCAGGTTGGCGATGATCTGCCGCGGCGCCGGCACCAGGGTGGCGAGGTCGAGCGCCAGCGCATCGGCTTCGACCAGGCGCAGGCGGCCGGCGGTCGCCTCCGCGAGCTCGGCGATGGCGCCGGCGGCCCGGCGATCAACCTCGACGGCGACGACCTGTTCGGCCGCGCTGTCCAGCAGGGCGCGGGTCAGGCCGCCGGGACCGGGGCCGACTTCGACCACGTGGCGGCCCGCGAGGTCGCCGGCCTGGCGGACGATGTGGGCCACGAGGCTGGGGTCCAGCAGGAAGTGCTGGCCCAGGCTGCGGCGGGCATCGAGCCCGTGGCGGGCGATGACGTCCCGCAGCGGGGGGGGCGTGCTCAGGAGCGCAGGTCGATCACGCCGCGGCGCTGCAGCTCGCGCATCAGCTGCCGGCCGGTGAGTTCCACCCGCTCGGACAGGATGCGCTGGCTGAGTTCCCGCTGGCTGGGGATGCCGAGGTTCTTGGTCTCGCGGGCGCAGACCATCAGCACGGCCACGCCATCCTCGGCGATCAACGGCTGGCTGGGGCGGCCCACCGGGATGCTGCCGATCAGCTCGCGCAGCGGGCCGACGGGAATCGCGTCGATGCGCAACTCGCCGGGATCGGCCTGGCGCCCGCCACCGGCCTCGGAATTGACCCGCTCGATGTCCTCGCAGGTGCGGGCGGCGGCGGCGGCGGCGCGGGCCTTCTCCAGTACGGCGCGCTGCGCGTCGGTGGGCGCCGCGGGGTTCAGGCGGGTGGCGAAGGGGAAGAAGGCCTGGCGGATGTTGGCGACGGTGGCATTGTCGCTGCCAATCACCCGCTTGCCGCGCAGGGTGACGATCGACAGCCCGCCGGGCACGCGGATCGGGTTGCTGACGGCGCCGGGCGGCATGATCTGGACGATGCGCAGCACCTCGGGATCGAGCTGGTTGGCCTGGACCCAGCCAAGGTCGCCGCCCTGCAACGCGGTCTGGCTCTGGCTGAACTGGGCGGCCACCACGCCGAAGCTGGCGCCGGCGCGCAGCTGGGCGATGATGGTGTCGGCGAAGCGCTGGGCGTCGCCGGATTGCCGCGCGTCGGTGATTGGCACGAAGATCTCGGCCACGCGCCACTCGGTCTGCCCGACCTGGCCGCGCAGGGCGGCTTCCAGCTCGGCGATCTCGGTGGGCGAGACCTCGGCATTGCGGCCCAGGATGTCGCGCAGCAGGCGGTTCCAGCCGAGCTGGACGCGGACCTGGTCGATCATGGTGCGCAGGTCGACCCCGGCCGCCCCCAGGCGCAGGCGCAGCGTGCCGGGGGCCATGCCGTTGGAGGCCTCGATCTCGGCAATGGCCGCTGCGATGTCGCGGTCGCCGACCACGATGCCGCGGCGTTGCAGTTCCTGCAGGCGCAGGCGCTCGTCGATCAGTTGGCGGCGGACCTGCGGGATCAGGCGCTCCAGCACCTCCTGGTTGACCGGCAGGCCGGTGGAGAGCGCGAACAGGCGGGCGCGGTTGTCGACGTCCCCGTTGCTGATCACGTCGCCATTGACCACCGCGGCGATGGCGGCACCCTCGGTGGCACTGAGGCGGACGGGGCGGCGCGGCGCGGTGTCGGCCGCCTGCTGCGCCTCGGCCGCGGGGAGGGCCACGAGCAGGGCGGCGGCGACAAGGAGGCCGAACAGGGGGTTCAGGACACGCATCAACGCTGTTCGACTCCTCAATGGCGGCGCGGCCGGGGCCGCTGCCATGCACACCTGTGCAGAGCATAGCATGGCGAGCGGTGCAAGGGCGCGGCCCGGAAGCGGGGTGGCTAGAGGGAGTTGAAGCCGAACTGGCCCACGGTCTTGAAGGTGAGCTGGAACAGCAGGATGGTCGCGCCGTTGTCGCCGTTGATCGAGGTGTGGCGGCGCGAGAGGCTGGCGTCGAACACGAAGCACTCGTCCTCGTAGGTCAGGCGCAGCCCGTCGGCCACGCCGCGGGCGGTGCGCAGGTCGCGCCGGGTGGAGGCGCCGATCCGCCAGTAGTCGTTGAGGCGCGCGGCCACGCCCAGCGTGCCCTCGTTGCGCGGCCGCGTGGGAGCGGTGAGGGAGGCGGGGGTCTCGTAGAGCAGGAAGGGATTGGTGGTGGAGTAGATGTAGCCGCCGGTGACGCGCAGCCGGTCGGTGCCGACGCTGGCCAGCGCATCGACGAAGCGCGGCTGGTAGCTGCGCCGGTCCCAGCGCTGGCGGGAGGTGAGGTCGAGCCAGCCGGTGGGCGAGACGGTGACGCGGCTGACGATGTCCGACACCGTGTCGCGCAGGCCGGTCGCGGCGGGGAAGGCGGAATCGCGCTGCAGGCGCCAGGACTGGCCGACCAGCCCTTCCAGCTTGCCGCCGTTGGGGAAGTTCCACGCGCCGCGCAGCGCGCCGGCCGCGCGCACGCCGCCCTCCAGCCGGTCCACGCCGGTGAAGCGGTTGAGCGCGAACAGGTTGGCGTCGGTGAACTCGAAGTCCAGGCTGTCCTCGTTCGGGATGCGGGTGCGGCCGCGCTGGTAGGTGGCGCCGCGCGGGGAGGCTGCGACCTGCAGGATCGGCTCGATCACCTGGCTGCCCCAGTCGCCGGCGTAGCGCACGAAGGGCATGCGCCAGTTCAGCGCCACGGTGGGCATCGCCTGCTGGGAATTGGCCTGGCGGACGGCGGCGAAGTTGGGCAGCTGGTTGAACTGGGAGGCCGAATAGGCGGCGCTGTCCAGCCGCAGCATGAGGTTCCAGACCGCGCCGAAGCGGTCGATGTCCGGCCGGTCCCACTGCGCGGAGAGGCGGGCGCGGCGGGTGGTGGTGCCTTCGGTCCGCAGAAGGTTGAGGATGTCGAAGTCGAGCGCGAAGCGCCCGCCGAAGCGGTCGGGCTGGCCCGCGAAGCTGTACTGGTAGTAGGGCGCGATCACCGGCAGGCGGCGGGCGATGATGGAGCTGGCGAGGCCCTGGTAGGTGCGCGCGTCGATCCTCGTGTAGGAGCCCTGGCCGAAGCCTTCCAGGAAGACCTGGCTGGTCAGCACCGGCTGCCAGTTCTGCACGCGGAAGTCGCGCATGTAGCGCAGCGAGCTGGCGCGGTTGAGGTCGAAGCCCCAGCGCCAGGTGTCGTCGATGGTGAACAGGCCCTTGGCGAAGAGGTGCCCGGCCATGCGGCCCTGGCCGTCGTTGCGGTGCTGGGCGATCGAGCTGTCGATGGTCAGGCGGCCGTTGTTGAAGCGGCGGCGGTACTCGATGTCCAGCGCGGGGCCGTTCTGGCTGGCGACCATCGGGGTGATGGTGGCGTCCGAGCTGGGGTCGATGGCCCAGAAGTAGGGCACGGCGAGGTAGGCGCCGAGGTGCTTCGAGTAGCCGAAGGAGGGCACCAGGATGCCGCTGGCGCGCTTCTCGGTGGGGTCGGGATGGGCCAGGAACGGGGTGTAGAGGACGGGGACGCCGAAGAAATCCAGCACCGCGTCGTGGTACTCGATGCGTTTGTTGTCCTTGTCCTGGATCGCCTCGCGGGCGCGCAGCTGCCACAGGGGGGCGCGGGTGCGGTCGGTGGGGCAGAGGTCGCAGGTGGAATAGACGGCGCGGCTGAGCTCGTTCACCCGCCCTTCGGTGCGACGGGCGCCGTTGGCGGCGAGGCGGCCGTTCTCGGCGAGCAGGGCGCGCAGGCCGGAGATCACGCCGTCCTTCATGCCGTCGGACAGCTCGGCGTAGTCGGCGAACACGGTCTGGCCGTCGGATTCCAGCAGGGTGACGCGGCCGATGGCGGCCGCGACGCCGGTGTTGCGGTTGTAGGTGACCTTGTCGGCCAGCAGCATGCGGTCGCCCTGCCAGAACTCCACCTTGCCGGTGAGCGTCACGATGCCGCGCTCGCGGTCGTATTCGACGGTGTCGGACTGGTAGTACACCGGCTCATCCCGGCCGGGCGCGGGGCGGTCGGCCAGGATGGCCTGGGCGGCGGCGGGCGCGGGCGCGAGGGCGGCGAGCAGCAGGGCCAGCAGGACGAGGATGCGGGTGGGCGCGGGCATCAGCCGTCCTCCAGGTGAAGCAGGAGCGAGACCGAGAACAGCAGCCCGGCGGCGATCGGCGCCCAGGCGGCCAGCGCCGGCGGCAGCGTGCCGGTCTGGCCGAATTCCTCGGCGACCTTGGAGATGACGAACAGCGCAAAGCCGGCGGCCACCCCGCTGCCGATCATCTGCGCCACCCCGCCGCGGCGCGTGGCGCGCATCGAGAAACCGGCGGCGAGCAGGCACATGGTGCCGGCCAGCAGCGGCAGGGCGAGCAGGGAGTGGAAATGCAGCCGGTGGCGGATGGAGGAGAAGCCGGAGCGGTCGAGCAGGGCGATGAAGCCGGGCAGCGCCCAGACCGAGAGCGTGTCGGGCGGGGCGAAGCTGTCCTGCACGCGGTCCACCGTCATGCTGGTCGGCAGCGCCATGTCGCGCGGGGGCGTGGGCTGGCGGCCGGGCACGATGGTGCGGGCGTCGGCCAGGATCCAGTGGCCGGGCTGGAGCATGCCGGCGCGGGCCTCGATGCGCTCCAGCAGGCGATCATTGGCATCGAGGCGGAAGATGCTGATGCCGTCCGCCGCCAGCGTGCCGGCGCGCACCACGACGCGGTTGGCGTGCAGCAGGGCGACGCCCTGGGGGTCGATCTCCTGGTCGGCCTGGCGCAGCCAGAGCTGGCCGCCATTCAGGGCGAACGGCCCGCCGCCGATCTTGATGAAGCTGCTGTCGAGCGACTCGGCGCGGGCGCGCATCGCAGCCGAAACCGGCGTGACGACGGCCACGGCGAAGCAGCCGAGAGCGAGCGCGCACAGCGTCGGCCCGGCCAGGAACTGCCAGGCCGAGAGGCCCGAGGCGCGGGCGACGATCAGCTCCGAGGAACGGGTGAGGCGCCAGAAGGCGAGCATGCCGCCGAGCAGGACGGCAAACGGCAGGATCTGCATCATCGCCCAGGGCAGGCGCAGGGCCGCGATCTGGGCGACGACGGCGAAGGTGGCCTCGGGGCGGGTGGCGGCGCGGCGCAACAGCTCGATCAGGTCGAACAGCGCGACCAGGCCGGTGAGCGCCGCCAGCATCCCCAGCATGTGGGTCGCGAAGACACGGGCGACGTAGAGGGTGAGGGTGGTGGCGAAGGGCATGCCGGGCGGAGTTTAGCGCCAGCTTCCGGCGGGGCCTAGCCGGGAGGGGCGCGATCGGGGGAAGGAAGCAAGAATCTTCTTTTTCTGAAGCAAAAGAAGCAAAAAGACTTTCTGTCCGTTTGCGCCGCGCCCGGGGGATCAGGCACCGCGCAAACGGATGAAAGTTTTTGGTTCTTTTTTTCAAAAAAGAACATGCTTGCTTTTATGGCAGCACCTTCCCCGGATTCATGAGCCCCTGCGGGTCGAGCGCCGCCTTGATTCGCTGCATGATCGCCAGCTCCGCGCCGCCGCGCCAGTCGGGCATCATGTAGGGCTTGAGCTTGCCGATGCCGTGTTCGGCGGAGAAGCTGCCGTCGAGGTCGCGGACCACCTCGCAGACCGTGTCCATGATGGCGTGGTCCTGGGCGAGGAACTCGGCCGGGTCCATGCCTTCGGGCTGTTCCAGGTTGAAGTGGATGTTGCCGTCGCCCATGTGGCCGAACGGGACGGCGCGGATGCCGGGCATCAGCACCTCGCAGGCTTCGGTGGCGCGGCGGATGAGTTCCGGCACCTTGGAGACGGGGACGGAGACGTCGTTCTTGACGCTGGCGCCCTCGCGCTTCTGGGCCTCGGAATGCTCCTCGCGCAGCTTCCAGATCGCGGCGCGCTGGGCCTCGCTTTCGGCGATGACGGCATCGAGCACCTCGCCTTCGGCCATGGCGGCCTCGAGCACGGTTTCGAGGGCGGCGCGCAGGCCGGCGTTCGGGCGCGGGGTGGCGAGTTCGATCAGGGCGTAGTGCTCGGCGGGGGCGGACAGCGGCAGGGACACGCCGGGGATATGCTTCAGCACGAAGCGCAGGCCGAGGCCGGACATGTATTCGAAGGCCTGGATGCTGGCGGGGTCGTGGGTCTGCACGCGGTTGAACAGCGCCAGCGCCGCCTCGGCGGAGGCCATGGCGCAGAGGGCGACGGCGGTTTCGCGCGGCTGGGGCACGAGCTTGAGCACGGCGGCGGTGATGATGCCGAGCGTGCCCTCGGCGCCGACGAAGAGCTGGCGCAGGCAGTAGCCGGTGTTGTCCTTGCGCAGGCGGCGCAGGCCGTTCCAGACCTGTCCGTCGGGCAGGACGACCTCGAGGCCGAGGACGAGGTCGCGGGCGTTGCCGTGGCGCACGGTGTTGTTGCCGCCGGCGTTGGTGGAGAGGATGCCGCCGACCTGGGCGGTGCCTTCGGAGCCGATCGAGAGGGGAAGGAGGCAGCCGGCTTCCTGGGCGGCAAGCTGGGCGGCCTTGAGGGTGGCACCGGCCTCGATGGTGAGCGTGAGGTCCACCGGGTCGATGGCGCGGATGCGGTTGAGGCGGGCGAGGGAGAGGACGAGCTCGCTGCCGTCCTCGGCGGGGACGGCGCCGCCGACCATGGAGGTGTTGCCGCCCTGGGGCACGATGGCGATTCCGGCCTCCGCGCAAAGGGCGACGCAGGCAGCGAGTTCGGCGGTGTCGGCCGGGCGCAGGACGGCGTGGGTGCGGCCGCGATAGAGACGGCGCCAGTCCTCGACATGCGGGGCGGTGTCGGCCGGATCCGTCAGCAGGCCGCGCGGGCCGAGGATGGCGCGCAGCCGTTCGATCAGCGCGGCGTGGCGCGGAGCGACGGCAGGGCTGGCGGGGACGGATTCGGGCATGGGGGCGACCTCCATGGTCAGCCTATCCGGGCGGGGCGTGGGGAACAATCGAGCCGATTTTTATTTTGCAATCGATCTATTGACATAAAAATTTACGTGTCCTGTCGGGATATTTTACACTGGGCTCCTTGGCCGCCGGTCAAATCTTTGAAATGTCACACTGGCACGGCGCTTGCACCCTTGACGGGAGCGGGAAACGTACCCGCGGCTGCGAGGATGGACCATGACCCTGTGGAACCGCTGCCGTATTCCTGCCGTCGCCATGTTGGCGGCTGGCATGATCGTGGCGACGCCGGCCAGTGCCGGGTTGATCCAGATCGAGCCGCCGAACAGGCCGGCGATCCACGATGGCGTGGGGCGGGCGCTGGAGGGGATGATGCCGCTGCGGGTGGCGACCCCTATGGGGGTGGCTCCGCTGGGTGTGGCACAGGCCGTGAGGTGCGACGGATGCACGCCGGTCACGATGCCGATCGAGGCGCCGCGCCGCAGCGCCACGCTGTCGGTGAACGTGGCGATCCTGGTGCTGGGCAGCCTGTGGCTGACCCTGATGGTGCGGCGGATCCAGATGCGGCTGGGCAGCGACGACCTCAATGGCGGGGCGCGGCCGCACGCTGCAGGCGGTCATTGATCGCCTCGCCGAGCCCATCGAGGGGAATCGGCATCACGGCGATACCGCGCAGCTTTCCGCCTATCTCGTCCAGTGCAAGCAGGCCGGTGAACAGCCGCGCCGCCGCCTCGGTAAGGTCGCCCACGGCGCTGAGCTGGTAGGTCGCGGCGGCGCCGGGCAGGGGCGGGCCGAAGGCGAGCAGGGCCTCGTCGGCGGCCACCTCGGTGGCGTCGAGCCGCACCGGAAGCCGCGGGGCGTAGTGCGAGACCAGCAGCCCCGGCGAGCGTAGGCCCCGCGCCGCTTCGGCCTGGGCGGGCGTGATGCCGATGCCCACCTTGCCGACGACGGCCTCGATGCTCTGGCGCGTCGCGCCGCCGGGGCGCAGCAGCACGGGGGTCCGGCCGGTGAGGTCCAGCACGCTCGATTCGAGGCCGACCTCGCAGGGCCCGCAATCCAGCACCGCGGCGATGCGCCCGGACAGGCCGGCCATGACGTGGGCGGCGGTCGTGGGGCTGACCTGGCCGGAGCGGTTGGCCGAGGGGGCGGCGATGGGGCGGTCTACTTCGCGCAGCAGGGCCAGCGCCTCGGGCCGGGCCGGCACGCGCACCGCCAGGGTTTCGAGACCGGCGCCGGCGAGCAGGGCGACGGGGCAGTCGGGCTGGCGCGGCAGCACCAGGGTCAGCGGGCCCGGCCAGAAGGCGGCGGCGAGCGCGCGGGCGCGGCCGTCGGCCTCGACATGGGCGAAGACCGCCTCGGCATCGGGATAGTGGCAGATCAGCGGGTTGAAGTGCGGGCGGCCCTTGGCGGCGAAGATGGCGGCCACGGCGCGGTCGTTGGTGGCGTCGGCGCCCAGGCCGTAGACGGTCTCGGTGCCGAAGGCCACGAGCTCGCCCTGGCGGAGCAGGCGTGCGGCTTCGGCGATGCCGGCGTCGTCGGCGGGCAGCAGGCGCGTCTCGTTCACTCGCGGCCCGTGCAGACGAAGGGCGGGTTGCGCCACTCGGGCTTGCCGTAGCGCAGGGGGCCGCCGCCCTCGAGCAAGCGGATGGTGCCGCCGGCGGCTTCGACCACGGCGTGGGGGGCGGCGGTGTCCCATTCCATGGTTGGGCCGAAGCGGGGGTAGAGGTCGGCGAGGCCCTCGGCGACCAGGCAGAATTTCAGCGCGGAACCCATGTGCTTCACCTCGGCGACGCGGCGGCCCTCCAGGAAGGGGGTGAGGCGCGGGTCGTCGGCGTAGTGGCGGGAGGCGACGACGGACAGGCCGGCCTCGGGCGGGCGGCGGGCCTGGATCGGGCGCTCGATGCCGGCTTCGCGTTTCCAGGCACCCCCGTTGGCACCGACGATGCCGCCGTAGAGCGCGCCGGTGGCGGGCTGGCCGACGACGCCGAGGGCGGGGGCGCCGCGGCGGACCAGGCCGATGCAGACGGCGAAGTCGTCGCGCCGGCGGGCGAATTCGCGGGTGCCGTCGAGCGGATCGACGACCCAAAGCGTATCGGCGTCACGCGGGATGTGGCCGGCGGCCATCTCCTCCTCGGCGACCACGGGGATGCCCGGGCAGGCGGCGCGCAGGCCGGCGACGATGAGGGCCTCCGCGGCGTGGTCGGCCTCCGTGACGGGCGATTCGTCGGCCTTCTCCGTGGTGGCGAAGCCGCGGGCGCGGACCTGCATGATCACCTCGCCGGCCTGGCGGGCAAGGTCGAAGGCGAGGTCGAGCAGGGCGCGATCGTTCATCCGGACACCCTTACAGCCTGCGCGCTGTCTGGCCAATTGCCGCGCGGCTGCTACAGTCCGTCGCACACCCATTGCCGCACCGGAGCGTTCGCCATGCTGGACATCGCCTTC
>CAMDGX010000083.1 GCA_945897825.1 Asaia bogorensis | reverse complement strand
GCTCGCCATCCTCCTCGCCCCGCTGCACGCCTTCATCGAGGCCCGCCTCGCCGCGCTCTTCGCGCGTCTGGAAGACATGCTCGTTCAGTGGCGCAACGGCACCCTGCCGCCCCCGCCCGCCGAGCGCCCGCGCGCCAACCGGCCCGCCACCGCCCGCGCCGCGGCCACCCCCCTGTCAGTCCCGCACGCCGACGAACCCTGGTTCGCCCGCCTCGTCGCCCTGGCCACCAGCGACCGCGCGCCCGAACCGCGCCTGCGCCGAACCCGCGCCATCCCGCCGGTCACGTCCCACGCCCGCGTGCCCGAACCGCGCCCCCGCCCCGCGCGAGCCGCGCGCCAGCCATGGTTCACCGCGCCCGAATCACACCCGGCCGCGCCGTCCCACGCCCCCAACCCCGCCCCGGCTTTCAAAAACTGCCAGCGAGGCCCGGGGAAACGCGCGCCCTAAATGTTTCGTTATCGTAACTTAAGCGGAACTCCGCTCAGCCCCACTTCCCGTCCAGCACCCGCTTGCCGATCGTCATGCGGTGAACCTCGCTCGGCCCCTCATACACCCGCATCGTCCGCACCTTCGATGCCATCAGCTGCAACGGCATCTCCTTCGTCACCCCCATCGCCCCATGCGCCTGCATCGCCTGGTCGATGATCTCGCCTGCCATCTCGGTCGCGAAAACCTTGATCATCGAGGCCTCGGTGCGAACATCCTTGCCGGCATCGTTCTTCGCCGCCGCATCCATCACCATCAGCCGGCAGGCATGGATCTTCGTCGCCGCCTCCGCCACCCACCACTGGATCGCCTGCCGCTCCGAAAGCTTCGCCCCGAACGTCACCCGCTGCCGCGCATGCTCGCACAGCATCGAAAGCGCCCGCACCGCCATCCCGGTGCACCACGCCCCCATCTGCAACCGCCGCACCGTCAACCGAAGCTGCATCGGCGCGAACCCGCGCCCCACCTGCCCCAGAACCTGCGAGCCCGGAATCCGGCAATCCTCGAACACCAGCTCATAGGTCCGCTGCCCCCCGATCATCGGGATCTCGCGCTCGATGATGAAACCGGGCGTGTTCTTCTCGACGATGAACGCCGTCACCCCGTCGGCGCGCTTGCCCTCCCCGGTCCGCGCCATGACGATGACGAAATCCGCCTGCGGCACCCGGCTCACCCAGATCTTCCGCCCGTTGATTACCCAGTCATCGCCGTCCTGCACCGCCCGCGTGATCATGCCCGCCGGATCGCCACCCGCGCCGGGTTCCGAGATCGCGATCGCCGACTTCGCCGTCCCCGCCGCATACGGCGCGAGGTACTTCACCTTCTGCTCGTCGTTCGCCACCGCCATCAGCATGTGCAGGTTCGGGCTGTCCGGCGGGAAGGTGAACGGAAACGCGCACCGCCCCAGCTCCTCGTTCATCGCCATCAGCGCCACCGCCGGCAGGTTCGCCCCGCCCATCTCCTCCGGCACATCGAGCGACCACAGCCCCAGTTCCTTGCACCGGGCCATGATCCGCTCGTCCTCCTCGTCCGAAAGTCCCGCCTTCCCGCCGGCCGCCTCCCGCGCCAGAACGCTGCGCTCCAGCGGAATCAGCTCCTGGTCGACGAACTTCGCCACCAGGTCCCTCAGCATGCGGTGCTCTTCAGACAGCTCGAACATCATGGAAACGGTTCCTCCCGCGCACAGTGTCGCCGCCCCGCCGTTCCCCGGCAAGGCGCCTCCTGCGCAGATGGCCCCGTATCCTATCCCCGAAAGGGATCCACCGGCGAAACAACCCCTTCCGCCGCCTCGATCACCTCGCCGGCCGCCAGGCACAGATCCTCCCGGAACCTTGGCGCCATGATCTGAACCCCCGGCCGCAACCGCCCATGCCACCCCACCGGCACCGCCAGCGAAGGCAGCCCCAGCACCGGCGCGATCAGGCTCACCCGGATCTGGTCCAGCACCTCGCGCTGCCCGGCCATCGTGGTGTCGAGGTCATGCACCGGCGCCAGGCTGCCCATCGTCGGCAGCACCACCAGCGGCCGTGTCTGCATGAACTCCAGCCACTTCCAGATATACAGGTCCCGGTTGGCGATCGCGCGCAGGAACGCCTCGAACCCGCTCGGCGGCACGATCTCGTTCCACAGCTCCATTGAGGCAATCGCCATCGGATCGCCCAACTGCCGCATCCGCGGCAACAGCGCCGGAAACAGCTCGTTCGACCCGATGTCGAGCCAGCACTGCACGATCGCTTCCAGATCGGGCGGAGACACCTCCTCCACCTCATACCCCGCCGCCGCGAGATGCCGGCCGGCCGTCCGCACCGCCTCGGCCTGCGCCGGATGCAGCGTGCCGCCCGGATTGCCGACCACCAGCGCCACCCGCTTCGGCAACGGGGCAGCCTCCAGCGGCGCATCGACCCAGCGCGTATCCCGCGCGTCGCCCGCCGCCATCGCGGCAAGCGCGAGCCGGCAATCGCGCACCGTGCGCGTATGCGGCCCCTGCACCGCCATCATCTGCGAGCCAAACGGCCGCGCCACCTGCTGGCTCGGATTGAACGCCGGCACCCGCCCGAGGCTCGGCCGCAGCCCGACCACGCCGTTGTACATCGCCGGAATCCGCACCGACCCGCCGATATCGTTGCCATGCGCGATCGCCCCGATGCCGACGGCCACCGACGCCCCGGCCCCGCCTGACGATCCGCCGGCCGAGACCGTCGGATCGAGCGGATTGAGCGTTCGCCCGTGCAACGCGTTGTCGGAGAAGATGCGCATCGAGAACGCCGGCAGGTTGGTCCGCCCGACGATGATGCCGCCGGCGGCGCGGAGGTTGGCCACCACCGGCGCATCCTCCTTCGCCACCGCGTCCTTGAAGGCCACGATGCCGTTGGTGGTGGCATAGCCGACCTGGTCGACATTCACCTTCACCGTCACCGGCACGCCATGCAGCGGCGGCAACACCTCCCCGCGCCTTTGCTTCGCGTCGGCCGCATCGGCGGCGGCCAGCGCCTCCTCGGCCATGAACTGCACGACGGCATTGATCTGCGGATTGACCGCCTCCAGCCGCGCCAGCGCAGAGGCCACCGCCTCGCGCGCCGAGGCACGGCCGGTGCGGATCAGCCGCGCCTGGTCGGTGGCATCATGCTGCCAAAGCTCGGTCATCGAATCAGCCCCGCTTCACGTTCCAGAACAGCGCGTAGCCGTCGAGCACACCGGAGATGTTCTTCCGATAGGCCATCGGCGCGAAGAACTGGCCGAACGGGATGTACGGCTGGTCCTCGAAGGCCTGCGCCTGGATCTCGCGCGCGAGCTTCTTCTGCTCGGCGGGATCGGAGGAATCGAGCCAGGCATCGCGCAGCGCCTCCAGCTTGGCGCTCTCCGGCCAGCCGATGCGCCCGCGCCGGCCGTTGGCGCGCAGCGAGGAGTTCACCGCGGGGTCCAACTGGTCGACGCCCGACCAATAGGAGTGGAACGCGTTCCACCCGCCGGCATCGGCCGCATCCTGCCGGCCGAGGCGCTGCACCACGCTGCCCCAGTCCATGTAGAGCGGATCGACGTTCAGCCCGCAGCGCTTCAGCATGTCCGCACCCACGTCGCCGGCATGCTTCAGCGCCGGAACGTCGGTCGGGATCAGCACCGCGACCTTCTCGCCCTTGTAGCCGGCGGCGACGATCTCGCGCTTGGCCCGTTCCGGATCGCGCTTGCTGTTGAGATGTTCCATGCCGGCATCGTTGGCCCACGGCCCGTTCGGCGCGAAGAAGCCGACGCCGGCGTTCCACATCGACTTGTCGGTGCCGGCGACCGCCGTCATGTAGTCCTCCTGGTCCACCGCCCACCACACCGCGCGGCGGATCGCCGGGTTGTTGAACGGCGGCGTCAGGTGGTTGAAGCGCAGGAAGCCGAGATAGCCGGTCTTGTCGTGGTTCTGGACGGTCAGGTTGGCGTTGCGCCGCATCAGCGGCAGAAGGTCGGTGGCCGGGTTCTCCCACCAGTCGATCTCGCCGGCCTGCAGCGCCGCCCCCGCGGTGCCGGAATCGGGGATCACGTGCCACTCGACGCGGTCGAAGTTCACGACCTTCGGCCCGGCGATGAAGCTCGGCGTGCCGGTGGTGACCGGCTGGTAGTCCGCGTTGCGCGCGAAGACCACGCGGCTGCCGGCCACGCGCTCGTTGGCGACGAAGCGGAACGGGCCGCTGCCGACCATCTCGGTGATCGGCTTGCCGGTGGAGGGCGCGATCAGACGCTCGGGCATGATGGCGCAGATCGAGGAGCCGGGCTTGCCGAGTGCCGCGGCGACGAGGGCGAAGGGCTTCTTCATGCGGAAGCGGAACTTCTTGTCGTCCAGCGCCTCCAGCTCGTCGGTGCGGTCCATGAGCGTCTGGCCCATGTTGTCGCGCAGCGCCCAGCGCTTGATGCTGGCCACCGCATCCTTGGCCAGCACCGGCTCGCCGTCGTGGAACTTCAGCCCGTCGCGCAGGGTGATCGTCCAGATCTTGCCGCCTTCCTCGACCACGTGGCCGGCGGCCATCTGCGGCGTGACCTGGAAGTCCGACGAGGTGCCGTAGAGCATGTCGTAGACCATGATCGCGGCGTTGCGCGTGATGTACGAGGCGCTCCACGAAGGGTCGAGCACGGTCAGGTCGGCGTGCGGGATGAATTTCAGCACGCGCTGCCCCTGGGCGGCGGCGATCGAGGGGGCGGCCAAGGCGGCGGCGGTTCCGGCCATGACGGCACGGCGGGTCAGGCGAGGCGCGGACATGGCGGATCTCCTGGGTCGTTCACACAGGAGCGAAGCCTAGACCAACATTTGCGGCGGGGGGAAACGATTGCAGTAAGGAAGCACTTCTTTTTGTGAACAAAAAGAAGCAAAAAAAATTCATCCGGACGCAAGCCGCGCCACCGGGATCACTATCGGCCCAGGCACGGTGAACGGGAAGGTAAACGAAGCCGCTCCGCGCGCAAACGGAAAAAGTTTTTTTGCTTCTTTTTGTTCACAAAAAGAAGGCACTTCCTACTCCATATGATCCACCGGCCAGATCGGCCGCCTGATATTGCGGAACGGCAGGCGCGAATAGTCGTAGGTTGTCAGTCCACCGGCATCGCAGGAGACCACGTGGGCCGCCACCGGCTCGAACGCCGCGCGGAAGCCGTGCATGCATTTCAGGCCGATGGCGGCCTGGCGGGCGGGGTCGAGGCCGTAGATCTTAAACTGCTGCTGGTCGAGGATGTTCTTGTTCTCGGTGGAGACGATCACGTCGACGCCGCCGATGCGCAGGACGGCGCTGGGGCCGAAGCTGCCGATCGTGCCGGGGGCGTAGGGGCCCTCGTGGACGTAGTGCCCGTCGGACAGGCGGATCACCTCCGCCTCGGCCTCGATCGGGGCATCGGAGAAGACCGGATCGATCCAGCCGCCGAGGCGCACGGCGATGCGGGCGCCGGCGCCGGCGGCGATGGCCTGGGCAGCGGTCGGCGGGTCCCAGATGGCACCGAAGGCGGCGCTGGGAAGGCCGGCCTCGATCATGGCGCGCAGCAGGACGGTGGCATCGCCGTAGGCGCCGCCGCCGGGGGCGTCGGTGTAGTCGGCGACGATGACGGGGGCACCGGGACGGCCCTCGCGCAGGGCGGCGATGGCTTCGGGGACGGTGGCCAGGCGAATGGTTTCCTCGCGGCGGCGGCGGAAGCCCTCGGCCATGAGGCCGTCGGCGATGTCCTTCAGCCGGGCGGGGTCGGCGGTGCCGCTGACGGTGACGCTGGGGCCGGCCTGGGGCACGTCGGCGTGGGAGAAGCCGCTGTTGAGGCTGACGCTCCAGATGCCGGGCTCCTCGCGCTCGATGCGGCGGGCTTCGGCGAGTGCGTCGATCATCGGGCCGTGGCCGGTATGGGTGCGGCCGCGGTCGAAGGCGACGAGGGTGGGGGCGCGGGCGACGACGCTGCGCGGGCGCGGGCCGCCGGCCATGGCGCGGGCGAGGAGCTCGGCGGCGACGGTGGCGGTGGGCGCGTGGTCGGTGTGCGGGTTGGTGCGGTAGGAGACGATGATGTCGGCCAGGGAAGCGGTCCTGTCGCTCACATTGGCGTGAAGGTCGAAGGTGACGGCGATGGGGATGTCAGGGCCGACGATGGCGCGGACGGTGGCCAGGATGGTGCCGTCGGCGTCGTCGTCGCCTTCGGCGGCCATGGCGCCGTGCAGCGCGAGCAGCACGCCGTCGAGCGGCAGGGCCTGGCGGAGGCCGTCACCGAGGGCTGCGAGGAAATCGGCCATCGCCTCGGCCGAGACGCGGCCGCCGGAGGTGGCGGAGGCGGAGATGGGGGTGGCGGTCCACCAGCCGAGGCGTTCGGCGACGGCGATGAAACCGGCCATTTCCAGGCCGGTGCCGCGGAAGGCGCGCATGACGGCCTCGTCACGGTGGTAGGACTGGCGGCGGAACAGGTCGAGCGAGGTGGGGAAGCGGTTGAAGGTGTGGGATTCGTGCTTGATGGCCGCCATGACGACGCGGCGGGTGGGAAAGCCGTATGGCAAGGGTTCCTCCATCGTTGGCGGCCGATAAGGGTATGCCCGCCGGCCCGTGGCGGCGCCAGGGGACACGGATCGGGCGACGGCTGGGGGGCCGCAGGATGTGTCATGTTGGCGCGGTGGCAAAGCGGGGCGGGATATGCTGTCTAGAGTCGTCGGCCATTGCTGAGGCTGGAGCCGCGCATGGCCGGCGGCTCGGTTTGCCCATACGGAGATACGTAGAGTGAAGATCGCGATGATCGGCGGGGGCTATGTCGGCCTTGTCTCCGGCGCCTGCTTTGCCGCCCTGGGAACCGAAGTCGCGGTCGTGGAGGCTGATGCCGGGCGGTTGCAGGCGCTGCGGCAGGGGCGGATTCCGATCTACGAGCCGGGGCTGACCGAGCTGGTGGCCGAGGGGGTGGCCAAGGGGCGGCTTTCGTTCGGGGACGACCTGAAGGCCGCGGTGGCCGGGGCGGATGCAGTGTTCATCGCGGTGGGCACGCCAACGCGGCGCGGCGACGGGCATGCCGACCTTACTTATGTCTATGCCGCCGCCGAGCAGGTGGCGCGGTGCCTGAACGGGTATGCGGTGGTGGTGACCAAGTCCACCGTGCCGGTGGGGACCGGGCGGCGGATCGCGGCCATCATCGCGCAGGTTGCGCCGCAGCTGGACGTGGACGTGGCGTCCAACCCGGAGTTCCTGCGCGAGGGCAGCGCGATCCGCGACTTCATGCAGCCGGACCGGGTGGTGGTCGGCTGTTCGACGGCGCGGGCGCGGGAGGTGCTGGGTCGGCTGTATGCGCCGCTGGCGGCCGATCCGGCGCAGATGCTGTACACCGGTGTCGAGACCGCGGAGCTGATCAAGTATGCGGCGAACTCGTTCCTGGCGATGAAGGTGACCTTCATCAACGAGATGGCCGACCTGTGCGAGAAGCTGGGGGCCGACGTGAAGGAGGTGGCGCACGCGATCGGGCTGGATGCGCGGATCGGGCCGCGGTTCCTGCAGCCCGGGCCGGGGTTCGGCGGCAGTTGCTTCCCGAAGGACACGCTGGCGCTGGTGCGCATCGCGCAGGAGGCCGGGGCGCCGAGCCGGCTGGTCGAGGCGGTGGTTGCGGTGAACGACGCGCGCAAGGCGGCGATGTCGGCGCGGGTGATCGCGGCGTGCGGCGGGTCGGTGCGGGGCAAGACGATCGCCATCCTGGGGCTGACGTTCAAGCCGGATACCGACGACATGCGCGATTCGCCGTCGCTGCCGATCGTCGCGCGGCTGATCGAGGATGGTGCGACGGTGCGCGTGTTCGACCCGCAGGGCATGGAGCCGGCGCGGCCGCTGCTGCCGGCAGGTACGGTTTACAGCGAGTCCGCCGATGCGGCGCTGACTGGTGCCGACGCTGTTGTGCTGGTGACGGAGTGGGAGGCGTTCCGGGCGCTGAGCCCGGAGGATCTGCGCCGGCGCATGGCGGGCGATGTGGTGGTGGACCTGCGCAACGTGTTCGATCCGGCGGCGATGCGGGCGGTGGGGTTCCGCTACCACGGAATTGGCACCACGCCGCGGTAGCGCGGCGGCCAGGGACAATTCGGGCGGCTGGCGTGGATGCGTGCTTGCAAAGGAGCCGGTTGCGATTTACAAGTGCGACTTACTCGCAATTGCAGGGTGAGCAGGAGCTGCCGATGAACCTCGTACGTCGCACCTTGATGGCCTCCGCGACGCTGGCGCTGGGCCTTGCGGCCATGGTGTCGCCGGTTCGCGCCGCCGGGGAAGTGAACCTGTACACGACGCGCGAACCGGGGCTGATCCAGCCGCTGCTCGCCAGCTTCAGCGAGAATACCGGGATCAAGGTGAACACGGTGTTCATCAATGCGGGGCTGGCCGAGCGCGTGGCCGCCGAGGGCGCGCGTTCACCGGCCGATGTGCTGATGACGGTGGACATCGGCAGCCTGGTGGAACTCGACCAGCGCAACCTGACGCAGCGGGTCACCTCGGCGGCGGTGGATGCGGCGATGCCCGCCTGGTTCGGCGACACCAGCGCCAACTGGGTGCCGCTGTCGCTGCGCGCGCGGGTGATCATCGTGTCGAAGGACCGGGTTGCCGACCAGGCGATGACCTACGAGCAGCTGGCCGATCCGAAGTGGAAGGGCAAGGTCTGCATCCGCAGCGGCAACCATCCGTACAACACCGCCCTGTGGGGCGCGATGATCGCCAAGAAGGGCGCCCCGGCGACCGAGGCGTACTTGACCGCGCTGAAGGACAACCTGGCGCGCAAGGCGGCCGGTGGCGACCGCGACATCTCGCGCGACATCATGGCGGGGCTGTGCGATGTCGGCGTCACCAACACGTATTACGTCGCGCTGATGCTCGCCGGGCGCGGCGGCGCGGACCAGAAGAAGTGGGCCGAGGCGGTGCGGGTGATCATGCCGACCTTCGCCGGCGGGGGCGGGACGCATGTGAACCTCTCGGGCGCGTCGGTGGCGCGGCATGCACCAAATGCCGCCAATGCGACGAAGCTGATCGAGTACCTGCTCTCGCCCGAGGCGCAGAAGATGTATGCCGAGGGGAATTTCGAGCATCCGGTACTGGCCGGGGCGGCGCTGCATCCGATCGTGGCCGGCTTCGGCACGCTGACGGTCGACGGCACCTCGCTGATCGAGATTGCCCGGCAGCGCATGGCGGCGAGCCAGATGGTCGACCGGGTGGGCTTCGACAAGTAGGAACGGCTGGCGGCTTTCGCTGATGGACCATATGGAGAAGCACGGCGGCCTGATGACCCTGGCCGCCGTTGCCGCGTTCCTCGCCGTGATGCCCGTCATGGGGCTGGTGGTGCTGGCGCTGCAGGGCTCTGGGGCTTTGTGGCCGCACATCGTGGGGCATGTGCTGCCCGATGCGCTGCGGCAGACGGCGATCCTGGTGGCCGGCACCGCCGCGGTGACGGTGGTGGTCGGGGTGGGGACGGCCTGGCTGGTGACGGGGTTCCTGTTTCCGGGGCGGCGGCTGCTGGAGTGGGCGCTGCTGCTGCCGCTGGCGATGCCGACCTACATCGTTGCCTATTCCTATCTCGACGTGCTGCATCCGGTGGGGCCGGTGCAGTCGATGCTGCGGTTCATGCTGGGCATCACGGAGGTGCGCGGGCTGATCCTGCCGGATATCCGCTCCATGACCGGGTGCATCCTGGTGATGGGCTTCGTTTTGTACCCTTATGTTTACATCACCACGCGCGCGGCGCTGCTGATGCAGTCGGCCGAGGCGATCGAGGCGGCGCGCGGGCTGGGGGCGGGCGGGCTGACGCTGTTCCGGCGCGTGACGTTGCCGATTGCCGCGCCGGCGATGGCCGTCGGGCTGGGGCTCGCGCTGCTGGAGGTGGTGGCGGATATCGGGGCGAGCGAGTTCCTCGGCGTGCGGACGATGACGGTGGCGGTCTATGTCACCTGGACGACGCGGGGGTCGGTGGAGGGGGCGGCGCAGATCGCGCTGGCCATGCTGGTGATCACCTTCGGGCTGCTGGCGCTGGAGCGCACCATGGCGCGGCGGCGGGACCGGGGCGGCGGGGCGGGCGAGCGGCAGCCGCTGCGGGTGACCCTCGGCGCCGGACAGGGCTGGCTCGCCTTCGCCGCCTGCGCGCTGCCGGTGGTGCTGGGCTTCGGGGTGCCGGCGCTGCACCTGTTGGTGAATGCGGCGATCCGCGTGGCGGAGTTCGGGAGTCCGTCCGCGCTGGCGGGGTGGATCTGGAACAGCGCGCTGCTGGCGGCGATCGCCACGGTGGGGACGATCCTGGTGGGCTTCCTGCTCGCCTTTTGCCACCGGCATATCGGCGGGATGTGGGCAACCGCGTTCCTGCGGGTGTCGTCGATCGGCTATGCGCTGCCCGGCACGGTGCTGGCCCTGGGGCTGATGGGGCCGATGGCATGGTTCGACGAGGCGGTGGCGACCGGGCTCGAGTGGCTGGGCATCCATGCCGGGCTGCTGCTGTCGGGTTCGGCGGGGGCGCTGGTGCTGGCCTACATGCTGCGGTTCCTGGCGATTCCCGCGAACACGCTGGAGGCGGGGTATGGGCGCATTCCGTACAGCGTCGATGATGCGGCGCGCGGGCTGGGGGCGCCGGACCGGTCGCTGGCGTGGCGGCTGCACGTGCCGCTGCTGACGCCGGCGGGGGCGGCAGCGGCGCTGCTGGTGCTGATCGAGTGCATGAAGGAACTGCCGGCGACGCTGCTGCTGCGGCCGCTCAACGTCGATACGCTGGCCACCGCGATCTATGCCGAGGCGTCGCGCGGGACCTACGAGGACGGGGCGGTGGCGGCGCTGGCGATCGTGTTCGTCGGGCTGGTGCCGGTGATCCTGCTGGTGCGGGGGCTTCGGCCGGTGCGGGTGCGGCGGCAGCGGGAACCATTCGGAGTGGCGGTGGTGCCGGGGTAGGAAGGAAGAGTCTTCTTTTTGTGAACAAAAAGAAGCAAAAAAACTTCATCAATTTGCGCGCGGATAGGCAGGGCTCAAATGGATAAAAGTTTTTTGCTTCTTTTTTTTCAAAAAGGAAGCGCTTTCTTCCTTACATTCCCAGCGCGCGACGATAGACATCGAGCAGGGTTTCCTGTTCCTCGACCTCGGCCGGCTCCTGCTTGCGGATGCGGATGATCTGCCGGATCACCTTGACATCGAAACCGGCGGACTTCGCTTCGGCGAAGATGTCCTTGATATCGCTGGACAAGGCCTTGCGCTCTTCCTCCAGGCGTTCGATGCGCTCGATCAGGCTGCGCAGGCGCTCGGCGGAGATGTTGCCCCACTGGGCGGATTCTTCGCCTTCGCCCTCGGGCTTGGGCGCAGATGCTGGTCGTGCCATCCGGAAACTCCGTACGTGCTCGGCCGGCCCACGCGGGCAGGCAGGGGCGGCGGAGTAGCCGAGCCGCGCCGCAGGGTCAATCAGCCAGTGCGTCAGTGGCCCGGATTGGCCTTGGCGAACTGGGCGAGCTGCTCGGGGCTGGCGGCCTTCTGGTTCTGGGCCTGCCACTCCTTGTACGGCATGCCGTAGATGGTTTCCCGCGCGTCGGGGTCGGTGATTGTCAGGCCCTTATCGGCGGCGGCTTCGCGGTACCAGCGGCTGAGGCAGTTCCGGCAGAAGCCGGCCAGATTCATCATGTCGATGTTCTGCACGTCGGCGCGCTCGCGCAGGTGCTGGACGAGGCGGCGGAAGGCGGCGGCCTCGAGCTCGGTGCGGGTCTGGTCGTCCATTTCGGGGATCGGCATGGTTCACCTCCTGGTGGTGGCACCAACATGGCGCCGACGCGTCGGGTTCGCCATACTCCGGCGCGAGAAAGAGGGGGTGAACGGCGGCATGGCTGAGTGGACCGATACGACGGCGCGCGACGTGCTGGGGCGGGTGTTCCGCGCGGCGATCGATGCGGCCGATCCGCTGGTGATGCTGGCGCGGTTCCTGCCGGACAAGCCGGCCGGGCGGTGCGTGGTGGTGGGCGCGGGCAAGTCGGCGGCGGTGATGGCGGCGGCGCTGGAGGCGGCGTGGCCGGATGTGGATCTGTCGGGCGTGGTGGTGACGCGGTACGGGCATGCGGTGCCGACGCGGCGCATCGAGGTGATCGAGGCGAGCCATCCGGTGCCGGATGCCAACAGCGAAGCCGGCGCGCGGCGGGTTCTGGCGGCGGTGCAGGGGCTTGCCGAAGGCGACCTGGTGATCGCGCTGATTTCCGGCGGGGGCTCGGCGCTGATGGCGTTGCCGGCGCCGGGGCTGTCGCTGGCCCACAAGCAGGCGGTGAACAAGGCGCTGCTTGCGAGCGGGGCGACGATTTCGGAGATGAATGCGGTTCGCAAGCACCTGTCGGCGATCAAGGGCGGGCGGCTGGCGGCGGCGGCGTATCCGGCGCGGGTGGTGACGCTGGCGATCTCGGATGTGCCGGGGGATGACCCTGCGGTGATCGCTTCGGGGCCGACAGTGCCGGACCCGACGAGTTTTGCCGATGCGCGGGCGATCGTGCGGCGGTTCGGCGTGACGCTGGCGCCGCATGTGGAGGCGCATCTGGCGCGGGGCGAGGACGAGACGCCCAAGCCCGGCAGCCTGGCGCATGCGAGCTTCCACATGATCGCCGCACCGGCCGCGTCGCTCGCGGCGGCGGCGGCGGCGGCGCAGGGGGCGGGGCTGCGCACGGTGATCCTGGGCGATGCGCTGGAGGGCGAGAGCCGCGAGGTCGGCACGGTGCTGGCTGGCATCGCGAAATCCGTCCGCGCGCATGGGCAGCCGGTGGCGGGGCCGGCGGTGATCCTGTCGGGCGGGGAGACGACCGTCAGCATCGGCGCGGGCAAGGCGGGGCGCGGCGGGCGGAATACCGAGTTCCTGCTGGGCCTGGCGCTGGGGCTCGCGGGCACGGCGGGCGTCTGGGCGGTGGCGGGCGATACCGATGGGATCGACGGGACCGAGGATGCGGCGGGAGCCTTCGTGGCGCCGGATACGCTGGCGCGGGCCCGGGCGGCGGGGCTGGACCCGCATGCGGTCCTGGCGGGCCATGACAGCTACGGGCTGTTCGACGCGCTCGGCGACCTGATCCGCACGGGTCCGACGCTGACCAATGTCAACGATATCCGTGCCATACTAATCGCCTGATCCCGGGGGACCCCCATGCCCACACGCATCAAGATCCGCCGGCGCCGCCGCACCAAGATCGTGGCGACGCTGGGACCCGCGAGTTCCTCGCCCGAGGTGCTGGCGCGGCTGTTCCAGGCGGGAGCGGATGTGTTCCGGCTGAACTTCAGCCACGGGACGCATGACGACCACGCGGCGCGGATTTCGATGATCCGCGACCTGGAGGCGCGGTTCGAGCGGCCGATCGGCATCTTGGCCGACGTGCAGGGGCCGAAGCTGCGGGTGGGGCAGTTCGCCGGCGGGCGGGTGCAGCTGCAGACCGGGCAGGCTTTCCGACTGGACCTGAGCCCGACGCCGGGGGATGTGCGGCGGGTGCAGTTGCCGCATCCGGAGATTATCTCGGCGGCGGGCATCGGCACCACGCTGCTGCTGGACGACGGCAAGCTGCGGCTGCGAGTGACGCGGCAGCGGGCGGACCACCTGGAGACCGAGGTGGCGGTCGGCGGGCCGCTGTCGGACCGCAAGGGCGTGAACGTGCCCGACATGCTGCTGCCGATCCCGGCGCTGACGGAGAAGGACCGCATCGACCTCGCCTTCGCGCTGGAGCATGGGGTGGACTACATCGGGCTTTCGTTCGTGCAGCGGCCGGAGGATGTGGCCGAGGCACGCGAGATCGCGGCGGGGCGGGCCTGGATCATGACCAAGATCGAGAAGCCGCAGGCGATGGACAACCTGGAGGAGATCATCCGGTTGTCGGACGCGGTGATGGTGGCGCGCGGCGACCTGGGCGTGGAGCTGCCGCCGGAAGAGGTGCCGCTGGCGCAGAAGCGCATCGTGCGCGTGGCGCGGCAGATGGGCCGGCCGGTGGTGGTGGCGACGCAGATGCTGGAGAGCATGATTACGGCGCCGGCGCCGACGCGGGCCGAAGCGTCGGACGTGGCGACGGCGGTGTTCGACGGGGCGGATGCGGTGATGCTGTCGGCGGAGACCGCGGCGGGGCAGTATCCGTTCGAGGCGGTGAACATCATGGACCGCATCATCGCCCGCGTGGAGGAGGACTCCGGTTGGCGCGCGATCATCGAGGCATCGCGCCCGGCGCCGGAGAGTTCCGCGGCCGATGCCATCGCGGCGGCGGCGCGGCAGGTGGCCCACACGATCGGGGCGGCGGTGATCTGCGCCTTCACCGCCAGCGGCAGCACGGCCCTGCGCGCGGCACGGGAGCGGCCTGAGGCGCCGATCCTGGGGCTGACGACATCTATGCAGACGGCGCGGCGGACCTCCCTCGTGTGGGGGGTGCATCCGCTGCTGGCCGCCGAGGTGCATTCGATGACCGAGACGGTGGCCAAGGCGACACGAACGGCGGCGGTCGAGGGCTTTGCGGTCAGTGGTGACCAGGTGGTGGTGATTGCCGGCGTGCCGTTCGGGCAGCCCGGCACGACCAACGCGCTGCGGGTCGCCCAGGTCAGGTAGCGGCCGGGCCGGCCAGGGAGCGACCGGACGGTCGTCTCGCCTGCGCCGGCATTTGCTTCCCATTCATGAAGTTCAGGGCTGATGGCCCCCGCTACCGCGGGGCTGTCGTTGTGTGTTCGTTCGTTGGGTTGGATCGCAACCAAACGCTGGGAGAAGATGCCTAAATTGTGGCCGGTGTCTCAAATTTCCTACGCGATACGCCAGGAAACTAGCAATTTTTAGTTGTATGAACCTTCATACGGTTGTATTTTGGTGTTCACCACGCCCATGGAGATGCCTGTGCGTATTCTTTTGGTTGAAGACGACCTCCTTGTCGCCCGTGCGGTGACGATGATGCTGAAGTCGATCAACGCCGTCGTTGATCAGACGGATACGGGTGAGGAGGCCATCGAGCTGGCCCGTCACTACGACTACGACATAGTCGTCCTCGACCTCATGCTGCCGGACATGGAGGGGTATGAGGTTGTGCGGCGTCTTCGCGCGGCGCGGGTGGAGATACCGGTACTGATCCTGTCCGGGCTGTCGCGGCCGCAGGCGAAGGTGAAGGGCTTGAGCCTGGGTGCGGACGACTTCATCACGAAGCCGTTCGACAAGGCCGAGCTATTGGCGCGGATCCAGGCGATCGTGCGCCGGAGCAAGGGGTTCAGCCATCCGTCGATCGCGGTGGGTCCGGTTCGGCTGATGCTGGACAGCCGGGAGGTGACCGTGGGCGACCAGCAGGTTCACCTGACGGGCAAGGAGTATGCAATCCTTGAACTTCTGATGCTTCGGAAGGGGATCGTGCTCACCAAGGAGATGTTCCTGAACCATCTCTATGGCGGCATGGACGAGCCTGAGGCCAAGATCATCGACGTTTTCATCTGCAAGCTGCGCAAGAAGCTTGTCGGGTATGGCGCGGGTGACCTGATCGCAACGGTCTGGGGCCGTGGCTACATGATGCGCGATCCCGCGATGAAGCAAGTGGGCGACGGCATCGGCCGCGTCGCGAGCGAGCGGGTGGGCGATCACCTGGATGCCGAGGCGGCGCTGATCTGACGTCCGCGCCGCTAGCGCCCATCGGCACTGCGATTCGACTGACGGTACGATCCGTCGGGATGGGCGCATTGGCTTTGGGGTGGCGGAGAAACGGCGACAGTCTGGAACTCGATGGGGGCGGTGTGCCCCGATCGCTGGCGCGGATATGAGCGCCAGCGAGGCTGAATGACGCCGGGAGCGCCGGACGGCGTGACGACCAGGTGCCGCGGGCACGCGCATGCTGTGCCGGCTTTCACGATCGTGACGGCACTGGACAGCGCAGGTGGCGTAGCGCGCGCGTAATCTCTACCTGGTTAAATCATGGGCTCGTGGTGTGATCGCCATGACGGGCCGCCAATCGGTCCCCGGGTACCGGCTCGCTTCGTCGGGAACGACGTGGCCGTTCTCCTCCGAACCGGGAGCGGTGGGTTTCTGGACATTTTGTCGCCAGTCAGGAAGGCGGGAATGCGGGGGGGGCATGCGGGGCACGCGCCGGCTGACTTGACGGCAGGTACCGACGCGGTGCGGGATATTCAGCCCGGCTGGTTTGTCCTAGGCTTTCCCCGCAGCAGCGATGGAGGGATCGGATGGGCAAGCCGACGGACATGAGCGACGTTGAGTGGGGCATGCGGTGCGATCTGGCCGCGACCTTTCGGCTTTCGGTGCGGTTCGGGTTCAACGAGGGTTTGGGCAACCATTTCAGCCTGATGATGCCCGACAGCGCGGACCGATTCCTGGTGAACGGGCGCGGGCTGCTGTTCCAGGAGATCACCGCGAGCAACCTGCTGGTGGTGGATTTCAAGGGCAACGTGATCTCGGGCGGGCGCGAGGTGCGGGCGGTGACCTATCACATCCATGCGCCGGTGCATGCCGCAAACCCGGCAGCGAAGTGCGCAATCCATCTGCACCCGCCCAACATCACCGCGCTGTCGATGATCGAGGGCGGGCGCATGTGCATGGCGCATCACAACAACCTGCTGGTGAATCACCGCGTGGCCTACGACGACGATGCCACCGGGCCGGCGACGAACCTGGAGGAGGGCTACCGGCTGGCGCGCGCGCTCGGCGACGCGACGACGCTGGTCATGGCCAACCACGGCGTGATGACGGTAGGGCCGACAGTGCACGACGCGTTCCACGAGTTGTGCACGGTGGAGAAGACGGTTGGCTACCAGCTGCATGCATCGGCCGCCGGGCTGCCGCTGCGGCGCCAGCCGGACCACCTGCGCTGGACGCACCACAAGGGGGCGTGGAGCGATGTGCATGACGGGCGGCAGTTCCTGGATGCGTGGCGCCGGGTGCTGGATCGTGAAGAGCCGGACTATGCAAGCTGAGGTTGAGCGAACAGAACGCCGGAGGACATGACGATGGTTGAACCCTGCCCGCTGATCGACCTTTCCGGCCCGCCGCACGAACGCGGCCTGCAGCATGGGCGCCAGGCGCGCGAGCGGATCCGCAAGGGGGTTGCGCACTACACGGTGCAGATTGCCCGTTCCGGCCTGGACGAGGCTGGGATCGCGGCGCTGGTGCGCGACTATCTGCCGATCATCGAGGCGTTCGATCCGCTGTACATCGAGGAGATGCAGGGGATTGCGAAGGGGGCCGAGGTGCCGTTCGAGCACATCGCCCTGCTGAACGCGCGCACCGAGATCCTGAAGCTGGCCGAGCGGCCGGACCTGCGGGCGCGGCTGGCCGAGGCGGCGCCGGACGGGTGCACGGGGCTGGTGGTGATGCCGGGGCAGACGGAGGCGGGGCGGCTGATCCATGCGCAGAACTGGGACTGGAAGGCAGAGTGCGCGGAGACCGCGGTGGTGCTGCGCATCCGGCGCGACGACGGGCCGGATATCCTGACCTTCACCGAGGCGGGCGGCTTGGCGCGCTCGGGCCTGAACGCTGCGGGTATCGGGCTGACGGCCAATTACCTTCAGTCCGACCGCGACTATCGCCGGGTTGGCGTGCCGTTGGCGCTGATCCGCCGCAAGGTGCTGGAACAGGAGAGCCCGGCGCAGGCGATGCGCGCGGTGTATGTGACCGAGAAATCGGCTGCGAACAACATGATCGTCAGTGCCTCCAATACCCGCGGACAGGCGGTGGCCATCGACTTCGAGTGCGCGCCGGACGAGACGTTCCAGGTCCATCCGGAGGCGGGGCTGCTGACGCACGCCAACCACTTCGTCAGCCCGGTGGCGCTGGCCAAGCTGCGCGATACCGGGGTGGCGAGCACGCCGTGTTCGCTCTACCGCGACATCCGGGTGCGGGACCTGTTGGTGCCGCATCTGGGCCGGGCGACGACGGACCATGTGAAGGCGGCGCTGTTCGACGATTTCGGCACGCCGTTCGCGGTGTGCCGGCCGCCGCGGATGAATGATTCCAGCAACCTCTCGGCCACCGTTGCGATGATCGTGATGGAGCCGGCGATGGGGGTGATGGAGGTGGCGATGCTGCCGGCGCTGAACCGGGCGTTCAGCCGCTTCTCCCTTGGCGGCGGCAGCGACGCGCGGCGCATGGCGGCGGAGTAGCGGCACCTTCGGCCCGGGCGCATCGGCCCGGGCCGTCGGTTCGGGTCGTCAGCCGGGGGCGCGGTCGCCGGCGGAGAGGGACAGCGGCACCCATTGCAGGCCGTCGCCGGTTTGCACCAGCATCAGCACGGAGCGGCGGCTGGCCTTGCGCACGCGCTCGACGCGCTCCTGCACGTCCGCGGGGGTCAGCACTTCCTCCTGCTGCACCTCGATGATGACGTCGCCGGGTTTGAGGCCCTTGTCGGCGGCGGGCGTGCCTTGCAGCACGCCGGTGATCAGCACGCCCTTCTGGTCGGCGTTCAGCTGGAAGCGCTCGCGCGCCTCGGGCGTGATCGGGGACAGGCGCAGGCCGAGGCCGGACAGTTCGACCGGCTGGACCGGAGCCGGGCGGTCGGCCGGGGCCGAGGCGACACGCTGGTCATCGGGCAGTTCGCCGACCTTGGCGGAGAGCGTGACTTCCTTGCCGTCGCGCCAGACGACGACCGGCACCTGCTTGCCGATCTCGGTGTCGGCGACGATGCGCGGCAGGCTGCGCATGTCCTTCACGTCCTGGTTGTTGAAGCGCAGGATGATGTCGCCGTTGCGAATCTTGGCGGCCTCCGCCGGGCCGCCATCGGTGACACCGGCGATCATGGCACCGGAGGGGTCCTTGAGGCCAACGCTCTCGGCGATGTCGGGCGAAACCTGCTGGATGCGCACACCGAGCCAGCCGCGGCGGGCGCGGCCAAAATCGCGCAGCTGGGCGACGACGTTCCTGGCCAGGTTGGCCGGGATGGAGAAGCCGACGCCAACGGAGCCGCCGGTGGGCGAGTAGATCGCGGTGTTGATGCCCACGACGTCGCCGGCCATGTTGAACAGCGGGCCGCCGGAGTTGCCCTTGTTGATGGCCGCGTCGGTCTGGATGAAGTTGTCGTAGGGTCCCTGCTGGATGTCGCGGCCGCGGGCGGAGACGATGCCGGCGGTGACCGTGCCGCCCAGGCCGAACGGATTGCCGATCGCCAGCACCCAGTCGCCGACGCGTGCCGTGTCCGAATCGCCGAAGGGGACGGCGGGAAGCGGCTTCTCGGAAATCACCTTGAGCACGGCGATGTCGGTGCGCTCGTCGCGACCGATCAGGGTGGCCTTCAGCATCACGCCGTCGTGCAGGGTGACGGTGATTTCGTCGGCGCCGTCGATGACGTGGTTGTTGGTCACCACGATGCCGGAGGGGTCGATGATGAAGCCGGAGCCGAGGCTCTGGGAGCGGCGCGCGGGCGGGTTGCGCTCGCCGCGCGGCGGGTTCGCACCAGGAGGGGTGCCAGGCGGGCGGTTGCGCTCCATGAAGTCGCGGAAGAAGCGCTCAAAGGGCGAACCGGGCGGGAATTGCGGCATGTCGGGCGTACCGCGCTCGCGCGCAGCGACGGATTGGCTGGTGGAGATGTTGACGACCGCCGGCAGCAGGCGGGCGGCGAGGTCGGCAAAGCTCTCCGGGGCCGACCGCGCCTGGGCGGCGACTTCGGCACCCGGCAGGACGGGCAGCGCGAAGGTGAGCGCCAAGGCCGCGACGCCGGCTCGCAGCAATCCCGCGCCCCGCCGGGGGCGCCGAGACGGCAGAACGACTGGAAGCAGCATGGATGGGTACCCCGTTGGTGGTGGCGCCAATTTGGGCGGGCCGTCCCGGCACTGCAAGGCGGTCACGCACCTTCCGCCAGAACGTGACGGAGGCTTAACAGGAGCGACAGCGACCCGAAAGCGCATGCTTCGGGACGCCGTCGCCCTGGCCTGGGACTACTCGCGCGACGGCGCGGCGGGCGCCGGGGCCGCGACGATGCCGGCCGCGGTGGGCGGAACCGGCGCGGAGGTGGACGGGCCCTCGCGCAGCAGCTTCAGGAAGCCGTCGCCGGGAGTGAGCACGAGCCGCGAGCCGCCGTTGGCGAAGGACTCGCGGTAGGCCTGCAGGGTGCGCCACACCTGGAAGAAATGCGGATCCTTGTTGAACGCATCGGCGTAGATGGCGATCGCCTGCGCCTCGCCCTCGCCGCGCAGGCGGTCGGCAGTGCTGCGGGCATTGGCGATGAGCACGGTGCGCTCGCGGTCGGCATCGGCGCGGATGCGCGCGGCGGCCTCGTCGCCTTCGGCGCGAACCTGCGCGGCAACGCGCTGGCGTTCGGACTGCATGCGCGAGAGAATCGCCTGGGTGTTCTCGGGCGGCAGGTCGGCGCGGCGGATTCGCACATCGAGCACTTCCACGCCGAAGTTCTGCATCTCGACGTTCACCTGCTCGCGGATGAGCGTCATGATCCGGCCACGGTTTGACGAAAGCACGTTCAGCAGCTGCTCGTTGCCGAGCACGCGGCGCAGCGACGAGGTGACGACGGAGTTGAGGCGGGCGCGGATGCCGTTCTCGGTCGGCCCGACGGCCTGATAGTAGCGCAGCGGGTCGATGATGCGGTAGCGGGTGAAGCTGTCGACGATGAGGCGGCGCTGGTCGCCAAGGATCACTTCCTCCGGCGGCAGTTCATAGTCGAGCAGGCGGCGATCGAAGCTGATGACGGTCTCGACCATCGGCACCTTGAACTTCAGGCCGGGCTCGTTGATCACGCGCACGGGCTGGCCGAGGCGGGTGATCAGCACCTGCTCGGTCTGGTCCACGGTGAACATGGATGCGAAGGCGATTACGCCCGCGACGGCCACGGCGCCGAGCGCCAACATGGAACGGTTCATCGGGTTGCCCCCCGCGGCGCGGTGGAAGGTGGCGTGGGCACCGGCCTGGTGGGCCGGGTAGCCTCGCCCAGCGGCAGGAACGGAACGATGCCCTGGAGACGGTCGTCGACGATCACCGACGGGGGGTTGGAGAGAATTTCCTGCATGGTTTCA
>CAMDGX010000082.1 GCA_945897825.1 Asaia bogorensis | reverse complement strand
GAGCAGGCCCAGGCGGCACAAGCGCCAACGCCGCCGGCGGTGCCGGCACCGCCCCCCGCCCCGGCTCCCGTACCGGCGCCAGTCGTGGCCGAGGTTGCGGCGGAGGTCGTTGCCGAACCGGCCCCGCCGGTCGCCGAGGCGCCAGTCGAGGCGCCTGCGCCAGTCCCGGCCACCCCACCGGCCGCCCCACCGGCAAAGGCACCCCGCGCACCGCGGACCCGCCGCGCCGCGGCCGCCGCGGTCGTGCCGGTTGTCGTCCCGGCGGAACTGGAGATCCCGCCAGTGCCAGCCGATGCCGCCCCGCCGGCCGACCTCGCCGTCGAGCCCGTGGTGGAGGCGCCCGTGCCGGCCGAGAGCGTGATCGTGTCGGAGCCGACGGCTGCGGTGCCGCCGGAGCCCGCCAGCGAGCAGGCGGCCACTGCGCCCGAATCGGCCCCCAACGGTGCTCCGGCCGTCGGTGCGGCGATCAAGCCGATCGTTCTCGGCTCCGATCCCCTGCCGGTCGCGACGCCCAAGCGCGGCTGGTGGAAGCGCTGACCGACCGCTGAGCCTCGGAAATCGGCGGCAATCGGACAATCCGTCCGGATGCCGCCGATTTTTCTTGTGCGACGCAGCAGGGCGAGGCAGGCTTCCCCTCGTGTTCAACCAACTGAAAGGAGGTGATCCAGTGTCTCATTGCTCTCGGCATGGCTCGGCTGTCGTGGCCTGGATCTCTGTCCCCTCCGGGGTGGCAGGGTAGTCTCCCGTCCGACAGCTCACAGCTGCCAGACAATGGAAGGCCTCGGGGGCAACCCCGGGGCCTTCAGTCGTTCCAGCCTCACCTGCGTGACGCACTGTCCCTTCGGAGACGGGAAGGCGAGCGCTCCGCCGTCGACCCGTCAGGGGCCGCACCCCCGACCCCACTGATAGGTTTATCCGAGGCGCTGGTGCCGCGGCGGCCTTCTTGGCTGCGGCCTGTCCCGGGCTGTGGATGATGGGCGGCTTCGCCCACCTCGATCGAGCGGGCGATCCGGCATGAAAAAAGGGGCGGCCCCATCGGAGCCGCCCCTTTTCAGGCCGGAATATGGCCGGAGTTCAGGCCGCGCGGCGCGGTGCCAGGGCGGTCGGCAGGCTGGCGATCGCGCGATCGACCAGCGCGCCGCCAGCTTCCGCCGACAGCGTTTCGCGGATCACCTTCTCGGCGGCCGAGGCGGCCACTTCGGCGGCGATCATCCGCACGTCGTCCACGGCAGCCTTCTCGGCCGTCGCGATGCGATCCACCGCCATCCGCTCGCGGCGGGCGGCGGATGCTTCCGCTTCGGCGGCGGCGGCAGCGGCGAGTTGCTGCGCCTGGTGGCGAGCCCCCTCCATCAGCGCCTTGGCGTCGGCCAGGGCCTGCTCGCGGCGAGCCTTGGCATCCTTCAGCATCGCCTCGGCCTCGGTCCGAAGGCGCTGCGCCTCGGCCAGCTCGCTGCGAACCTGCTCGGCGCGCTTGTCCAGGATACCCGTCAGGGCAGCCCAGATCTTCGACCCGAACAGCACGAAGAAGATGACGAACGCCACCGCCACCCAGGTCTTGGGGTCGTCCCAGAAGCCGTAGGTATGCTCCATCGTCCCCTCCTAGGCCCGGCGGGCGGCGAGCGCGCCGTCCACGGCCCGTTCGACGGCATCGGCGGCCGGGGCGGAGCCGACAAGGCGGCTCACCACCGCGCTGGCGGTGTCCGTGGCAACGCTGCGCAGCGCCCCCATGGCGGAGGTGCGGGCCGCGTTGATCCGCTGCTCGGCATCGGCCAGCTGCGCCTCAAGCCGCGCATTCAGCGTCGCTGCCTGTGCGGCGGCGGCGTCCTTGGCGGTGGCAACAGCGCCGGCGATCTCCGCCTGTGCCGTGGCCTGCGCCTCGCGCGTCGCCGCGGTCAGCTCGGCCACTGCCGCATCGGCCTGCGACTTGGCGGCCTGCGCGGCCTCCAGGTCGGCCTGGATCCGTTTGGCGCGCATCTCCAGCACCGCGCCCACCTGCGGCAGCGCCCAGCGGGACAGCAGCAGGTAGAGAACGACGAAGATGATGGCCAGCCAGACCACCTGGCTCACGGTCAGAGGATTGGCGAAGTCGAGCTGCGGCATGCCGCCCTTCTTCTCGCCGGCCGGCGCCGCCGCCATGGCGGTCGACGCGAGGCTCATGCCCGCGAGGAACGCGGCGGTAGCCGCGCTCCCCAGGGCAGTCCTTGCTGGGCGGAACATGTCCGCTCCCCTCCGGATCAGGTGAAGAGGATCAGGAACGCGATCAGCAGCGCGAACAGCGCCACGGCTTCCGTCACGGCGAAGCCGAGAATGCCGATGCCGAAAACCTGGTCGCGCGCCGAGGGGTTGCGGGCAACGCTGGCAACCAGCGAGGCGAAGATGTTGCCGATGCCGATGCCGACGCCCGCGAGAGCGAGCATGGCGATACCGGCACCGAGAGCCTTGGCGGCAGCAACTTCCATGGGAGTCAGTCCTTCCAGGTTTATAGGCGATTGGCCAGGTTTATAGGCGGTGGGGTCTGCCCGGCACGCGGATCAGTGCAGGTGCACCGAGTCGTGCAGGTAGATGCAGGTGAGGATGGCGAACACGTAGGCCTGCAGGAACGCCACCAGGAACTCGAAGCCGATCAGGATCACGTTCAGCGCCAGCGGCGCCGCGGCCCCGATCACGCCGATCGTCCCGGCGCCGGCCATCATCACCACGAAGGTGGCGAACACCTTCAGCATCACGTGGCCGGCCACCATGTTGGCGAACAGACGCACCGAGAGGCTGAGCGGGCGCGAGAGATAGGAGATCACCTCCACCGGGATGATCAGCGGCGCCAGCGCCTTGGGTGCGCCGGGCGGAAAGAAGTAGCTGAAGAAGTGCATCCCGTGGATGCGCAGCGCCACCACCGTGACAACCACGATCACCAGGATGGCCAGCGCCATCGTGACGGCGATGTGGCTGGTGTAGGTGAAGGCGAAGGGCAGCATGCCCAGCAGGTTGCCCATCAGCACGAAGAAGAACAGCGTGAACACGAACGGGAAATACGAACGCCCCTCGGGCCCGATCTGGTCGGTGCACATCTTGAGCAGGCTCTCGTATGACAGCTCCGCCAGCGCCTGCAGCCGCCCGGGCACGATCGCCCGCGGCCGCGCGCCGATGACCAGCATCCCCAGCGTCAGCGCGCCGGCGATCACCATGAACAGGTTCGCCTGCGTGAAGTTCACCGAGCTGCCCACCACGCCCAGCGCGGGCGTGAGCGTGAACTGGCTGAGCGCGTCGATCGCTTGTCCCTGGGCGGCCACCGCAACGTCCTTTACGCCACACGGCCGCCGGGGCGGCCGATCGATCCCGTTGTCGTCCCCGCACCCACGGGCGAGGCCCGTGCGGCAGCGGTTAGTCCGATCCCGTGCGTCCCGGGGGCTTCGTTGGCGACACCAGCCGCCAGACATTGGCCACCCCGGCCGCGCCCCCCAGCACGAAGAACAGCATCAGCAGGAAGGGGCGAGTGCCGAGCCACCCGTCCAGGAACCAGCCGATGGCCACTGCCACGGCCAGTGCGGACACCAGCTCGATCCCCACCCGCATGCCCATCCCCAGCGCGCTGCCTTGGGATGGCGACAGGCCGACTCCCCGGCCCTCCGGTTCCTCGCCCTGCCGCGGGGCTGCGAGCCCCTGCTTGCGCTGGGCGGCATGCAGCCGGTCCTCGAACGATGTGCCCTTCGGGGGTGTCCCCTGGGGTACATCGCGGGGCCGATCGGTGCCGTCCCGTTCTTCGCTCATACGTTCTCCACCCGGCAGGTTGACATGCCGGAAGGCGGTCGGTTGCTACCGTCAGGGCAGGGGAGTGTCAAGGACGGTTGAACCGACTTTCCGGCAGGCGCAAGCTGTGAACGCCGTTTTCCGCCCCCACCGCCGCGCTGCGGCGCCGGCGCGTACCGAGGAGCCATACGATGAGCCGCATCCTGCACCGCAGCCAGTTCGCCACCCCGCCGATCGCGGTGTCGGGCAAGGGCATGTACCTGATCGGCGCGGATGGCCGTCAGATCATCGACGGCTCCGGCGGCGCCGCCGTTGCCTGCCTCGGCCATGGCGACGCGCGCGTGAACGCGGCGATCAAGGCGCAGCTCGACCAGGTGGCATATGTCCACACCGCCCTGTTCACCAACCAGGCCGCCGAGGACCTCGCCGAGATCATCCTCGACGGCTCGCCGGGCGGCCTCACCCATGCCTATCTGTGTTCCTCGGGCTCCGAGGGCGCCGAGGCCGCCATCAAGATGGCGCGGCAGTACTTCCTCGAGATCGGCCAGCCGCAGCGCACGCAATACATCGCGCGGCGTGGCAGCTACCACGGCAACACCCTCGGCGCCCTGTCCGCCGGCGGCAACATGATGCGCCGCGCGCCCTATGCCCCGCTGCTGTCGAACAACTTCCACCATGTCAGCCCCGCCTTCGCCTACCGCTTCCAGGGCGAGGCCGAAACCGAGGCGCAGTATGTCGATCGCCTCGCCGCCGAGCTGGAGGCCGAGTTCCAGCGACTCGGGCCGCAGAACGTCATCGCCTTCATGGCCGAGCCCGTCGTCGGCGCCACCACCGGCTGCGTCGCCGCCCCGCCCGGCTACTTCAAGAAGGTGCGTGAGATCTGCGATCGTCATGGCGCGCTGCTGATCCTGGACGAGGTGATGTGCGGCATGGGCCGCACCGGCACCATGCACGCCTGGGAGCAGGAAGGCATCACGCCCGACCTGCAGATCGTCGCCAAGGGCCTCGGCGGCGGCTACCAGCCGATCGGCGGCATCCTCATCGGTGGTCGCATCGTCGATGCCCTGCGCGCCGGCTCCGGCGCCTTCATGCATGGCCACACCTACCAGGCCCATCCGGTTGCCTGCGCCGCCGCCCTGGCCGTGCAGAAGGTGATCCGCGAGGACAACCTGGTCGAGAACGTCCGCATCCAGGGCGAGCGCCTGTCCATGATGCTGACGGAGCGCCTCGGCAACCACCGCCATGTCGGCGACATCCGCGGCCGCGGCCTGTTCTGGGCGATCGAGCTGGTGCAGGACCGCGCCACCAAGGCGGTGTTCGACCCGTCGCTCAAGATGAACGATCGCATCAAGCAGCAGGCGTTCGAGCGCGGCCTGGCCATCTACCCGATGTCCGGCACCATCGACGGCAAGAACGGCGACCATGTCATCGTCGCCCCGCCCTATATCGCCCAGGCCAGCGACATCGACGCCATCGTCGCCCGGCTTGGCGACGCGGTGGATGCGGCGGTGGCGTCGGTCTGACCTACAGGCCACCGGGCATCGCGCCGGCCTCCGGGCCCGGCGCGATGGCATCGAGCGGCACCGAGATCCGGCACTCCACGCCCTCGGGACCGAACACCAGGCTGGTGCTGGCATTCAGCTGGTAGGGCAGGGCGCGCCCGATCAGCTGGCTGCCGTAGCCCCTGTGCGCGGGCGGAACGGCGCCAGGGTAGTGGACGCCCATTTCGCGCCACTCCAGCACCACGCAGTGGCACCGGTCGTGCTCCTCGATACGCCAGGTGACCGAGAGGCGGCCGTCGGGCTGCGACAGGGCACCGTATTTCACCGCGTTCGTCGCGAGTTCGTGGAGCGCCAGGCCGAGCGCCTGTGCTGCATCGGCGGTCAGCGCGACCATCTCGCCATCGACGGTGACCCGCTCGCCCGGCTGGGCGCCATGCGCGGTCAGTTCCGCCAGCACCAGTTCATGCATGTTGATGGCCTGGTGGCTCACCCGCGCCAGCAGCGCCTGGACGCGGCTGAGCGCGCGCAGCCGCGCCTCGAACTGCGGCGCGAAATCATCCAGGGACCCGCTGCTGCGCAGGGTCTGGCCGGCGATCGCCTGCATCACGGCCAGCAGGTTTCGCGTGCGGTGCTGCAGTTCGGCCAACAGCACCTGCTGGCGGTCGTGCAGGCCGCGCAGGTCGTGGATGTCGGTCATGGTGCCGACCCACTCGCGCCCCGTGGCACCCTGCGCATCCTGGATCGGGCGGGCCCGGGTCTGATGCCAGCGCCAGGCGCCGTCGGCGGCCCGGCGAACGCGGTGTTCCACATAGTATTCCCCGGTCCGGCGGGCCTCGTCCCAGGCTGCCCTGGTGGCGGCCAGGTCATCGGGGTGGACCGCGTCGAGCCACCCCTCGCCGATGCTTTCCCCCAGGCTGAGGCCGGTGAACTCGATCCACTGCGGACTGCCCCAGGTGCGGAACCCATCGGGCTCGCAGCGGAACACCAGCTGCGGGATGTTGGTGGCCAGCAGGCGGAACCGCTCCTCGCTTTCCCGCAACCGCGACTCGATGATGTGGTCCTGGGTGCGGTCGCGCAGGATCTTGACGAAACCCGCCTCGCGCTCGGCCAGCGGCATCAGCAGCCCGCCTGCCCAGAAGCGCGTGCGGTCCTTGCGCATCTGCCACCGGTTGTCCTCGGCGCGCCCCTGCGCCAGCGCACGCTGGCGCTCCTCCCGTGCGGCGTCAGCCCCGCCTTCCTCGGGCGGGAAGATCACGTCGGCGGAGCAGCCGAGGATCTCGGCCTCGATGAAGCCGAGCAGGCGCTCCGCACCGGTGTTCCAGCTGGTCACCAGGCCGTCCGGATCGGTGGTGAAGATCGCGTAGTCGGTCGCGCTCTCGACCATCAGGCGCAGCAACTCGTCGCTGCCCGGCGGAGGGGTGGGACGGCTTGGTTCGGTGTTCACAAGCACTCACCGGGCAATCATGGGCCTGCGGGCAGAACAGGTGGCGGTCGCGCGGGTTCCCGAAGGCGCTGAATCCGGGCCGCGCATGGCCGTTGCAGTCGGCGCGGCGTTCTGACAGGCTCGGCGGCAAAGCAATGACAGGGAGCTTCATCATGAAGCGCAGAAGCATTCTGGCCGCCGGTGCCGCGGGCATGGCCGCGGCCGCCCTGCCGCGCGTATCGATTGCGCAGCCGGCCAACGCGCGCGTGCTCAAGTTCGTGCCGCAGGCCAACCTGACCCTGCTCGACCCGATCATCACCACCGCCGCCGTCACCTACAACCACGCCTACATGGTGTGGGACCTGCTCTACGGCGTGAACTCCAAGCTGGAGCCGAAGCCGCAGATGGCCGAGGGGCACACCGTCTCGGCCGACGGGCGGACCGTGCTGATCAAGCTGCGCGACGGGCTGAAGTTCCACGACGGCGAGCCGGTGCGCGCCCAGGACTGCGCGGCCAGCCTGGCTCGCTGGGCGGTGCGCGATCCGTTCGGCCAGACGCTGCTGAAGGTGCTCGACGCCTTCGGCGTCCAGGACGACCGCACCGTGAAGGTGACGCTGAAGAAGCCCTTCCCGCTGCTGATCCAGGCGATCGCGCTGCAGGGCAGCTTCATCATGCCGGAGCGCATGGCCAAGACCGACCCGTTCAAGCCGATCACCGAGTTCGTCGGCTCCGGGCCGTTCCGGTTCCTCGACCGCGAGTTCGTGGCCGGCAGCAGCGCCGCCTGGCAGAAGTTCGACGGATACGTGCCGCGGCAGGAACCGGCGGACTGGTTCACCGGCGGCAAGGTGGCGCATTTCGACCGCATCGAATGGAAGATCATCCCTGACTCCGCCACCGCCGCGGCGGCGCTGCAGAGCGGAGAGGTGGACTGGTACGAGCAGGTGCAGGCCGACCTGGTGCCGCTGCTGCGGCGCAACGCGAACATCCAGTTCGGGCCGTCCAACCCGATGGGCTACATCGGCGGCATGCGGTTCAACCACCTGCACCCGCCGTTCAACGATGCGCGGGTCCGGCGCGCCGTGCAGGTGGCGGTGAACCAGGAAGACTACATGCAGGCCATCATGGGCACCGACACGTCGCTGTACCAGATCTGCCGGTCGCAGTTCCCGTGCGGCACCACCTACGGCAACCAGGTGAACCTGCCGAACGTGCAGAGCGGGAACATCGAGCTGGCGAAGAAGATGCTCCAGGAGGCCGGCTACAACGGCGCCAAGGCGGTGATCATCAACCCCACCGACTTCCACACCATCGGGCCGCTGGGCGACATCACCTTCGACATGCTGAAGAAGATCGGCATCAACGCCGAACTCGCCGCCACCGACTGGGGCACCGTGGTGCAACGGCGCGGCAGCAAGGAGCCGGCGGACAAGGGCGGCTGGTCGATCTTCCACACATGGTTCACCGGCGCGTTCATCCTGAACCCGATCATCACCCCGCCATTCCGCGGGCTGGGCGCGGCCGGGTGGTTCGGCTGGTACGACAACCCCAAGGTCGAGGAACTGACCCAGGCCTGGCTCGACGCGCCCGACGAGGCGGGGCGGCAGAAGATCGCGATGGAGATCCAGGTCGAGAACTACACCCAGGTGCCGACGGTCACCCTGGGGCAGTTCCAGATCCCGACGGCTTGGCGCAAGTCGCTGACCGGGAAGCTGGAGGCGACCGGGCCGCTCTTCTGGAACGTCAAGCGAGCTTAGGAAGACTCTTCTTTTTCTGAAGAAAAAGAAGCAAAAAGACTTTCTTTCCATTTGATCCGGGCGCGCGACACGCGCCCGGACCAAGTGTAGAAAGTTTTTTGGTTCTTTTTTTCAAAAAAGAACCGCTTAGTCTTTCTTCACCTTCGGCGGCAGGTTCAGCGCCAGCGACAATTCCTTGAGCCGCGCCGGCGGCACTTCGGCGGGTGCGCCCATCATCAGGTCTTCGCCCTGCTGGTTCAGCGGGAACAGGATGACTTCGCGGATGTTGGGCTCGTCGGCGAGCAGCATGACGATGCGGTCGATGCCCGGGGCGGAGCCGCCGTGCGGAGGGGCGCCGTAGCGGAAGGCATTCAGCATGCCGCCGAAGCGGGATTCGACGTCGGCCTGGGTGTAGCCGGCGATCTCGAAGGCCTTCACCATGATGTCCGGGCGGTGATTGCGGATGGCGCCGGAGGACAGCTCGATGCCGTTGCAGACGATGTCGTACTGGTAGGCCTTGATGGTCAGCGGGTCCTGGGTGAGCAGGGCCTCCATCTCGCCCTGGGGCATGCTGAACGGGTTGTGGCTGAAGTCGATCTGCTTGGTTTCCTCGTTCAGTTCGTACATCGGGAAGTCGGTGATCCAGCAGAAGCGGAATTCTCCGGACGCGATGAGGCCGAGTTCGTTGCCGAGCTTGGTGCGGACCAGGCCGGAAAACTTCGGCGCCTCGTCTTTCTTGCCGGCGGCGAAGAAGACGCTGTCGCCGGGCTTGAGGCCGCAGGCGAGGCGGATGGCTTCGGCGCGGGCGGGTTCCAGGTTGCGGGCGATCGGGCCCTTGGGGCCGTCGGTGTCGAACTGGATGTAGCCGAGGCCGCCCTGGCCTTCGCTGCGGGCCCATTCGTTCAGCTTGTCGAAGAAGCTGCGCGGGTTGGACGCCGTGCCGGGGGCGGGGATGGCGCGGACGATGCCGCCGGAGGCCGCGATCTTGGCGAACAGGCCGAAGCCGGAGCCGGCGAAATGCTCGGTGACGTCGGCGATCTCGATGGGGTTGCGCAGGTCGGGCTTGTCGGAGCCGTATTTCAGCATCGAGGTGTCGTAGGGGATGCGCACGAAGGGCGGTTTGGTGACGGCGCGGCCCTGGGCGAATTCCTCGAAGACGCCGGCGATGACGGGTTCGATGGTGTTGAACACGTCCTCCTGGGTCACGTAGCTCATCTCGAAATCGAGCTGGTAGAACTCGCCGGGGGAGCGGTCGGCGCGGCTGGCCTCGTCGCGGAAGCAGGGGGCGATCTGGAAGTAGCGGTCGAAGCCGGCGACCATGGCGAGCTGCTTGAACTGCTGCGGGGCCTGGGGCAGGGCGTAGAACTTACCGGGGTGGTTGCGGGCGGGGACGAGGAAGTCGCGCGCACCTTCGGGGGAGCTGGCGGTCAGGATCGGGGTCTGGAACTCGGTGAAGCCGGATTCGATCATGCGGCGGCGGATGGAGGCGATGACTCCCGCCCGCAGCATGATGTTGCGGTGCATCTTCTCCCGCCGCAGGTCGATGAAGCGGTATTTGAGGCGCAGCTCGTCGGGGTATTTTTCCTCGCCGGCGACCTGGATCGGCAGCACCTCGGCGGCGGACTGGACGGCCAGCGTCTCGGCACGCAGCTCGATCTCGCCGGTGGGCAGGCGGGGGTTCACGGTGCCCGCTTCGCGGACGACGACGGCGCCGGTGACGGTGACGACGCTTTCGGGGCGCAGCTTGTCGATGATGTCGAAGGGGGCGGTGCCGGCGGCGAAGACGATCTGGGTGAGGCCATAATGGTCGCGCAGGTCGACGAAGAGCAGGCCGCCATGGTCGCGCTTGGAATGCACCCATCCGGAAAGACGAGCCATGTGGCCGGCATCGGAGGCGCGGAGCTGGCCGCAAGTGTGGGTGCGGTAGGCGTGCATGGCCGGAAAACCCCATCGGGAGAGAGGCGGCAAACAAGCGGCGAGGGGCTGGGGTGTCAAGGGGCGCCGAATGAACGGAACGAAATTATATCGGAATGAAATGAGCGTGGGGCGACGTTCTTGGGGTGGGGGCGAATTTCGGTCTGGGAGGGAAGCGGGGGAGGCAGAAATAGGCAGGAAGCGGTTCTTTTTTGTAAAAAAGAACCAAAAAACTTTCGTCCTTTCTGGATACGGAGTCCGGGCGGGAGACGCGGTGCAAAGGGATGGAAAGTCTTTTTGCTTCTTTTTCTTCAGAAAAAGAAGGTCTTCCTTGCCTTTGCCGAGGCGCGCGCGAACGCACGCGGCCCTTGCGGGTGGTGCGACGGCGGATGGGGGCGTGCGGGAGTTGGCCGGCCTGCCAGAGGGTGACGAGGGATTCCAGGCGCGCGACGATGCGCAGGAGGCAGGCATGGATGAGCAGGTGCAGGGCGGCCAGCAGCGTACGCTCGAGGGCGAGGCGATCGGCCTCGGCCTGGAGTGTGGCGCTGATGAGAGCCAGTTGCCTGGCCAGGGGGGATTGCTCTAACACGACGCCAATATATCTAACTGATCCGCCGAAGGCAAGGATTTTTTTCGGCTAAAGCGGCAGCCGTGCTGATAGGTGCACGGCTGCCGCTCTAGATCATTGATAAAGAACGCAAATCTTCCGACCGGATGATTCCATCCGGTCAGATATTGCTCTAGAGCCAGCCGCGGACGCGGAACCAGACGATGGGCAGGACGGCGGACAGGATGATCACCAGCAGGGCGAGCGGATAGCCCCAGGCCCAGTCCAGCTCCGGCATGTTGCGGTAGTTCATGCCCCACAGGCTGGCGAAGAATGTGGGGGGCACGCCGACGACGCTGACGATGGTCAGCACGCGGATGATGTTGTTCTGCTCGATGCCGATGAAGCCGAGCGTGGCTTCCAGCAGGAACTGCACCTTGCCGGCCAGGTGGCCGTCGTAGTCGGCGAGGGAGGCGATGTCGGTGCGCAGGATCTTGAAGCGCGTTTTCTCCTGCGGCGTGATCCAGGCGGCGTTGGCCAGGATGAAGGGGATGATGCGGCCGAGGCCGAGCAGCGTGTCGCGCAGCTTGGAGATGAGGTCGCCGGCGCGGCCGACGTTGCGCAGCAGGGCGCGCAGCTCGGCCTCGGTGCGGCGGGGGCGGATGCGGCCGATGTCGGCGGGGCGGAAGATGCGGCGGGAGACGGCGTCCAGCTCCTCGCCCTCGCGTTCCAGCACGTCGGCGATGCGGTCGATCAGCGTTTCGGCGAGGCCGAGCAGGATGGAGATGCTGGTGCGGTCCGCATTGGTGCCGGCGCGGCAGCGTGCGGCGTAGGTTTCGAAGGCGGGCAGGGGGGAGAAGCGGATGGTGAGCAGGCGGTCCGGCGCCAGGACGAAGCCGACCGGGGAGATGCGGGCATCCCCGCCCTCGCCGCGGACGAGGTTGGGGACGGCGAGGAAGAGGGCGTCGCCGTCGCGGTAGTGGCGGCTGGAGGATTCGATCTCGCTGAGGTCCTCGCGCGAGGGGACGCGCAGGCCGGTGATGGCCTGGACCTCGTGGCGGATGGCTTCGTCGGGTTCCAGCATGTCGATCCACAGCGCGCCGGCGTGCAGGAGGCTGGCCGGAACCGCTGGGGCGGCCAGGGTTCCGGGCGTGGGCGCGGGTGGGGCGGGGAAGACGGTCAGCATGGCTGGCACCTTCGCGGCAGGCGGGCCGGGTTGTTCTGCCGCATGGCTTCCGGGCGCGCCAGCCCGGGTGTATGACAGTGCCATGCCACGTACCCAACGGCCGGAGTTCCCGGCGCCCGTTCTGATCACCACCACCGAGGAGCTGGACGCGCTGTGCGCGCGGCTGCGCAGCGAGCCGGTGGTGACGGTCGATACCGAGTTCATGCGCGAGCGGACCTATTGGCCCGAGTTGTGCGTGGTGCAGCTGGCCGGCGCCGCGGAGGTGGCGGTGGTGGATGCGCTGGCGCCGGGGATCGACCTGGCGCCGCTGGGGGCGCTGCTGGCGGACCAGGCGGTGATGAAGGTGTTCCACGCAGCGCGGCAGGATATCGAGATATTCGTGCTGCGGTTCGGCGATGTGCCGCGGCCGATGTTCGACACGCAGGTGGCGGCGATGGTGGCCGGGTTCGGCGACCAGGTAGGGTATGACAGCCTGGTGGCGGCGACGACCGGGGGGCACATCGACAAGGCGCACCGGTTCAGCGACTGGGCGGCGCGGCCGCTTTCGAACGCGCAGATCACCTACGCCGCGGCCGACGTGACGCATCTGCGCCGGGTGTACGAGAAGCTGCAGGCGCGGCTGGAGAAGGAAGGGCGGCTGGACTGGGTGGGCGAGGAGATGCGGGTGCTGGGCGATCCGGCGACCTACCAGCCCGACCCCGAGGCGATGTGGGAGCGGTTGCGGCCGCGCACCTCCAACCGGCGGATGCTGGCGGTGCTGCGGGCGATCGCGGCGTGGCGGGAGCGGGAGGCGCAGAAATCCAACATCCCGCGCGGGCGGATGCTGAAGGACGAGGCGCTGCTGGAGATCGCGGCGAGCGCGCCGGACAACATCGACGCGCTGTCGCGGATGCGGGGCGTGACGCGCGGCTTCGCCGAGGGGCGGATGGGGGCGGGGCTGATGGCGGCGATCGCCGAGGCGCGGGCGCTGCCGGAGTCGGCGCTGCCGGAGGCGCCGAACCACCGCGACGGGCCGAAGCCGTCGCCGGCGCTGGTTTCGCTGCTGAAGGTGCTGCTGGCGGCGAAGTGCGAGCAGCATCACGTGGCGCCGAAGCTGGTGGCGAACAGCGAGGATATCGACCGGCTGGCGACCGAGGACGAGCCGGACATCCAGGCGCTGTCGGGCTGGCGGCGCGAGGTGTTCGGGGCGGATGCGCTGGCGCTGAAGGCGGGCGGGGTATCCCTGGGCGTGGACGGCAAGCGCATCCGGCTGGTGCGGAGCTAGGGCCACGACGCCGGGTTGATGGCGACGATCGGGGCATTCGCGCCGGTCGTGGGATCGTGCTATCCGGGCGGCAAGCGCGGCGGTGCGGCATGAGTCCACGCGGGAAATTCGGGCGGCGCCTGGCGCGGCCGCGGGGCATGGAGGGACGGGCAATGGGCAAGGCACGCTGGATTGCGGCGGCATGGATGGCGGGGCTGGGCGCGGTGGCGGCGGGGCCGGCGGCCGCGCAGACGCTGACGCTGGCTGTGGCGGCGGCGCCGACGAGCGTTGATCCGCACTACCACAACCTCGGCCCGAACAACGCGCTGGCGCAGCACATCTTCGGCGCGCTGGTGGATACCGATGCCATGGCCAAGCCGCGGCCGGGGCTGGCGGTTTCGTGGCGGGTGGTGGATGACACGACCTGGGAATTCAAGCTGCGCCCGGGGGTGAAGTTCCACGACGGGGCGGCGTTCACCGGCGAGGACGTGGCCTATACCCTGGCGCGGGTGCCGACGGTGAAGAACTCGCCGGGCAGCTTCCTGCTGTTCACGCGCGGGGTGACGGGGGTTCAGGTGGTGGATCCGCTGACGGTGCGGATGACCACGCGGGTGGTCTCGCCGCTGCTGCCGGTGGAGCTGTCGCAGGTGCAGGTGCTGCCGAGGGGCATCGGGGAGGCGCCGGCGACGGAGGATTTCAATTCGCTGAAGCATGCCAACGGGGCGGGGCCGTTCCGGATCACCGCGTGGCGGTCTGGCGACCGGGCCGAGCTGGCGCGCAACGACGCCTACTGGGGGCCGAAGCCGCATTGGGAGCGGGTGATCTACCGGATGATCCCGAACGACTCGGCGCGGACCTCCGCACTGCTGGCCGGCGACGTGGACCTGATCGAGGCGGTGCCGACGCAGGACCTGGTGAAGCTGCGCGGCGACAAGCGGGTGGCGCTGGCGGAGGCGATCTCGCTGCGGGTGGCGTATCTGATGCTCGACCTGTCGCGCAAGGACGGGCAGCCCTTCGTGCAGGGGCCGAACGGGGAGGCGCTGACGACCAATCCGTTCCAGGATGTGCGGGTGCGGCGCGCGCTGTCGCTGGCGATCAACCGGCAGCTGATCGTGGACCGGGTGATGGAGGGGGCGGCGGTGCCGACCGGCCAGTTCCTGGCGCCGGGCAGCTTCTCCTACGTGCCCGGCCTGGAGGCGCCGAAGCAGGATATCGAGGCGGCGAAGAAGCTGCTGGCGGAGGCGGGGTATCCGAACGGGTTCCGGCTGACGCTGCATGGGCCGAACGACCGCTATGTGAACGACGAGAAGGTGATCCAGGCGATCGGGCAGATGTGGAGCCGGGCGGGGATCCAGACCAAGGTGGACGCGATCACCTGGCCGTCGTTCATCGGGCGGGCGAGCAAGCAGGAGTTCTCGGCGTTCTTCGCGGCGTGGGGGATCACCTCGGGCGAGGCGTCGAACCCGCTGCGGGCGCTGGTGGCGACGTTCGATGCGCAGCGGGGGACGGGCTCGGCGAACCGGTCGCGCTATTCGAACGCGGCGCTGGATGCGGTGATCGCGAAGGCGGTGTCGATCACCGACGATGCGGCGCGCGAGGCGGCGCTGGTCGATGCGACGCGGCAGGCGATGGACGACGTGGCGCTGATCACGCTGTACCAGCAGAAGAACGTCTGGGGCATGAAGCCGAACCTGCGCTACGTCGCGCGGGCGGACGAGGCGACGCGGGCGGCGGATGTGAGCGTGGCGCCGTAGGACAGAGCCAAAGGACGGGCGCCCATCGCGGCAAGTCTTTGTGTCGTGCGGATGGATGAAAGTCTTTTTGCTTCTTTTTCTTCAGAAAAAGAAGATTCTTGCTTGAGGGATGACGGACGGATGGACGCACTGGCATGACGACCTGGGTATTGCGCCGCATGATCCAGGCGGTGTTCGTGATGCTCGCCATGACGGTGATCGTGTTCATCGGCGTGAACGTGATCGGCGACCCGGTGGAGATCCTGATCTCGCCGGAGGCCGACCAGGCGGAGCGGGCGCGCGCGGTGATCGCGCTGGGCTTGGACAAGCCGCTGTGGGAGCAGTACTGGCGCTTCCTGCTCGGCGCGCTGCAGGGCGACCTCGGGCGCAGCTTCGTGTTCAACGAGCCGGCGCTGAAGCTGATCGCGCAGCGGATGCCGGCGACGCTGGAACTGGCGCTGACGGCGGTTCTGCTGAGCGTGGTGATCGGGATTCCGCTGGGGCTGTATGCCGGGCTGAGGCCGAATTCGTTCGCCGGCAAGACGATCATGGGCGCCTCGATCCTGGGCTTCTCGCTGCCGACCTTCTGGGTCGGGCTGATGATGATCATGGTGTTCGCGGTGCAGCTGGGCTGGCTGCCGAGCACCGGGCGGGGGCCGACGCGGGAGCTGTTCGGGGTTCACTGGTCGTTCCTGACCTGGGATGGGTTGCGGCACATGGCGTTGCCGGCGATCAACCTTGCGCTGGGCAACATCGCGCTGGTGCTGCGGCTGACGCGGGCGGGGGTGCGCGAGAACCTGCCGATGGACTACGTGAAGTTCGCGCGCGCCAAGGGGATCTCGCCCAACCGCGTGGTGTTCGTGCATGTGCTGAAGAACATCATGATCCCGATCGTGACCGTGGTCGGGCTTGAGATCGGCGGGCTGATCGCCTTCGCGGTGGTGACCGAGAGCGTGTTCGCCTGGCCGGGGATGGGCAAGCTGATCATCGACAGCATCAACGTGCTCGACCGGCCGGTGATCGTGGCCTACCTGATGATGATCGTGCTGCTGTTCATCGTGATCAACCTGATCGTGGACCTTCTGTACACGGTGCTGGACCCGCGCGTTCGGCTGGAGACCAAGGAATGAGCGAGGCAGCACTTCCGACCGCCCCCACGAAGCAGGGGGAGCAGCAGGCGGTTCCCCCGAAGCAGGAGACGCCGTTCGCGCGGTTCATCTCGGAATACTGCGAGAGCCCGGTGGCGGTGGCGAGCTTCGTCGCGGTGGTGCTGATCGTCTCGATCGCGCTGCTGGCGCCGTGGATCTCGCCGCAGAACCCCTATGACCTGGCGCAGCTGGACATCATGGACGGGCGGCTGGAGCCGGGCAGCAAGTCCATGGACGGGCTGACCTTCTGGCTCGGCACCGACGACCAGGGGCGCGACATGCTGTCGGGCATCATGTACGGGCTGCGCATCTCGCTGGGCGTCGGCGTGGGTTCGGCGGTGATCGCCTGCATCATCGGCTCGGCGCTGGGGCTGATCGCGGCGTTCGCCGGCGGCACGGTCGATGGCGCGCTGATGCGGCTGGTGGACCTGCAGCTGTCGTTCCCGGCGATCCTGGTGGCGCTGATGATCCTGGCGTTCCTGGGCAAGGGCGTGATGAACGTCATGCTGGCGCTGGTGATCGTGGAATGGGCGCGGTTTGCGCGCACGGCGCGGTCGGCGGCGCTGGTGGAGGCGCGGCGCGAGTACATGGAGGCGGCGCAGTGCCTGGCGCTGCCGAAATGGCGGCTGGTGTTCCGCCACATGCTGCCGAACTGCATGCCGCCGATCATCGTCATCTTCACCATCCTGGTGGCGCGCTCGATCACGCTGGAGGCGACGCTGAGCTTCCTCGGCCTCGGCGTGCCGATCACCGAGCCGTCGCTCGGGCTGCTGATCGCCAACGGCTACCAGTACATGCTCTCCGGGAAATACTGGATCAGCTTCTACCCGGGCATCGCGCTGCTGGTGACGATCATGGCGATCAACCTGGTGGGCGACCAGATGCGCGACGTGCTGAACCCGCGGTTGAAGAAGTGAGGGGGCGCGGGCGATGAGCGAGATGACTCTCGACGTGCAGGGGCTGAGCACGCATTTCATGACGCGGGCTGGCGTGGTGAAGGCGGTGGACGACATCTCGTTCAGCGTGGCGCGCGGGCGGGTGCTGGGGCTGGTGGGCGAGTCCGGGTCGGGCAAGTCGGTCACCGGGTTTTCGGTGATCGGGTTGGTCGATCCGCCCGGGCGCATCGCGGCGGGGAAGATCCTGTTCCGTGGCCGCGACCTGACGAAGCTCGACGAGCGGGAGTTGCGCGACCTGCGCGGCAACCGGATCGCGATGATCTTCCAGGACCCGATGATGACGCTGAACCCGGTTCTGCGCATCGACACGCAGATGATCGAGACGGTGCTGGCGCACGACAACGTCTCGCGCGAGGAGGCACGGACTCGGGCGCGCGATGCGCTCGGGATGGTGGGGATTCCGTCGCCCGAGGAGCGGCTGGTCAGCTATCCGCACCAGTTCTCCGGCGGCATGCGCCAGCGCGTGGCGATCGCGATCGCGCTGCTGCACCGGCCCGACCTGATCATCGCCGACGAGCCCACGACCGCACTCGATGTGACCATCCAGGCGCAGATCCTGGCCGAGGTGCAGAAGCTGGCGCGCGAGGTGGGCACCGCGCTGATCTGGATCACCCACGACCTTTCGGTGATCGCCGGCCTCGCCGACGACATCGCCGTGATGTACGCGGGGCGGATTGTCGAGACCGGGCGGGTGGAAGAGGTGCTGGACCGGCCGCTGCACCCCTACACGCACGGGCTGATCGGCAGCGTGCCGAGCCGCAATGCGCGCGGGTCGCGGTTGCGGCAGATCCCGGGGATGACGCCCTCGCTGCTGAATCTCGCCCCCGGCTGCGCGTTCCGGGCGCGTTGCGAGCGGGCGACAGGCGAATGCGAGAAGGATCCGCCGGATTCGCATCCGGTGCCGGGGCGCACCCTGCGCTGTTTCCATCCGCAGCTTGAGGTGACGGCATGAGCGCCACGACAACCCAGGCGAAACCGGCGGGCGCACAGGCCGACACGCCGGTGATCGAGCTGCGCGGCATTTCCAAGCGGTTCGGCAAGACGCTGGACGTCGCCGCGCGCATGGCCCAGGGGCTGAAGCGCGCCATGGGCGGCACGGTGCCGGCCACGGTCGTGCGCGCGGTGGACAATGTCGACCTCACGGTGCGGCGTGGCGAGGTGGTCGGGCTGGTGGGCGAATCCGGCTGCGGCAAGTCGACGCTGGGGCGGATGGTGGCGGGGATCATGCCGCCGAGCGACGGCACGGTGCTGTTCGAGGGACGGGACATCCGCACCTTCAACGCCGAGGAGACGCGCCAGGCGAAGCTGAAGGTCCAGATGATCTTCCAGGACCCGTATGCGAGCCTCAATCCGCGCATGCGGGTGGACGAGATCGTGGGCGAGGCGCCGCGGGTGCACCGGCTGGTCGGACCGGAGGGGTTCGACGCCTATGTGGACGCGCAGTTCCGCCGCGCCGGGCTCGATCCCGCCTACAAGCGGCGCTACCCGCACCAGTTCTCGGGCGGGCAGCGGCAGCGCATCGGCATTGCGCGGGCGCTGGCGGTGCAGCCGGAATTCCTGGTGTGCGACGAGGCGGTGGCCGCACTGGACGTGTCGATCCAGGCGCAGATCCTGAACCTGTTCATGGACCTGCGCGAGCAGCTCGACCTCACTTACCTGTTCATCAGCCACGATCTCGGCGTGGTCGAGCATTTGTCCGACCGGGTGGCGATCATGTATCTCGGCCGGATCGTGGAGGAGGCGTCGGCCGCGGAGATATTCGCGCGGCCGAACCATCCCTATACCCAGGCGCTGCTCGCCGAGGTGCCGCGGATCGACACGCGCAAGCGGCAGTTCACGGCGATCAAGGGGGAGATCCCCTCGCCGATCAACCCGCCGAGCGGCTGTCATTTCCATCCGCGCTGCCCGCAGGCGATGGCGGTGTGCCGGGAGCAGGCGCCGAAGCTGGTGAACGTGGCGGCGGGGCATCGCAGCGCCTGCCACCTGAACGGGGTGTCCTCCTAGAGCGGACGGTCATGAGGGTCCAGGGGGCTCGGCCCCCTGGCGGGTCCGAGGGCAGCGCCCTCGCCTTGCTTCGCTTGCCTATGCCACGAAGATTGGCTCGACATGCCCCGTAGCGCCCTTTCGCCGTTGCATCGCGCCTGGCGCCTTTTGCCCGCGGGGCCAAGGCGCGCGCTTCTGCGCCACGGCACCGCGTGGCTGGCGCCGCGGCCTGATCGGCCGGCGCCGGGCGTGGCGGCGGGGCTGGCGCTGCTGGGCGAGTTCTCGCGGCCGTCCGGCCTGGGCATGGGGGCGCGGCTGATGCGCGCGGCGGCCGAGGGGCTGGGCGTGGCGACCGTGGCGCTGGATATCGACCGGCGCGGCGGGGGGGTGCCGCCGGCGGGAATGCCGCTGGTGGTGCATGCCAATCCGCCGACCCTGGCCTGGGCGTTGCTGCGCCAGGCGCGCGGGCTGGTGCGGGCGCGGCGGGTGGTCGGCTACTGGGCGTGGGAATTGCCGGTCGCGCCTGAGTCGTGGCGCGAGGGGGCGGAATTCGTGCACGAGGTGTGGACGCCGAGCCGGTTCTGCGCGGCGGCGCTGCGCCCGGTGCTGCCGGCGGGGATGGTGCTGCGCGTGGTGCCGCATCCGCTGGCCGTGGCGCCGCCGGAGCCGGCCGCGATGGGGCGGGCGGCGTTCGGGCTGCCGGACGATGCGCTGGTGGTGCTGGTGTCGTTCAACCTGGCGTCGAGCTTCGTGCGCAAGAACCCGTTGGCGGCGGTGGCGGCGTTCCGCGCGGCGTTCGGCGGGCGGGCGGACCGGGTGCTGGTGCTGAAGGTGGGGCATCCCGGGCACTTCCCGGAGGATTTCGCGGCGTTGCAGGCGGCGGTGGCCGGCGCGCGGAATATCCGCATCGAGACGCGCGAGATGGCGCAGGGCGAGGTGCATGCGCTGACCGCCTGTGCCGACATCGTGTTGTCCCTGCACCGCAGCGAGGGTTTCGGGCTGGTGCCGGCGGAGGCGATGCTGCTGGGGCGGCCGGTGGTGGCCACGGGATGGTCGGGCAACATGGATTTCATGGACGCGGACAGTGCCGCCCTGGTGCCGTTCCGGCTGGTTCCGGCGCGCGATCCGCGCGGGGTGCTGGAGGTGCCGGGCGCGATGTGGGCCGAGCCGGACGTGGAGGCGGCGGCGGCTTCGCTGCGGCGTTTGGCGGATGACCCGGCGGGGCGCGTGGCGCTGGGCGCGCGGGGGCGGGCGCACGCGGGCGCGGCGCTGGGGGCGGACCCGCTGATCGCGGCGCTGGCGGGGCTGGCGGCGTGAGGATCCTGGTATGGCAATGGGGGCGGCGCGGGGCGGGGCCGCGCTATGCCGCGATGCTGGCCGACGGGCTGCGCCAGGTGGAGGGCGTGCAGGCGATGCTGTCGCTGTCGCGCCAGGCGGAGATCCTGGGGGGGGCTGATGCGCCGCAGTGCGACCTGCCGGTGGATACCTACCAGGGATGGCAGGGCTTGCTGCTGCGCCTGCCGCGCCTGCCGTTCGAGGTGGGGGGGCTCGCGGCGCGGATCGCCGAATTGCGGCCGGATGCGGCGATCTGCGCCATGCCGGCGCCGCTGGACATGCTGATGGCGGCCGCATTGCGGCGGGCGAAGGTGCCCTATGCCGTGGTGGTGCACGACGCCGACCTGCATCCGGGCGATGTCCACGCGTTGCAGATGGTGCTGCAGCGGCGGCTGGCGTCGCGGGCGGATGCGGTGGTGGCGTTGAGCCGGCATGTCGGCGACCGGCTGCTCGAACAGGGCGTGGCGCGGGCCGGGCGGCTGGTGCTGAGCGAGCATCCACCGATGCATTTCGGCCCGCCGCCGCCGGCGCCGCGGGCCCATGGCGGGCGGCTGCGCCTGCTGTGCTTCGGGCGGCTGCTTCCGTACAAGGGGCTGGACCTGCTGGCCGAGGCGATGGCCGCTTTGGGC
>CAMDGX010000081.1 GCA_945897825.1 Asaia bogorensis | reverse complement strand
GTCGGCGCCGGCGGCATCGGCGCCACGCTGAACACCTCGTTCGACCGCTACGAGTTCGGCACCTCGGCGGCCATCCTGATCCTCATCATCGCCATCGTCATGGTCGCCGAATACTCCTCCGGCATCATCCGCAAGCGGCTCCAGTAGATGCCCACCCAACCCCTCCCCTCCGGCCAGCTCGCCTGGCAGCGCCGCACGATGCCGGCCCGCCTCGCGCGCTGGGCCGGCTGGCTGGTCGGCGTGCTCCTGGTCGTCCAGTGCTGGGAGATCATGAACGCCGACACGATCTGGGAGTTCGTCTACGACGCCCCCCAGCAGGGCGCCGACCTGATCGGCCGCATGTGGCCGCCGCGCTGGTCCGTGCTGGACCGCCTCTGGTGGCCGCTGTGGGACACGCTGAACATGGCCACGCTGGGCACGGCGCTCGGCGTCGTGCTCGGTGTCCCGGTCGCCTTTCTCGCCGCGCGCACCACCACGCCAAGCGCCACCATCGCCCGCCCGATCGCGCTGCTCATCATCGTCTCCTCGCGCTCGATCAACTCGCTGATCTGGGCTCTTTTGCTCGTCACCGTGATGGGCCCTGGCGTGCTGGCCGGCATCATCGCCATCGCCCTGCGCAGCATCGGCTTCATCGGCAAGCTGCTCTACGAGGCGCTGGAGGAGATCGACGCAAAGCAGATCGAGGCGATCACCGCCACGGGTGCAACCGGCGCCCAGCGCATCGCCTACGGCTTCGTGCCGCAGATCATGCCCACCTTCGCCGGCATCTCGGTCTATCGCTGGGACATCAACATCCGCGAATCGACCGTGCTCGGCCTGGTCGGGGCAGGAGGCATCGGCCTGCAGCTCAACGCCTCGGTCTCGCGGCTGGCCTGGCCCGAGGTGACGGTGATGTTCATTGCCATCCTCTGCACCGTTGCCGTTTCGGAGTGGGTTTCGGCGCGGGTGCGCGCGGCGATCATCTGAGCCGAGAACGTTTCGCCGTACGCATTTCTTGACTTTAACGTCGCGAATCCACGACCCTCGCCCCAACACGGCCGCCCACCGAGGCGGCTGGCCAAAAACGGCAGCGGCCGCGTCGCCGCGCCATCTGGGGGGATGACATGCGGCTGACACGTCGGGTAGCTGGTCTTGCGTTCGCGGCCCTTGCGGCCATCGGCTTCGCTTCGGCGGCCGAGGCGCAGGAGAAGAAGTTCAAGATCGGCGTGATCTACGACTATTCCGGCCCGCTCGCCGGCGGCGGCTCCAGCCTGCACGGCCTGGGCGCCAAGATCATGATCGATCATTTCATCGCCAAGGGCCCGGTCGAAGGCTACACGATCGAGGCGATCTACGCCGACGCGCAAAGCAAGCCCGAGGTCGCGATCAACGAGGCCGTCCGCCTGGTCGAGCAGGAAAAGGTCGACATGCTGCTCGGCTTCTTCTCCTCGGCGCAGTGCGTCCCGGTCGCCGGCCGCGTCGAGCAGCTCGGCAAGTTCATGTGGATCACCACCTGCATCTCGACGGCCGTGCTGGAGAACCGCAACTACAAGAACGTCTTCCGCCCGACCGCGATGGGCCAGCAGTTCGGCATCACCTCGGCCGACATGGTCGCCACCTATGCCAAGGAGAAGTTCGGCAAGGAGCCGAAGGACCTGCGCGTGGCCATCATCCACGAGGACGGCGCCTACGGCGTGGACGTCGCGCGCGGCAACGAGGCGGGTGCCAAGAAGAACGGCCTCAACATCGTGCTGAAGGAAGGCTACGCCGCCACCGCGCCCGACCTCTCGGCCCTGGTCACCAAGCTGCGCCGCGCCCGCCCGGACGTAATCTTGCACACCGGCTACAACCCCGACATCTCGCTGTTCCTGCGCCAGGCGCGCGAGGGCGGGTTGAAGTTCGGCGCGCTTGTCGGCCATGGCGCCGGCTACGGCGTGCCCGAGAAGCTGCGCGAGGCGCTTGGCAAGGACCTCGTCGGCTTCTTCAACGTCGACCCGATCTCGATCTGGGAGACCAACCTGGCCGCGCTGACGCCCGACCTGCCGCCGATCGTCAAGATGGTGGGCGACGCCTACGACAAGGCCCAGCCCGGCAACCAGCGCTCCGCCCATGTCGGCATGGCCGCAAGCAATGTCTACGTCTTCCTGCAGCACGTGCTGCCGCGCGCCATCAAGGCGCATGGTGGCACCGGTGCGGAGGCGCTGCGCAAGGCCGCCCTCGAGCTCGACTTCCCCGAGGGCGGCACCATGCTCGGCTTCGGCGTGAAGTTCCTGGCCGACGGCGTCCTGGCCGGCCAGAACGAGCGCGCCGCCCCGGTGATCATCGAATACACCGCAACCGGGGCCGACGTGGTCTGGCCGAAGTCCCAGGCCAAGCGCGCGCCGACCCTGCCGCTGCCCGCGGGCAACCCCTACACCACGCGCTGAACCGCGCTTCATGCTCGTCGTAGAAGGGCTGACCAAGCGGTTCGGCGGCTTCACCGCGGTGAACAACGTGTCGTTCAAGGTCGATGAGGGCGAGATTCTCGGCCTCATCGGCCCCAACGGCTCCGGCAAGAGCACCATCTTCAACATGCTGTCGGGCACGCTGGCGCCCAATGGCGGCTCCATCCGCTTCCAGGGGCGCGAGATCGGCGGCACCCTGCCGCACGCCATCATCAACAGCGGCATCGGCCGCACCTTCCAGATCCCGCGGCCGTTCCGCCGGCTGTCGATCCTGGAGAACGCCGTGCTCGCCGGCTACTACGGCCAGGGCAGCGTCTCGCGCAGCGATGCCGAGGCCTCCGCCCGCGAGGCGCTGGCCATGGTCGGCCTGCCGACCGACCCGCACACCCGCGTCGACGGCCTGGGTGCCGCCGGGCTCAAGAAGCTGGAACTCGCCAAGGCGCTGGCCACGCGGCCCAAGCTGCTGCTCGCCGACGAAAGCCTCGGCGGCCTCGACGAGCACGAGATGGACCAGGCCGCCGACATGCTGCGCCGAATCCGCGCGGAGCTCGGCATCACCATCATCTGGGTCGAACACATCATGGGCGTGCTGATGCGCGTGGTCGATCGCGTCATGGTGCTCGACCACGGCGAGAAGATCGCCGAGGGCCTGCCGACCGAGGTCGTGCGCGACCCGCGGGTGATCGAGGTCTATCTCGGTGCCGACGCCGACGCCGCCCACGCTGTCGCCGCAGCGGCGGCGCTGCCGCCAGGCGCCGCAGCGGCGGCGCTGCCGCCAGGCGCCGCAGCCGCGGCCCAGCCGCCAAGCTCCACGGCCTCCCGGGCATGACGCGCCACCCCTCGCCGGAATTCGCCGCATGCTCGAACTGAAGAACGTCGACGCCGGCTACGGCACCTTCCAGGCGCTGTTCGGCGCCTCGCTGCAGGTCCGCCTCGGCGAGGCCGTGGGCGTCATCGGCCCCAACGGCGCCGGCAAGACGACGCTGATGCGCGTCATCTCCGGCCTCATCCGCCCGCGCGGCGGCATGATCACCTGGGAAGGCACCGACCTCGCCAGCGTTCCGGCCCACCGCATCGTCGAGCTCGGCATCGCCCACGTGCCGGAGAACCGCCGCCTGTTCCCGCGCATGACGGTGGAAGACAATCTGCGCATGGGCGCCTTCATGCCCTCGGCCCGGCCCAAGTTCGCCGAGCGGCTGGAGTTCGTCTACGGCCTGTTCCCGCGCATGAAGGAGCGCCGCAACCAGCTCGCCGGCACCATGTCCGGCGGCGAGCAGCAGATGTGCGCCATCGGCCGCGCCCTGATGAGCGACCCCAAGATCCTGCTGATGGACGAGCCCAGCGCCGGCCTCGCCCCGGTCATCGTCCAGCAGGTGTTCGAGCTGGTGCGCCGCATCCGCGAAAGCGGACTCACCGTGCTGATCGTGGAGCAGAACGTCCAGCAGGTGCTGAAGGTGGTCGACCGCGCCTACCTGCTGGAAGCCGGCAGCATCCGCATGAGCGGCACCGCCGCCGAACTGGCCGCCAGCGACATCATCCGCGAAGCCTATCTCGGCGTCTGAACCAGGAGCTACTGCCCATGGGCTTCCTCGACATCTTCCTGGTGGAGGCGCTGATCAACGGCCTCCTGCTCGGCGGCGTGCTGGCGCTGCTGGCGCTCGGCCTGAACCTCATCTTCGGCGTCATCGACGTGGTCTGGATCTGCTACGCCGAACTGGTGATGTTCGGCATGTACGCGATGTACTATTTCGCCGTTGTCTACGGGCTGGGCTACTGGGTGGCCGCCCCGATCTCCATCGTGGCCATCGGGATCATGGGGGTGGCGCTGCACCTGCTGGTGATCTCCCCGCTGCTCACCTCGGCGCCGATCAACCAGCTCCTGGCCACCGGCGGCGTGCTGTTCTTCCTGCAGTCGCTCGCCACCGTCATGTTCGGCATCGACTTCCGCAACCTCGGCATCCGCCTGCCCACCATCGAGGTGGCCGACGTGTTCATCAGCTACGCCCGCCTGCTCGCCTTCGGCGCGGCCCTGGCCGGCATGGTGGCGCTCTACCTCTTCCTCACCCGCACCTACATGGGCACCGCGATACGCGCCATCTCGCAGGATCGCCAGATCATGGCGCTGATGGGCGTCGACACGCGGCGCGTCTATCTCATCACCTCGGCCGTCGGCGGCGGGCTCGCGGGCCTCGGCGCCTGCCTGCTGGTGCTGCAATACGACGTGCACCCCTTCGTCGGCCTGTCCTTCGGGCCGATCACCTTCATGATCTGCGTCATGGGCGGGCTCGGCAACATGCTCGGCGGCTTCATCGCCGCGTTCATCTTCGCCGAAATCATCTCGCTCGGCGGTCTCTACCTCGATCTCGAGTGGGGCTACGTGTTCGCCTTCGTCTTCTTCATCGCCATGATGTTCATACGCCCCGCCGGCCTGCTGGCGAGGCGCTCATGAACGCCATCCCAAAGGGCAAGGCCGGCCTCTGGGCCATTGCCGCCGCGGCCCTGGTGATCCTGCCGCTCGCGTGGGGCTCGCCCTACCCGATGCACATCATGATCACCATCCTGATCTGGTCGTTCGCCTACACCTCCTGGAGCATGATGGGCCGCTTCGGCCTGGTCTCGCTCGGCCATGGCGGCTTCATGGGCGTCGGCGCCTACGTCACTGCGCTGGCCTGGAACAATCTCGGCCTGTCGCCCTGGCTCGGCATCCCGCTGGGCCTCGTCTGCGCCGCCCTGCTGGCCCTGGTGGTCGCATGGCCCTGCTTCCGCTTCCGCATCACCGGCCACTACTTCGCCCTGGTCACCCTCGCCCTGTCCGGCATCGTGCTCCAGGTCATCGTCGCCACCCGCGGCCTGACCGGCGGCTCGCTCGGCTACACGCCGAACCGCGTCCCGGGCGGCAGCTCGATCCTGGCCTTCCAGTTTACCGACAAGGCCACCTGGTACCTGATCGCGCTGGCCGTCTGGGCCGCCGGCCTCGTCATCTGGTACGCCGTCGAGCGCAGCATGATGCGCTACGCCCTGGAAGCCATCTCCGAGGACGAGGACGCCGCCGCCGCCGCCGGCGTGAACGTCACCGCCGAGAAGCTCAAGATCACCGTGCTCTCCGCGATGATGACGGCGCTGTCCGGCGCGCTCTACTGCCAGTACCAGATGTTCGTCTCGCCCGACTCGGTCAGCGGCATCGCGATCTCGCTCCAGATGGTCTTCGCCGTCGTGGTCGGCGGGCTCTACGTCGCCCTCGGACCGACGATCGGCGCGGTCATCACCATCCTGCTCGGCGAGGCGCTGCGCATCGGCTTCGGCCCCGCCGCAGTCGGCTGGGACAACCTGATCTACGGCCTGCTGCTGGTGATCTTCATCATCTTCCTGCCGCAGGGAATCCTTGGCAGCATCATGTCCGCGTTCCGACGCAACCCGGCCCGCGCCGCGGCCTGAACTCCAGTCCTGGAATCCCTTCCATGCAGCACTCCGGCATTCACAGCATCCGCGTCGGCGACATCACCGTCACCGCGCTGAACGACGGCCAGTTCCAGGCCTCCACCGCCATCCTCAACGGCGTCGCCGAGGATGAAGCCGCCGCCGCCGAGGCCGCCGCCTTCCGCGTCCTGCCGCCGCGCATCACCATCTCCTCGTTCCTGCTCGAGATCGGCGGGCGCAAGGTGCTGGTCGATGCCGGCTGCGGCACCGCCTTCGGCCCCGCCATGGGCCGCGCCCGCGGCAAGCTCGACACGCTCGGCATCAAGCCGGCCGACATCGCCGCCGTCCTCGTCACCCACGCCCATGTCGACCACGTCAGCGGCCTCGTCGATCCTGACGGCAAGCCCTGGTACCCCAACGCCGAGATCGTCATCAACGGGCTCGAAACCGCCTTCTGGCTCGATGACGCCATGGCCGCCGCCGCCCCGGAAGCCGCGAAAGGCGCCTTCGCCACCGCCCAGGGCGCGCTCCGCCCCTACGCCGCGCGCACCCGCACCGTATCGCATGGCCAGGAGGGCATCCCCGGCGTCACCTGCCACCACCTGCCCGGCCACACCCCCGGCCATTCCGGCTGGATGCTCTCATCGGGCAGCGACAGCCTGTTCATCTGGGGCGACGTCGTCCACCTCCCCGGCATCCAGTTCGCCCTGCCGAAGGCGGGCCTGGCCTTCGACACCGACAGCGATGAGGCCCGCACCACCCGCGCGAAGGCGCTCGACATGGCCGCCACCGACCGCCTGCTGGTCGCCGGCATGCACCTCGACTTCCCCACCTTCGGCCACGTGGTGAAGTCCGGCGGAGCCTACGCCTTCGTGCCCGTGGTCTGGCGGCCGGAGGTGGATGTTCCCTAAGGAAGGATTCTTCTTTTTCTGAAAAAAAGAAGCAAAAAGACTTCATCCATTTGCACCGTGTTTTGACGGGTCCACACGGTGCAAATGGACAAAAGTTTTTTGGCTCTTTTTTTCAAAAAAGAACATCTTTCTTACGCTCGACGAAACGTCCGCCCCAACCCCTCCTCCAGCCCCATCGGCACCACCCCCAGCGTGGCGACCATGTCGTCGGCCGCGAACGCCTTGTCCTCCAGCAACCGCCGGATCTCCGCCAACCGAATCCGCGGCAGCCCCGGCAAGGCAGTGATCGGACTCGCCGCCATCAGCAGCCACGCCGGCACCGCCACGATGCGCGGCCGGGGCAACCCCGCCGCCGCCGCCACGGCGCGCACGAAATCGGCGTAGCGCACCGGATGCGGGCCCGCGATCACCAGCGCCCGCGCGCCCTGCCAGGGATGCTCCAGCGCCGCGACCAGGCAGGACGTCACATCGTCCTGGTGGATCGCCTGCACCAGGCTCCGCCCCCCGCCCGGCAGCGGCAGCACCGGCAGCCGGCGCATCAGGGCGCCCAGCCGGCGGACGTTGTCCTCGCCCTCGGCGCCGTAGATCATCGTCGGGTGCAGCATCACCCCCGACCGCCCGGAGGCCAGCAGCGCCGCCTCCCCGGCGATCACCCCATTGCCATGCGCATCCGGCCACTGTGTGAAGCGCCGCGTGCTGCCCATCAGCACCAGGCGCGCGTCCGGCGGCGCCGCGGCGATCACGGCTGCGGCATGGCGGGCATGCGCGCAACTGGCAATCCGCGTCGCATCGCCCAGCGCCGCGGCCAGCGCGACGGGGTCCGCAAGGTCCGCCACCCGCGCCCCCGCCAGCCCCAGCGCCGCCGCGCGGGCGCCGTCGCGCACCACCGGAATCGCCGCAATCCCGCGCGATTCCAACGCGCGGCACAGCGCAAGGCCGGAGCGCCCGGTGGCGCCGAGAACGTGAACCTGGGTCATGCGAGGGACTATACACACATCGCCGAAAGCCCGTCTCGCAGGCTGTGGTAACATGATACCACACACGCAACCCCTTGACGCAACGGGCCTACACCGGCATAAGCCGCCGCCAGTTCAAGGGGAGCCCCCATGCTCAAGACCACCCTCTCGCTCAAGCCCGCGGAGGTCAAGAAGGATTGGCTGCTGATCGACGCGGAGGGCCTCGTGCTCGGCCGCCTCGCCGTGATCATCGCCAACCGTCTTCGCGGCAAGCACAAGCCCACCTTCACCCCGCATGTCGATTGCGGCGACAACGTCGTCGTCATCAACGCCGCCAAGGTGAAGCTCACCGGCAACAAGGCCGAGCAGTCGGTCTTCTACTACCACACCGGCTACGCCGGCGGCATCAAGGGCCGCACCCAGGGCCAGCGCCTTGCCAGTGCGCACCCGGAGCGCGTGCTGGAAAAGGCGGTCGAGCGCATGATCACGCGCGGCCCCCTGCAGCGCAAGCAGATGAAGCACCTGCACGTTTATGGCGGGCCGGAGCATCCGCATGACGGCCAGCAGCCCAAGCCGCTCGACGTCGCCGCCCTGAACCCCAAGAACAAGAAGGGCTGAGCGCATGTCCGAGACCCAGAGCCGCACGCTCGCCGACCTCAAGGACCTCGCGGTCGCCCAGATCGTCCCCACCAGCGACGCACCGAAGCGCGAGCCCAAGCGCGACGCCTTCGGCCGCAGCTACGCCACCGGCCGCCGCAAGAACGCCATCGCCCGCGTCTGGATCAAGCCGGGCAAGGGCGAGATCATGGTGAACGGCAAGAAGGTCGGCCAGTATTTTGCCCGCCCCGTGCTGCGCATGCTGATCACCCAGCCCTTCCTGGTCGCCGACCGCTACAACCAGTTCGATGTCTACTGCACCGTGAACGGCGGCGGCCTCTCCGGCCAGGCCGGCGCGCTGCGCCACGGCATCACCCGCGCGCTCACCTACTACGAGCCCGAGCTGCGCGGCATCCTCAAGATCGCCGGCTTCCTCACCCGCGACAGCCGCGCGGTCGAGCGCAAGAAGTATGGCCGCGCCAAGGCCCGCCGCAGCTTCCAGTTCAGCAAGCGCTGATCCGGAACTCCGGTCGAACGGAACAGGGGGTCGTGCTTCGGCACGGCCCCTTTTTCATGCGCGCCGCCGCACTGTCCGCACCCGCCGGTTTGATGTATGGCCGTGACCGCGACCAACAAACGACACCGGAGGAACGCGGATGCGACCGAACAAGATCAAGCAGATGTGGCGCGACGGGCAGTGCCCGAACCTGGGCTGGGTCTCCATCTCCAACTGGTTCACCGCCGAGGTCATGGCCCGCCAGGGCTTCGACGCGCTGTGCGTGGACCTGCAGCACGGCATCAACGAGATGTCCGATGTCGGCCCCCTGCTGGCCGCCATCTCGCAAACCGACACCACGCCCTTCGTCCGCGTGAAGTGGAACGAGCCCGCCGCCATCATGCGGGCGCTGGACCTCGGCGCCTACGGCATCATCGTGCCGCTGGTGAACAACGCCGAGGAAGCCGCCCAGGCCGTCGCCGCCTGCCGCTACCCGCCCGTCGGCATGCGCTCCTCCGGTCCGGTCCGCGCCGTGCAGTATGGCGGTGCCGACTACGTGGCCAAGGCCAACGACGAGATCCTGGTCTTCGCCATGATCGAGACCAAGGAGGGCCTGGCCAACCTCGACGCCATCTGCGCCACCCCCGGCCTCGATGCCGTCTATATCGGCCCCGCCGACCTCTCCTTCGCCCTCGGCCTGGAGCCCCGCGGCGACAACCCCCACCCGCTGCACATGGCCACCTGCGACAAGATCCGCGAAACCGCCCACAAGCACGGCATCAAGTGCGTCATGCATTGCGCGGGCGCCGACTTCGCCGCCGGCGCCGTGAAGCGCGGCTTCGACATGGTGATGCTCACCTCCGACCTGTCCTGCCTGATCGCCGGCGCGAAGCAGCAGCTCGAGGAGCTCAAGGCGAAGTCGAAGTAAGAGTCTTCTTTTTTCTGAAGAAAAAAGAAGCAAAAAAGACTTCATCCATTTGCGCGGTGGCCGACCCTTCAGCCGCGGCGCAAATGGACGAAAGTTTTTTGGTTCTTTTTTTCAAAAAAGAACGTGCTTCCTTAAGTCAGATAAACCCCGCCATTCACATGGATCGTCTGCCCGGTGATGTAGCCCCCCTCGGGCCCCGCCAGCATCCGCACCGTCGCCGCGATCTCGTCCACCGAGCCGCGCCGCCCCAGCGGCGTGCCCTCCAGCGTCAGCGTGCCCGGCAGCGGCCCGGCCGACGCCCCGCGCACCGTGTCGATCGCCCCCGGCGCGATGCAGTTCGCCCGGATCCCCCGGCCGCCGAACTCGACGGCCAGCGATCGCATCAACCCCTCCAGCCCTGCCTTGCTCGCCGAGACATGCGCCCGGTTCGGCGTGCCGACATGGTTGGACATCCCGGACATCGCCACGATCGACCCGCCGCCGCGCGCCAGCATGTGCGGGATCGCCGCCTGCGACAGGAAGAAGGCGCCATCCAGCGCCACCGACATGATCTCCCGCCATTCCGCCAGCGAGATGTCGAGGTAGGGCGTCTGCCGCCGCAACCCGGCATTGCTCACCAGGATGTCGAGCCCGCCCAGCGCCTGCACGGCGGCCCCCACCAGGCCGCGCGCCTGCTCATGCACGGCCACGTCGCCCATCACCGCCACGGCTTGCCCGCCGGCGGCACGGATGGCGGCCACCACTTCGTCGACCGCCGCCGCATCGCTGCGCCCGTTCACCGCCACCGCCGCCCCGTCGCGCGCGAGCGTCAGCGCGATCGCCCGCCCGATGTTCTTCCCCGCGCCGGTGACCAGCGCGACCTTGCCCGAAAGCGTTCCCATGCGACTCCCCCTATTTCGCGACCCGCGTCTGCGACCAGCCGATATACAGCCCCGAGACCACGATGATCCCCGCCCCGATCCACGTCGCCGCATCCGGCAGGGCGGCGAAGAACAGGTAGCCCACGATCACCGAGGCAAAAAGCTGGAAATACTGGAACGGTGAGACCAGGTTGGCCGGCGCGTAGGTGAGGGCCCGGGCCACGAAATAGTGCCCCGCCGCCCCCAGCACGCCGAGGCCGACGAACATCCCGAGATCGAGGGCCGTGGTCGGCGTGCGCCAAACGAACGGCATCACCAGCAGCATGCCGATCGCGCCGATGATCGGGGCGTAGATCGCCGAGGTCTCGGGCGAATCGATGCCGGCCACCTTGCGCGTCAGGATCTGGTACACGCCGTAGCAGCACGAGCTGGCCACCACGAACAGCGAGGCCCAATGGAACAGGTCGGTGCCGGGCCGGATGATGATCAGCACGCCGGCGAACCCGATCGCCAGTGCGATCAGCCGCGCCGCGTTGGTCCGCTCGCCCAGCATCGGCCACGCCAGCAGGGCCACCACCAGCGGCGAGGTCATGCTGATCGCCGCGGCATCGGCGATCGGGATGTACACCACGGCGAAGAAGAAGCAGATGTTCGACACATACAGCATCGCCGCCCGCCCGAACTGCACCATCGGCCGCTTGGTGCGCAGCACGGCAAGGCCCTGGCGCGGCAGGAAGGCAATCAGCAGGAACACGAAATGGCCGAAGGCCCGCGCCCAGGACACCTGCAGCGTGGAGTATTCGGCGCCGAGCATCTTGGCGAAGCCGTTCATCACCGGGAACACCATGCCGGAGAGGCAGATGAACATGATGCCCAGCAGCAGGTTGCGGTCGAACAGCTTGGAGGCTGCCTTCGTCGTCACGCCATCCAATGCCACGCCATTCGTCCTGCTGCCGTCCGGTCGGGGCAGCATGCCGCATATTGTGCAGGTGCGAACCCCCTCATGCGCCCATGGCTGTGCCACGTGCGTTTTTGCATGGAAGGCAGGCGGCGCAAGGGCGCTGTTTTGCTTGCGTTCTCCGCCGGGCAAGGCAAAGCATGGCGCCGGAAGGAGATCTGCGCATGGCACACACGGCCACCGTGTTCATCGATGGCGAGTCCGGCACCACGGGGCTGGGCATCCGCACGCGGCTTGAGGCGTTCGAGGGGGTTGCCCTGCGCAGCCTGACCGGCGAGCGACGAAAGGACCCTGCGGCGCGCCAGGAAATGATGCGCGAGGTCGATCTCGTCGTGCTGTGCCTGCCCGACGACGCGGCCAAGGAAAGCACCGCGCTGGCCGATGCGCTCGGCGATCGCGCGCCCAAGCTGCTCGACGCGTCAACCGCCCACCGGGTCAATCCCGACTGGGCCTACGGCTTCCCGGAGATGGCTCCCGGCCAAGCCGCGAAGATCGCCGCGTCGCGCAAGGTGGCCAATCCCGGCTGCTACCCGACCGGCTCGATCGCGCTGATCCGGCCCCTGGTCGATGCCGGCGTCATGGCGGCCGACCATCCGGTCACGATCAACGCCGTCAGCGGCTATTCCGGCGGCGGCAAGGCGATGATCGAGGCGCATGACAGCACCGGCGGCCCGAGCTTCGAGCTGTATGGCATGGGCTTCGAGCACAAGCACGTGCCCGAGACGCAGCACTATTCCGGCCTGTCGCGCCGGCCGATCTTCATCCCCTCGGTCGGCCATTTCCGCCAGGGCATGCTGGTCAGCATCCCGCTGCATCTCGACACGCTGGCGGGCAAGCCTTCCGGCGCGGACCTCAATGCCATCCTGGCGGCGCACTACCGCGGCAGTCCGCTGGTGAAGGTGATGCCGACCCAGCCGGGCGACCGGCTGGAGGCGGAGGACCTGAACGACACCGACATGCTGGAACTGCGCGTCTATGCCAACGACAAGCACCGCCAGGCGCTGCTGGTCGCGCGGCTGGACAATCTCGGCAAGGGTGCCTCCGGTGCGGCGGTGCAGAACATCGCGCTGATGCTCGGCATCGCCCATCCCGGCAATGTCGCGCGCGAACTGGCCACGGCGTGAACGGTCCGCTGTTCCCGTTCGAGGGCGCCACCCCCCAGGTGGCGCCCGACGCCTTCATCGCGCCCACCGCCGCCCTGATCGGCCGGGTGGAGATCGGCGCCAAGGCCGGAATCTGGTTCCACTGCGTGCTGCGCGGCGACACCAACTTCATCCGCGTCGGCGCGCGCAGCAACATCCAGGACGGCACCATCGTCCATGTGAACGCCGGCACCATGCCGACGATCATCGGCGAGGACGTCACGGTCGGGCACGCCTGCATCATCCATGCCTGCACCCTGAAGGACCGCGCCTTCGTCGGCATGGGTGCCACGGTGCTCGACGGCGCAGTGATCGAGGAGGGCGGCATGCTGGCCGCCGGCTCCCTGCTGACGCCGGGCAAGCGGATCGGGCCGGGGGAAATCTGGTCGGGCTCGCCGGCCAGGCTGTGGCGGGTGCTGTCGCCCGAGGACCTCGCCAAATACGGCCGCACCGCCAGCCATTACGTCGAGCTGGCCGAGCGCTATCTGCGCGACGCGGAGTAGCAGGCGCTCTCACGGACAGTTGTATTCCGGCCAGGTGCGTGCAACCGGCAGTATGTTCCGGGGCGCGATGAACGGTGCCCGGAGGATCGGGTGCCCATGCTTCGCGTCGTTCTGCTGGCCAGCTTGGCCCTCGCCGGTTGCAGCCCACCGCCCGCCCCGCCGATCCAGTTGGCCAGCGCGCCCACCACTAGCGATCCCGCGCTACTCGAAACATTCTTCGGCGCCGGCGACCGCCGCGCCATCTCCCCGGTGATCCGCTGCGGCGTGCGCTGCGTGGCGCGATAGCCTAGGGGTCCGGCCCGCCGGACCCACCCGCCCACCCGCCAGTCGATCGACGTGCCCGACGCGCGACCCACGGCCAGGGCCAGTGGGGAAGGCCATTGCGTCCCCTGAAGATTTGATCAAATATCCTAAATCATGTCGAAGACCCCCACCTCCCGCCATCGGCCGCCGGCGCACCCCGTGGTGGACCTGCTGCCGTTGCGCAGCTCCGCGCTCTCGCTCGCCAGCACCATCTACCAGCGCGTCCACGAGGAACTGCGAGAGGAGATCATCAGCGGCGCCCTGGCGCCTGGCGCGCGGCTCAAGACGGCGGAGCTGGCCGCGCGTTATGGTTTGTCGCAGATGCCGATCCGCGAGGCGCTGCTCCAGCTGCAAGGCGAGGGGCTCGTGGTGCTTCACCCGAACCGCGGTGCTGCGGTCCGCGAGCTGGATGCGCGGTTCGTGCGCAACATCTTCGACATCCGCGAAGGGCTCGAAGGCTGGCTCACCCGCCAGGCGGCACGCCACATGGACCCGGCGCGCATCGCGCGGCTGCGGGCGATCGAGGATGCGCTGGAGGCGGCGATGGCGGCGCGCGACCTGCGCGGGCACGTCCGGCTCAACATGCTCTTTCACACCACCCTGCTGGAAGCCACCGGGAACGACGAGGCGATCCGGCTGCTCGACATGCACGGCTACCTCATCGGCGCTCTGCGCATGCGCTTCGGCCACCGCCCCGGCCGGGCCCAGACCGTGCGCGAGGAGCACCGGGCGATGATCGACGCCCTGGCCCGCGGCGACGCCGAGGAGGTCGGCGCCATCCACGACCGCCACATCGCCCGCGCCCGCGACGACATGCTGGCCGCCATGGCCGCCGCCGAGCCAGGCGACGGCGCATGAGCGCGGCACCAAGGGGCCAGCTGTGGTCCGACCGCAACTTCGTGCCGCTCACCATCGCCCCGGTCGGCGTGCTGATGCTGCTCGTGTTCGGCCTGCCGCTCGCCTTCTCCGCCTATCTCAGCACCGTCGCTTGGTCGATGCAGGGCGGGCTGTTCAGCGGCACCTTCGTCGGGCTCGACAACTACATCGACCTGCTGGGCGACGACCTGTTCCTGCGCAGTCTCGGCCTCACGCTGGCCTACACCGCCATCGCGGTCGCGGCCGAACTCGTGCTCGGCCTCGGCGTCGCGCTGCTGCTGAACATGACCCTCGCCGGCATCGGCTTCTTCCGCGCCACGCTGATCATCCCGATGATGATGACGCCCATCGTGGCCGCGCTGTGCTGGAAGCTGCTGCTCGATCCGCGCAACGGCATCGTCAACTACCTGCTCGGCACCGACATCGTCTGGCTCGGCCATGCCGGGCCGGCGCGGTTCTCGGTGCTGCTGGTCAATGTCTGGCAGAACACCCCCTATGTCGCGCTGCTGCTGCTCGCCGGGCTGCGCGCCCTGCCGGCCTCGCCGCTCGAGGCCGCCTCGATCGACGGCGCCAGCCGCTGGCAGACCTTCCGCCACGTCGTGCTGCCGCTGCTGCAGCCCTACCTGATGGTCGCCGTTCTGCTGCGCACGATCTTCGAGCTGCGCGCCTTCGAGAACGTCTACACCCTCACCTCCGGCGGCCCGGCCAACGCCACGCTGGTGCTGTCGGTCTTTACCTACATGCAGTCCTTCGTCAGCTTCGATCTCAGCCTGGGCGCGGCGGCCTCCTGGGTGATGCTGCTGATCGCCATGGTGCTCTGCATGCTGTTCGTCGCCGCCTTGCAGCATCGGCGCACGGCATGAGCGGCGGGCGCGCCCGGCCGGGCTCGATGCGGCGCCAGGCGCTGGTGCTGCGGGTCTTTGCCTATGCGACCCTGGCCCTGGCCTGGGTGGTGTTCGTCTTCCCGCTGCTCTGGGTGCTCGGCCTGTCGTTCAAGACCCGCGCCCAGGTCTTCGCCAACCCGCCGCTGTGGGTCTGGACGCCGACGATGGAGAACTATGTCCGCGTGCTGCAGGGGGCGGACTTCGTCGGCGCCTTCGTCAACAGCGTGGTGATCTCGGGCGGCGCCGTCGGGCTGTCGCTCGCCATCGGCGTGCCGGCCGCCTACGCCTTCGCCCGCTTCCCCTTCCCTGGCCGCAACTTCCTGTTCTTCTCGCTGCTGGTCATGCGCATGCTGCCGCCGATCGCGGTGCTGGTGCCGATGTTCGTGCTGTTCAGCAAGGCCGGCATCGGCGGCACCCACCTGTCGGTGATCCTGGCCTACACCACCTTCGCGCTGCCGCTCGTGGTGTGGATCCTGCGCGGCTATTTCGAGGAGATGCCGCGCGAGCTGGAGGAGAGCGCCTGGGTCGACGGCGCCAGCCGGGCCGTGGCCTTCCGGCTCATCGTGCTGCCGCTGGTGCGCCCGGGCATCGTCGCGGCCACCATCCTGGCCCTGCTGCTGGCCTGGAACGACTTCCTGTTCGCCGCCGTGCTCACCAGCAGCAGCACCCGCACCCTGCCGGTCCTCGTCGCCGGCTATTCCGGCGCCGACACCGGCATCGACTGGGGGCCGATCACCGCCTCCGCGGTCATGGTGGTGTTGCCGGTGATCCTCTTCGCCTTCTTCGCCCAGCGGCACCTGGTCGCCGGGCTCTCATCGGGCGCCGTGAAGGGATAGGCGCCGCCCAGCCACGCCAGCCGGAACAACAAGGGGAGGAAACGGCAATGCAGAACAAGGGGATTGGCCGCCGTGCGGTGCTGGCGGCGTCGCTGGCCGCACCGGCGGCGGGGCTCGCGCGCCCGGCCATCGCGCAGGCCAAGCCGGACCGGCTGGTGCTGCTGGTGCCGACCGGGCATTGGCCGCTGACCATCGCCGAGGATGTCACCGCGGCGTTCACCAAGGAGACGGGCATTCGCGTGGCCGTCACCACCCTGCCGGTGGATGCGCTGAACGCGCGCATGAAGGCGGAGTTCGCCGCCAATTCCGGCGGCATCGACATCACCATGTATCCCGACGGCTGGGCCGGCTGGGTCGCGCCGCACCTGGAGGACCATGCGGCCCTGATGCGCCGGGCCGGCGAGCGGGCGGCGCAGGACTTCAACTTCGCCGACATCCTGCCCTCGGCCCAGCGCATGTCCTCCTACGGGGGCAAGCAGATCGGCATTCCCTACCGCGTCACCATGGTGGTGCTGCACTACCAGCCGCACCTGCTGGCCGAGGCCGGGCTGGCCGGGCCGCCGCGCACCTTCGCCGAGTTCAGCCAGGCGGCGCTGGCGCTCACCAAGGCCGGCGCACCGAACCGCTTCGGCGTCGGCATCATCGGGCGGCAGGGGCCGGGCATCATCCCCTCCTTCTCGCCCTGGCTGTTCTCCAATGGCGGCAAGCTGCTGGACGAGGCCACGCTCGACATCCACGTGAACGAGCCGGCCGCGGTGGAGGCGCTCGACTACTACGGCGCGCTGATGACCCGCCACAAGGTGATTCCGCCCGAGGCGCTGACCTGGGAGTTCGACGAGATCGTCGCCGGCGGGCAGAACGACCGCTACGCGATGACCGCGACCTACGCGCCCTACGGCACCGCCATGAACGACCCCAAGCAATCCAAGACCGGCGGCAAGTGGACCGCGGTGACGATGCCCGGGGCGACGGCGCCGGACCAGGGGCGGAGCTGGATCGGCGGATGGACCATCGCGGTGCCGACCAGCAGCCGGCACAAGGAGGCGGCGTTCGACTTCGTGCAGATGGCCACGAGCGCGCAATGGATGGCCCGTTCGCTGGAGCGCGGGAACCTGCCGCCGCGGGCCTCGGTGCTGAAGGACCCCGCCGTCGGCACCCGCTTTCCCTGGACGCCGGCGGCGGCGACGGCGATGGAGACGGCGATCCTGATCCCGTCGCTGCCGATCTATCCGACGCTGGAGTCGCAGCTGCGCCCGGCGATCTCGGAGGTGCTGCTGGGGCAGCGCGGCGCCAAGGCGGCGCTGGATGGCGTCGCGGCCGACTGGCAGCGGACGCTGCGGCGCGCCGGGCTCAAGCGGTAGCGGGGACGTCCCGGGGGCGCCGCCCCCCGGGACGATCGCCTATTTCTTCGTGCCCAGGCCGCGCATGAAGCGGTCGCGGATCTGCGCCGGGTCGCGCTCGGTCTGGCCGGCGGGCTTGGCCTGGGTCAGGCGGGCGGCGATCAGGTGGGGGCCGGGGGGGGCGAGCGCGTGGTCGAGCAGGGACTCGAAATGGGTTTCGTCGGCGGCCCAGTGGCTGGCGGCGATGCCGGCGCCGCGGGCGATGGCGGCGAGGTCGGCGCCCTGCGCGCTGGCGGTGGGTTGGCCGCCGGTGATCTCGTAGGCGCCGTTGTCCATGACGACGATGATCAGGTTCTCCGGCTGGCGGGTCCCGACGGTGGTGAGGCAGCCGAGCATCATCAGCAGGGAGCCGTCGCCTTCGAGGGCGATGACTTTTCGGTTGGGTTGGGCGATCGCGACGCCCAGCGCGATCGGGATGGCGAGGCCCATGCTGCCGAGCATGTAGAAATTCTGTGGCCGGCGGCCGGCGGCCCAGAGGTCGAAGTTGGTGTGGCCGATGCCGCCGATGACGGCTTCGTCGTTGTGGAGCTTGGCGACCAGGCGCTGGGTGATGTCGAAGCGGGCGAGGGCTTTGGCGGTGTCGCGGGTGGCGGGTTCGTTGATCACTTGAAGGCCTTTCCGCCGGTGAGCAGCGGGGAGAGGATGAGGCAGGCGGGTTGTTGGGTGGCAACGGCCTGGCGGATGGTGCGGTCGACGGTGAACTCGACTTCGTCCAGGCGCCGCAGCGTGTGGTGTTCCATGGCGATGGAGTCCAGCACCGGGCGCATGGTGCGGGCGACCAAGGCCTGGCCGATGTTGAATTCGCCCAGGGTGCCGCGCTCGCTGACCAGCAGGAGCACTGGGATCTGGAACGGGACGGGCAGCGAGGCGAGCACGTTGGCCAGGGTGGCGAAGCCGCTGGTTTGCATCAGCACGATCGACTTCATGCCGCCCATCCAGGCGCCGCTGGCGATGCCGACGGCTTCCTCCTCCCGCGTGCAGGCGAAGGCGGTGAAGAAGGGGTCGGCGTGGATGCGCTCGATCAGCGGGCGCAGGACGTTGTCCGGCACGTAGGGGACGAGCTTGACGTCGTGCGCCTTGAGGGTGGCGTGGATGATCGAATGCCAGGTTTCGTCGCTCAAGAGACGAGTTCTTTCAGTTCGGGGATGACCCAGAAGGGGGACTGGCCGCGGGCGACGCGCTGGACGTTGTCGAAGGCGTTGCGGAAGCGCTTGGCGCGGTTCTCGAAGGTCGGGCCGGCGAGGTGGGGGGTGAGGACGACGTTGTCGAGCTTGAAGAGCGGGTTGTCGGCGGGCGGGGGCTCCTGGTCGAAGACGTCCAGGCCGGCGCCGGCGATGGTGTTGTTCTGGAGTGCCGTGGTCAGCGCGGCTTCGTCGATGACGGGGCCGCGGCAGGTGTTGATGAGGTAGGCGGTGGGCTTCATCAGGCCGAGCTCGCGGGCGCCGATCATGTGGCGGGTGGTGGGCAGCAGGGGGACGTGGAGGGAGACGAGGTCCGACGATTTCAGGATCTCGTCGAACAGGCGGAAGCGGACGCCGAGGTTGTCTTCCTGGTCTTCGGTGAGGCGGTTGATGTCGAAATACTGGATGTTCATGCCGAAGGCCTTGGCGATGCGCGCGACCTTCTTGCCGATGGTGCCGAGGCCGATGATGCCCAGGGTTTTCTCCGAGAGTTCGAAGACGTGCTTGTTCTGCCAGTCGTTGCCGCGCCAGATGCCGGAGGCGACGGAAGTGTGCTGCCAGACGAGGCGGCGGGCGGTGGCGAGCATGAGCATGACGGCGTGTTCGGCGACGGCGACCGAGTTGGCGCCGCCGTTGTTGGCGATGGGCACGCGGGCGCGGCGGGCGGATTCGATGTCGCAGCGGTCGTAGCCGGCGGAGAGGAGCTGGACGAGGCGGAGGTTCGGGGCGGTGGCGTAGAAGGCGTCGGTCATGCGCGGGTCGCCGAGGCCGATCAGGTAGTGGCAGCCGGGCATGGCGGCGTTGAAGTCGGGCGAGAAGGCGGCGGCCTCGACCAGCTCGAAGCCTGGGGGGGCGAGCTCGCGGGCGATGCGGGCGTCCACGTCGCCCAGGGGCACGAATACGATGCGTTGCATGACGTTCCTCCGTCGGAAGGGGGAAGTCTAGCCGTGTGGGCGGGGAAGGCCAGGGGGGTTAAATATTTTGATAACGTAATGAAATGGGCGTGCGATGGCGTGATGGGCCGTCAGTCGTTTTTTCGCTTCCAGGCGCGGACTGCGGCGCGGACATAGGCTTGGAGAGGGCGGTCAGCGGTGGATGCCAGCGGAGGAATGGGCGGTGTCGGGCGGGGGCGGGGCGGGCGTGGGAGGAGGCGGGCGCCGGGCGGCGGGGTGATGCCGAGCATGTGGCAGATCGGGCGCAGGATGCGGCCGGCCTGGGGGGCGGCGGCGAGGAAGGCGGCGAAATCGGGCTCAGCGAACAGGTGGGTGAGCTGGCTGGCATGGCCGGCGGCGCGGTAGCCGATGCGCGCGGTGAGCCAGAGGCGGGCGCGGGGCAGGCGCAGGGCGGGGCGCGGGGTTTCGGCCGGGCTGGCGGTGCGGCGAGGACGGATTCGGGGCTTGGGGAGGGTGCCGGCGCGCCAGCGGTCGTAGAGCGCCTGGAGGCGTTCGGCCGCGCGGTCGAGACGATCGAGGAGCAGGCGCCAGATTGCGATGGGCAGCTTCGCGTGGCGCGGGGCGTCGGGGCGGCTGACGAAGACGCGCGTGCCGAGCCAGACGGCGGACACGGGTTCGCGACGGGCCAGGACGAGGCCGATGGCGTGGTTCAGGCTGGCGACGATGAGGGTGAATCGGGCGGCGATTGATAACATTTGTGGTTAGAATAGTTAGTTGCGTTGGGCGGTGCAAGGGGTTTTGGTGGGGATGAGCGGAAATTGTCATAGTGGTTTGGTGTGGTTGGGAGGGTGCGGGGATGACGGACGAGGCAACCCGGCGGGTGCAGGTGGTGGCGCCTGGGCGGACCTATGTGGGGAAGCAGGGATTCACCTATGTTGCCGGCGCGTCGGCGGAGACGGTGGGGGCGCGGCATGTCTGCATGAGCGTGTTGCCGATGCCGTCGGGGGCGCGGGCAAAGGCGCACTACCACGAGGGGATCGAGACCATCGCCTATCTGCTGCAAGGCACCTGCGTGGTGCATTACGGCGAGCGGCTGGAATGCCAGGTGACGGTGCGGGAGGGCGAGCAGATCTATGTCCCGGGCGATGTGGCGCATGCGCCTTCCAACGAGAGCGGGACCGAGTGCACGTGGATCGTGGTCCATGGGGCCGGGAGCGACCAGGACGGCATCGTGATGCTGCCGGAACTGGATGCGGTTCTGACGACGAAGCTTGGCGGCTAGGGGGGTGGCGAGTCGGATGGCGCTTCGCTTATCCGACCTACGGCGTTTTGACCTGGTCGTGAGGGTCCAGGGGGCTCGGCCCCGTCGCGCGAAGGCGCGCGCCGGACCAGGCGGGTGCAGGGCGGAGCCCTGGGCTTGCGCGGCGGCGTGACCTATCGGGCGGACATCGACGGGCTGCGGGCGGTGGCGGTGCTGGCGGTGTTTGGGTTCCACGCCGAGGTCGGCGCGGCCCCGGGGGGGTTCGTGGGCGTGGATGTGTTCTTCGTGATCTCCGGCTACCTGATCACGGGCATCCTGGTGCGCGAGATGGCGGCGGGGACTTTCTCCCTGGTGCGGTTCTATGAGCGGCGGGTGCGGCGCATCCTGCCGGCGCTGTTCTTCGTGCTGGGGTGTTGCGCTGTGGCGGGGTGGTTGTGGCTGTTGCCGCCGCGCCTGGCCGATATGGGGCAGGCGATGGCGGCGTCCGCGCTGTCGGCGGGCAATGTGCTGTTCTGGCTGCGGGGGGGATATTTCGACGAGCGGCTGCGCTCCGAGGTGCTGCTGCATACGTGGTCGCTGGGGGTGGAGGAGCAGTTCTACCTGGTGTGGCCGCTGGTGCTGTGGGCGGTGCATCGGCGGTGGCCGCGGATGGTGGCGCCCGTGGTGGTGGCGGTGATCGCGGGATCGTTCGCGGCGGCGGTGGGGCTGGTGGCGCGGGACCTGGACGCGGCGTTCTACCTGTTGCCGGCGCGGGCCTGGGAACTTGCGCTGGGGGGGGCGGTGGCGTGCGGGGTGGTGCGGTTGCCGTGGGCC
>CAMDGX010000080.1 GCA_945897825.1 Asaia bogorensis | reverse complement strand
GAGGTTGCCGCCGTCGACGCCGCAAAGGGCCTGCTCATGATCAAGGGCGCCGTTCCCGGTGCCAAGGGCGGCTATGTGCTGGTGAAGGACGCCGTGAAGAAGGCTCGCCATCCGGAGGCGCCGTTCCCGGCCGGCCTCCAGAGCGCGGCGGGCTAAGGGGTCAGGACCATGCAGATCGACATCAAGACCCTCGACAACACCACCGCCGGCTCGACCGAGCTGCCGGATGAGCTGTTCGCCGCCACGCCGCGCGCCGACATTATGGCCCGCGTGGTTCATTGGCAGCAGGCCAAGCGCCGTGCCGGCACCCACAAGGTGAAGGGCATGGGCGAGGTCAGCGGCACCACGAAGAAGCCCTACAAGCAGAAGGGCACCGGCAACGCCCGCCAGGGCAGCCTGCGCGCGCCGCAGTTCCGCACCGGCGGCGCCGTCCATGGCCCGGTGGTCCGCAGCCACGGCTACGACCTGCCGAAGAAGGTTCGCCGGCTGGGCTTGATCTCCGCCCTGTCGCAGAAGCAGCGTGACGGCAAGTTGGTGGTTCTCGATGCCGCCCCGGCCGGAACCGGCAAGACCCGCGACCTGAAGGCGAAGCTGAACGCGCTCGGCTGGAAGTCGGTGCTGGTCATCGACGGCTCGGTTGACGAGGGTTTCCTGAAGTCCAGCCGCAACATCATCGGCATCGACGTGCTGCCGACCGTTGGCGCGAACGTCTATGACATCCTCGCCCATGACGTGCTGGCGATCACCACCGCGGGCGTCGAGGGCCTGAAGCAGCGCCTCGCGGGCGCTTCGGCCGAGGGAGGCCAGTGATGAGCGACACGAAGCCCGCCAAGCGCCAGAAGCAACTGTCGCGCGAGGCGATGTACACCATCATCCGCAACCCGATCGTCACCGAGAAGGCCACGATCGTCAGCGAGCGCGGCCAGTTCGTCTTCCGCGTCGCCATCGACGCCAAGAAGCCGGAGATCAAGGCGGCGGTCGAAGGCCTGTTCGGCGTGAAGGTGACCAGCGTCAACACGCTGATCAACAAGGGCAAGACCAAGCGCTTCCGGGGCCGCCCCGGCGTGCGCTCGGACGTGAAGAAGGCATACGTCACCCTGGCGGAGGGGCAGTCGATCGACCTCTCCACCGGCCTGGCGTAAGGCGGGGACCACGTAGATGGCACTGAAGAACTTCAATCCCGTCACGCCCAGCCTGCGCGGCACCGTGCTGATCAGCCGGGCCGAGCTGTGGAAGGGCAAGCCGGTCAAGGGGCTCACCGAGGGTCTCTCGCAGACCGGCGGGCGCAACAACCATGGCCGCATCACCAGCCGCTTCCGTGGCGGCGGGCACAAGCAGTCGTACCGCATCGTCGACTTCAAGCGCCGCAAGCGCGACATGCCGGCGGTCGTCCAGCGCCTGGAGTACGACCCCAACCGCACCGCGTTCCTCGCGCTGGTCAAGTATCAGGACGGCGAGCTCGCCTATATCCTGGCGCCGCAGCGCCTGAAGGCCGGCGACCAGGTGGTGTCCGCCGCGCGCGCCGACATCAAGCCGGGCAATGCCATGCCACTTTCGGCCATCCCGGTTGGCACGATCGTGCACAACATCGAGATGAAGCCGGGCGCCGGCGGCAAGATCGCCCGCGCGGCCGGGCAGTATGCCCAGCTGGTCGGGAAGGATGCCGGCTACGCCCAGATCAAGCTGATGTCCGGCGAGCTGCGCATGGTCCGCGGCGAGTGCATCGCCTCGATCGGCGCGGTGTCCAACCCGGACAACTCGAACCAGAGCCTCGGCAAGGCCGGCCGCTCGCGTTGGCTGGGGCGCAAGCCGCACAACCGCGGTGTGGTGATGAACCCGGTCGACCATCCGCACGGTGGCGGCGAAGGCCGCACCTCGGGCGGCCGCCATCCGGTCACGCCGTGGGGCAAGCCGACCAAGGGCTACAAGACCCGGGTCAACAAGCGCACCGACAGGCTGATCATCCGCAGCCGCAACAAGGGCAAGGGCTGAGGCCATGACACGTTCCACCTGGAAGGGCCCGTTCGTCGACGGGTACTTGCTGAACAAGGCCGAGGCATCGCGCGCGTCGGGCCGCAACGAGGTCATCAAGATCTGGTCGCGCCGCTCGACGATCCTGCCGCAGTTCGTCGGCCTGGTCTTCGGCGTCTACAACGGCCACAAGTTCCTGCCGGTGCAGGTGACCGAGAACATGGTCGGGCACAAGTTCGGCGAGTTCTCGCCGACCCGCACCTTCACCGGCCATGCGTCGGACAAGAAGGCGAAGCGAGGCTGACATGAGCAAGCCCAAATCCCCGCGCGCCCTCGCTGAAACCGAGGCGCAGGCCGTCCTGAGCAACATCCGCATCAGCCCGCGCAAGCTGAACCTGGTTGCCGGTCTCATCCGCAACAAGCCGGCTTCGGCTGCTGTCGCCACGCTGACGTTCAGCAAGCGCCGCATTGCCGGGACGGTGAAGAAGGCCCTGGAAAGCGCCATCGCCAACGCCGAGAACAACCATCAGCTCGATGTCGACCGCCTGGTCGTCACGCGCGCCGAGGTGGGCAAGTCGGTGGTGATGCGCCGGTTCCACGCCCGCGGTCGCGGCCGCGCATCGCGCATCGAGAAGTGGTTCAGCCACCTGAAGATCGTGGTTGCCGAGCGCCAGCAGGCCGAAACCCAGAACGAGGCGGCATAACGATGGGTCACAAAGTCAATCCGATCGGGCTGCGGCTCGGCATCAACCGGACCTGGGACAGCCGCTGGTACGCCGGCGCCGACTATGCCAAGCTGCTGCACGATGACCTGCGTCTGCGCGCCCATCTGCGCAAGAAGCTGTCCGGCGCCGGTGTGTCGCGCGTGGTGATCGAGCGTCCCGCCAAGAAGCCGCGCGTCACCATCTATGCCGCCCGCCCTGGCGTGGTGATCGGCAAGAAGGGTCAGGACATCGAGAACCTGCGCAAGGATCTCAGCAAGATGGCCAAGGGCGAGGTCTCGCTCAACATCGTCGAGATCCGCAAGCCCGAGATCGACGCCACCCTGGTGGCCGAGAACATCGCGCAGCAGCTGGAGCGCCGCGTGGCCTTCCGGCGCGCGATGAAACGCGCGGTGCAGTCCGCGATGCGCCTGGGTGCCCAGGGCATCCGTATCAATTGCGGTGGCCGTCTCGGCGGCGCGGAGATCGCGCGCATCGAGTGGTATCGCGAAGGCCGCGTTCCGCTGCACACGCTGCGTGCCGACATCGATTTCGGCGTCGCGACCGCCAAGACCACCTACGGGACTTGCGGCGTGAAGGTCTGGATCTTCAAGGGCGAGATCCTGGTGCAGGATCCGCTGGCACAGGATCGCCGGGCCGCCGAACAGGCGCCGCAGCGTTAAGGGATCAGGTCAATGCTTTCTCCCAAGCGGACCAAGTACCGCAAGGCCCACAAGGGCCGCATCAAGGGCGTCGCCAAGGGCGGCACCGCGCTGAACTTTGGCGCCTTCGGACTCAAGGCCCTCGAGCCGGAGCGCGTCACCGCGCGCCAGATCGAGTCGGCCCGTCGCGCCATCACCCGCGCGATGCGTCGTGCCGGTCGCGTGTGGATCCGCATCTTTCCGGATGTTCCGGTGTCGCAGAAGCCGGCCGAAGTCCGCATGGGCTCCGGCAAGGGTTCGCCGGAATTCTGGGTATGCCGCGTGAAGCCGGGGCGCATCATGTTCGAGATCGACGGCGTGGCACCGGAGCTGGCCAAGCAGGCCCTGACGCTCGGGGCGGCCAAGCTGCCGATCAAGACCAAGTTCATCACCCGCATCGGAGACGCGTGAGATGGCCAAGCAGACCAAGCCGGCCGATATCCGCGCCAAGTCGGCCGACCAGCTCGCCACCCAGCTGCTGGACCTCCGCAAGGAGCAGTTCAACCTCCGTTTCCAGAAGGCCACGGGCCAGATGGAGGGCGTGGGCCGGGTGAAGGCGATCCGCCGCGATATCGCGCGGGTCAAGACGATCATGACAGAGCAGAAGCGCGCGGCTAACCCCGCCGCGCAGTCGTAAGGGAGTAGGGGCGATGCCCAGGCGCGTCCTGACGGGGCGGGTGACCAGCGACAAGATGGACAAGACGGTAACCGTCCTTGTTGCTCGTCGCGTGATGCACCCGCTGTACAAGAAGTTCATCCGCCGTTCTAAGAACTACGCGGCGCACGACGAAGCCAATCTGTGCAAGATCGGCGACATGGTGCGCATCGAGGAGTGCAAGCCGATCAGCAAGCGCAAGACGTGGCTGGTGGTCGAGCGCAATGGCAAGCCCCTCGGGGAAGCTGTCGCGCCGATGGCTGCCGAGGCCGACGCGCCTGCGGTTCAGGCGTGAGGAGCGATAGATGATCTCCGTCGAATCCAACCTCGAAGTTGCCGACAACTCCGGTGCCCGCCGCGTGCAGTGCATCAAGGTGCTCGGCGGCTCCAAGCGCAAGACAGCCTCGGTCGGCGACGTGATCGTGGTGTCGGTGAAGGACGCCATTCCCCGCGGCAAGGTGAAGAAGGGCGACGTGCACCAGGCGGTGATCGTTCGCACCAGCTTCCCGGTGCGCCGCGCCGACGGCAGCGCGATCCGCTTCGACCGCAACGCGGCCGTGCTGATCAACAAGCAGCAGGAGCCGATCGGCACCCGCATCTTCGGACCGGTGGTGCGCGAGCTGCGTGCGCGCAAGTTCATGAAGATCATCTCGCTGGCTCCGGAGGTGCTGTGATGGCCGCCCGCATCAAGAAAGGCGACACCGTCCTCGTCACCACCGGTGCCGATCGCGGCAAGCGCGGCGAAGTGCTGCGCGTGCTGCCGAGCGAGAGCCGGGCCGTGGTCCAGGGTGTGAACATCGCCAAGAAGCATACCAAGCCGACCGGCATGGGCAGCCCTGGCGGGATCGTCAGTGTCGAGGCGACGGTGCACCTGTCCAACCTCAAGCTGGTCGACCCCAAGACCGACCAGCCGACCAAGGTTGGGTTCCGCGTGCTGGATGACGGCCGCAAGGTTCGCGTTGCCAAGGCCAGCGGCAACGTGATCGAGAGCTGAGGAGGCTTCGATGAGCGGTACCAAGAAAGGCGCCCCCAAGGGGGGCAAGTCGCCCGCCAAGGGTGGCAAGGCTGGCGGCAAGTCGGCCGGTGGCGGCGGTCGCGGCGCGGCTCCTCCGACGAAGGCCGAGTCGCGCGCGGCCCGCGGTGAGGTGACCTATGCCGTCGCCGCCGAAGTTTCGGCCGGCACGGGCGATATGCCGCGCATGCAGAAGCGCTACGTGGACGAGGTCCGCGCGGCGATGCTGACGGAGTTCGGCTACACCAATCCGATGCAGGTGCCCAAGCTCGAGAAGATCGTCATCAACATGGGTGTCGGCGAAGCCGCCGGCGACCAGAAGAAGCTTGATGCCGCCGTGTCCGAGCTGGCGCTGATCAGCGGCCAGAAGCCGGTCAAGACCGTGGCCAAGAAGGCGATCGCCGGCTTCAAGATCCGCAAGGGCCTGCCGATCGGTTGCAAGGTCACGCTGCGCAAGACCCGCATGTATGAATTCCTGGACCGCCTGGTCACCATCGCGCTTCCGCGCGTGCGTGACTTCCGCGGCATCCCGAGCACCAAGGGCTTCGACGGCCGCGGCAATTTCGCCATGGGCCTGAAGGAGCAGATCGTGTTCCCGGAGATCGTCTACGACAAGGTCGACGAGATCCGCGGCATGGACATCGTGTTCGTCACCACGGCCAAGACCGATGCCGAGGCGAAGGCGCTGCTGAAGAAGTTCGATATCCCGTTCGCCGCCTGAGGCGCACGGGATACGACGACGACCAAGACGCGACTGAGAACTTAACGCCTACGAGTTGGAAAACCACCGGCCGCGGCCGGCAGGTTCCGGAGGGTAAGAACAGGATGGCCAAGACGTCCCAGGTCAACCGCAATGCCATGCGCGCCAAGATGGCGGCGCGCGACAAGGCAAAGCGGGCCGCGCTGAAGGCGATCGTGATGGATCGCACTCTGCCGGTCGAGGACCGTTTCGAGGCGACGATGAAGCTCGCGCAGCTGCCGCGCAACGGGGCCGCCGTGCGCTGGCGCCTTCGCTGCGAGCTGACCGGGCGGCCGCGCGCGAACTATCGCAAGTTCAAGCTGAGCCGCATTGCGCTGCGCGACCTCGCCAGTGCCGGGCAGATCCCCGGCATGGTGAAGGCCAGCTGGTAGGAGACGGCCCATGTCCATGTCCGATCCGCTGGGCGACATGCTCACACGTATCCGCAATGCACAGCGTGCTCGCCACGCCAGCTGCATCTCGCCGGCCTCCAAGCTCCGCGCCAACGTGCTGGACGCCCTCAAGCGCGAGGGCTTCATCCGCGGCTTCATGGCGGAGGAGCTTCGCCCCGGCGTGGCCCAGCTGCGCATCGAGCTGAAGTACAACGAGGGCGAGCCCGTCATCAAGGAGATCACCCGCGTGTCGAAGCCCGGCCGCCGGGTCTACTCCAAGATACAGGAACTGCCGCGCGTCTATGCCGGGTTGGGCGTCTCCATCCTCTCCACGCCCCGCGGCGTGCTGAGCGATGCCGAAGCCCGCGCCGCCAATGTCGGCGGCGAAGTCCTCTGCCGCGTCTTCTGAGGAGGGGATCATGTCACGAGTAGGCAAATACCCCGTCGAGGTCCCTGCCGGCGTCCAGGTCGCCCTGGCCGGCCGCGTGCTGACCGCGAAGGGCAAGCTCGGGGAACTCACCCTGGCGCTGACCGACAAGGTCGACGCCGAGGTCGAGGGCAACAAGGTCACCATCACGCCGCGCGGCAATTCGTCGCCCGCGCGCATGATGTGGGGCACCACGCGCGCCAACGTGGCCAACATGGTCAAGGGCGTGTCCGATGGCTACGCGAAGTCGATGGAGATCACCGGCACCGGCTACCGCGCCTCGGTGCAGGGCGCGAACCTGGTGATCAACCTCGGTTTCTCCCACGACGTCGTCTATCCGATCCCCGCCGGCATCACTGTCACCTGCGAGCGTCCGACGTCGATCAAGGTCGCGGGCGTGGACAAGCGTCTGGTCGGACAGGTCTGCGCCGAGATCCGCGCCTGGCGCCCGCCCGAGCCGTACAAGGGCAAGGGCGTCAAGTTCGAAGGCGAGCAGATCCTCCGTAAGGAAGGTAAGAAGAAGTGAGCGAGAACAAGGACCTGCAGCAGCGTCGGCGCATTCGCCTGCGCTTCCAGCTGCGCCTCAAGGCTGCCGGGCGCCCGCGCCTGTCGGTGTTCCGTTCCGGCAAGCACATCTACGCCCAGGTCATCGACGATGCCGCCGGCCGCACGATGGCCGCCGCCTCCAGCCTCGACCGTGCGCTGCGCGAGCAGCTCAAGACCGGGGCGGACAAGGATGCGGCGACCGCGGTGGGCAAGTTGGTGGCGGAGCGTGCGCTGGCCGCCGGGATTTCGGCTGTCGTGTTCGACCGCGGCTCCTATCTCTATCACGGCCGCGTCAAGGCGCTGGCTGAAGCCGCCCGAGAGGGCGGCCTGTCCTTCTGAGGAAGCGAAGCAATGGCACGTGAACCCAGGGACGGCGGTGGTGGCCGGGGCGGTCGCGACCGCGGCAGCGATCGCGGTGGCGATGGCGGCGACGACCTGATCGACAAGCTGGTCACCATCAACCGTGTTGCCAAAGTGGTGAAGGGTGGCCGTCGCTTCGCCTTCGCCGCGCTGGTGGTGGTTGGCGACCAGAAAGGCCGCGTCGGCTACGGCGCGGGCAAGGCGCGCGAAGTGCCGGAGGCCATCCGCAAGGCCACCGAGCGCGCCAAGAAGGGCATGATCCGCGTTCCGATGAAGGAAGGCCGCACGCTGCACCACGACGTCACCGGCAATTTCGGTGCCGGCTCCGTCGTCCTGCGCAGTGCCACGGCCGGCACCGGCATCATCGCCGGTGGCCCGATGCGCGCCGTGTTCGAGACGCTGGGGATCGGCGACGTCGTGGCCAAGAGCCTCGGCAGCCGCAACCCGCACAACATGGTCAAGGCCACGTTCGACGCGCTGCAGCGTTGCGCCAGCCCCCGCTCGGTGGCCCAGCGCCGCGGCAAGAAGGTCTCCGACCTGCTTGGCAAGCGCGACACACCGGCCCAGGAGGCTGCGGCTGATGTCTGACACCCGCAAGACTGTGAAGGTCACCCAGATCGCCTCCGTGGCCGGGCGCAAGCCTGGCCAGAAGGAGACCCTGATCGGGCTTGGCCTGAACAAGATCCGCCGCACCCGCGAACTGGAGGATACCCCCTCCGTGCGCGGCATGATTCGCAAGGTCGCTCACCTTGTGAAGGTCGATGAGTCCTGACCCCAGCCGGGGCCTGGGCTCGAAGGAGACTGCGATGAACCTCAATGACCTGCGCGACAATCCCGGCTCGCGCCTGAAGTCCAAGCGCCTCGGCCGCGGCATCGGCTCCGGCAAGGGCAAAACCTCGGGCAAGGGCGTCAAGGGCCAGAAGGCGCGCGAAGGCGTGGCGCTGAACGGCTTCGAAGGCGGCCAGCTGCCGATCTATCGGCGGCTGCCCAAGCGTGGCTTCAAGAACATCTTCCGCAAGGAATATGCCCCCGTGAACCTCGGCGCGCTCGCCCGTGCCATCGAAACCGGCCGCATCGACGGTGCGGCCCCGATCACCGAGGACGTGCTGGCCAAGGCCGGCCTGGTGCGCGGCGGCAAGGTCGTCGGCGTGCGTCTGCTTGCCAATGGCGAGATCGGCCGCGCCGTGACGATTACCGTGTCGGGCGCTTCCGCCGCGGCCATCGCCGCGGTCGTGGCGGCGGGCGGCAGCGTCACCACCACGGTGGCTGCCAAGCCGGTGGCGGACGCTGCGGCCTAGGCTGCCCGAACCGGCAGAGGAGGCGTCAGGCTTCCTCCCGCCGGGGACCCGCGCTATGTAGTGCACGACGGCGCCTCGGGTGGACCCGCTGGCGCCGTCGGCATGATGAGGAATGGAACCGATGGCGTCGGCGGCCGAACAGCTCGCGGCAAACCTGAACTTCTCCACATTCTCCAAGGCCACCGAACTCAAGAAGCGGATCTGGTTCACGCTCGGTGCGCTGATCGTCTACCGCATCGGAACCTACATCCCCGTCCCCGGCGTGGATGCGACCGTGATGGGCGAGATGCTCGCGCAGCACGGCGGCGGCATCCTCGGCATGTTCGACATGTTCTCGGGCGGTGCGCTCGGGCGCATGACCGTCTTCGCGCTGAACATCATGCCCTATATCAGCGCCAGCATCATCATGCAGCTGATGTCCGCGGCCGTACCCACGCTCGAGACCCTCAAGAAGGAGGGCGAGCAGGGCCGCAAGAAGATCAACCAGTACACGCGCTACCTGACCGTCCTCATCGCCATCGTGCAGTCCTACGGCATCGCCGTCGGGCTCGAGGGGATGCGCGGCAGCTTCGGCGCCGCGGTGATCGACCCCGGGATGTTCTTCCGTCTCTCCTGCGTGGTCTCGCTGGTCGGCGGAACCATGTTCCTGATGTGGCTCGGCGAGCAGATCACCGCCCGCGGCATCGGCAACGGCATCAGCCTCATCATCATGGCCGGCATTGTCGCCAACCTGCCGAGCGCCCTGGCCTCGCTGTTCGAGATGGGGCGCACCGGCGCGCTCAGCCCGTTCTTCATCGTGGCCTTCCTGTTCGTCGCCGCCGGCGTGGTGATGTTCATCGTGTTCATCGAGCGCGCCCAGCGCCGCATCGTCATCCAGTACCCCAAGCGCCAGGTCGGCAACCGCATGTTCGGCGGCGACTCGACCCACATGCCGCTCAAGATCAACACCGCGGGCGTCATCCCGCCGATCTTCGCAAGTTCCATCCTGCTGGTCCCGGCCACGATCTCCGGCTTCTCCGCCACCACCGCGGAGCCCGGCTGGCTGGCGGCCATCGGCGCCGCCCTCGCCCATGGCACGCCGCTCTACATGCTCACCTATGCGGCGATGATCATCTTCTTCGCCTATTTCTACACCGCTGTGGTGTTCAACCCGGAGGAGACCGCCGACAACCTCAAGAAGCACGGCGGCTTCATCCCCGGCATCCGCCCCGGCAGCGCCACGGCCAGCTACTTCGACACCATCCTCACGCGCCTGACCACCATCGGCGCCATCTACCTGTGCATCGTCTGCCTGCTGCCCGAGGTGCTGATCGCCCAGTATGGCGTGCCCTTCTATTTCGGCGGCACCAGCGTGATGATCATCGTCTCGGTCACGATGGACACGGTGACCCAGGTGCAGTCGCACCTGCTCGCCCACCAGTATGAAGGCCTGATCAAGAAGGCTCGTGTGAAAGGAAGAGGTCGGTGAATCTGATCCTGCTGGGCCCCCCGGGGGCTGGGAAAGGAACCCAGGCGAAGCGGCTGCAGGACCGCTACGGCATCGTGCAGATCTCCACCGGCGACATGCTTCGCGCCGAAGTCGCCGCGGGCTCCGAGGTGGGGCTCCAGGCCAAGGCCGTCATGGCGGCCGGCGGCCTGGTCTCCGACGAGATCCTCATCCGCATGCTGGCAGGGCGAATCGACCGCTCAGACTGCGCCCGCGGCTTCATCCTCGACGGCTTCCCCCGCACCGTGCCCCAGGCCGAGGCGCTGGACGGCATGCTGGCCGACAAGAAGGCCCCGCTCGATGCCGTGATCGAACTCAAGGTCGACGACGCCGCCCTGGTCGAGCGCATCGCCGGCCGCTATACGTGCGCCAACTGCGGCGAGGGCTACAACGACACGCTGCAACCGACGAAGGTCGCCGGCGTCTGCGACCGCTGCGGCGGCACCGAGTTCACCCGCCGCGCCGACGACAACCGCGAAACCGTGGGCGCCCGCCTGGCCGCCTACCACAAGCAGACGGCGCCGATCCTGCCGCACTACGCCGCCCGCGGCCGCCTGCACGCGGTCGACGGCATGGCCGACCCCGATGCGGTGACCCGCGACTTGGTCGCCGTGCTGGACCCGCTCGGCCGACATTGATTCCCGGCAGCCCCGCGCCGGGGGAGGGTCTGGTTTCGCCCTTCCTCACGTGGAGTTGATATACTCGCGTTGACTCCCTTGAGCCCGCCGCTATAGTGCGCGCCCTTGACGACCCTGGCGCGCCCCCTCGGCGCGTCGCGGTCGCCATCCGTTATGTGTGCGGCATTTGCACCACGACGCACCGGAAACCAACGGGCGTCGCGGCCATTGCCGGGTGCCAGGGCCGCAAGGCCACCCGACCGGGCTCCGTCCCGGACATGAGATCGACCGATCGGGCGAAAGCCCGATGTGACAGGAGTATACGGCGTGGCGCGTATTGCCGGCGTGAACATCCCGACCAACAAGCGGGTCACCATCAGCCTGCGCTATATCTTTGGCATCGGCCCGGCGAAGGCGCAGGACATCTGCACCAAGCTCGGCATCCCCGACGACCGCCGGGTGAACCAGCTCTCGGACGAGGAAGTGCTGCGCATCCGCGAGATCGTGGACCGCGACTACCGCGTCGAGGGCGACCTGCGCCGCGAAGTGGCCATGAACATCAAGCGCCTGATGGACCTGGGCTGCTACCGCGGCCTGCGCCATCGCCGCGGCCTGCCGGTGCGCGGCCAGCGCACCCACACCAACGCCCGCACCCGTAAGGGCAAGGCCGTGGCGATCGCCGGCAAGAAGAAGGTCACGAAGTAGCCGCAAGGCTGCCTCGCCCGCCTTCGCCGCCTCTGCTTCCGCGGCGGCATGCTCCCGGCAACGGGCAGCGTGCCCGCCGCCACCGTTTGAACAGGATCACCTCCGATGGCCAAGCCCGCTGCCGCGCGCACCCGCAAGAAGGAACGCAAGAACATCACGTCGGGCGTCGCCCACGTGGCTGCGACCTTCAACAACACGATGATCACCATCACCGACGCGCAGGGCAACGCCATCGCCTGGTCGTCGTCCGGCAGCCAGGGCTTCAAGGGCAGCCGCAAGTCGACCCCCTATGCCGCCCAGGTCGCCGCCGAGGACGCCGGCAAGAAGGCCCGCGAGCACGGCATGGAGACGCTGGAGATCGAGGTTTCCGGCCCCGGCTCCGGCCGCGAGAGCGCGCTGCGCGCCCTGCAGGCCGTCGGCTTCCAGATCAGCGCCATCCGCGACATGACCCCGATCCCCCACAACGGCTGCCGCCCGCGCAAGCGCCGCCGCGTCTGAGCGGCACGGGCCGCACCCGCTTCGCCTGAGTCTGGCCGCGCCTCCCCGATCCGTCGGCGGCGCGGCTCCCTCCCATGGCGGGCCACCCCCAGGGGAGGCTTTGTCCAACAGGGCTTCGACCCACCAGGGCATACATCCATGAGACTGAGCGTCGTCTTGCAGAAGAACTGGGACTCGCTGATCAAGCCGGAGAAGCTCGGCGTCGAGCACGGCTCCGACCCCAGCCGCACCGCCACCGTCGTCGCCGAGCCGCTGGAGCGTGGCTTCGGCATGACGCTCGGCAACGCCCTGCGCCGCATCCTGCTCTCGTCCCTCCAGGGTGCCGCCGTCACCGCGGTGCAGATCGACGGCGTGCTGCACGAGTTCAGCAGCATCGCCGGCGTTCGCGAAGACGTCACCGACATCGTGCTGAACATCAAGCAGCTCGCGCTGCGCATGCACGGCGAGGGCCCCAAGCGCATGGTCCTCCAGGCCACCGGCCCCGGCGAGGTCAAGGCCAGCCAGATCCAGACCGGCCACGACATCGAGGTGATGAACCCCGACCTCGTGATCTGCACGCTGGACGACGGCGTGAAGCTCGGCATGGAATTCACCGTCCAGATGGGCAAGGGCTACGTCCCGGCCTCCGCCAACCGCCCCGAGGATGCCCCGATCGGCCTCATCCCGGTCGACGCGATCTACTCCCCCGTCCGCCGCGTCTCCTACCGCGTCGAGCCGACCCGCGTGGGCCAGGTGACGGACTACGACAAGCTGCTGCTCCAGGTCGAGACCAACGGCGCCGTCGCGCCCGAGGATGCGGTGGCCGTCGCCGCGCGCATCCTGCAGGACCAGCTCAAGCTGTTCATCAACTTCGACGAGCCGCAGGCCGCCCGCCTGGAAGAGCCGCAGGACGACCTGCCGTTCAACCGCAACCTGCTGCGCAAGGTCGACGAGCTCGAGCTCTCGGTCCGCAGCGCCAACTGCCTGAAGAACGACAACATCGTCTATATCGGCGATCTCGTTCAGAAGTCGGAGCAGGAGATGCTGCGCACCCCGAACTTCGGCCGCAAGTCGCTCAACGAGATCAAGGAGGTCCTCTCCTCCATGGGCCTCGCCCTCGGCATGACCGTCACCGGCTGGCCGCCCGAGAACATCGAAGACCTCGCCAAGCGGCTTGAAGAGCCGTTCTGAACCGAAGCCTGAGTTAGGAAGACAACCATGCGCCATGGCGTTGCCGGCCGAAAGCTCGGCGTCACCACCTCCCATCGCTTCGCCATGTTCCGCAACATGGCGAACGCGCTGATCAAGCACGAGCAGATCACCACCACGCTGCCCAAGGCGAAGGAACTCCGCCCGGTCGCCGAGAAGCTCATCACCCTCGGCAAGCGCGGCGGCCTGCACGCCCGCCGCCAGGCCTACGCCCAGCTGCGTGACGACGTGATGGTCACCAAGCTCTTCTCGACCCTGGCCGAGCGCTACAAGGCCCGCCCGGGCGGCTATTGCCGCGTGCTCAAGGCCGGCATCCGCTACGGCGACGCCGCCGACATGGCCGTCATCGAGCTGGTCGACCGCGACCCCGCCGCCAAGGGCCAGGACAGCGGCCCCGTCGCCGAGCGCGCCGAGGACAGCGAGAGCGAGTGATCCTCGCCTCTCTGCGCTGATCTGTAGGAAACCGGCCGCAAGGCCGGTTTTCTGCTGTCTGGGGACGGGACGAACCAACAGCCATGACCCAACCGGCACCCCCTTCCCGCGCGGCCGCGATCGCCCTGTTCGCCTCGATCGTCGTGGCCTGGGGCATCACCTGGACGGTCGCCAAGCTGATCGTCATGGAAGTGCCGCCCTTCTGGATGTCGGCGCTGCGCAGCCTGGTCGCCACCATCGGCCTCGGCGTCCTGCTTGTCGCCCGCCGCCAGATGATCATCCCCAGGCGCGGCGACCTGCCGGTGATCGTCATGATCTCCGTGCCGCACATGATCGTCTTCTCGGTGCTGATGTCCTACGGCCTGATGCACGTCCCGGTCGGTCGCTCGGTCGTGCTGGCCTACACCACCCCGCTCTGGGTCGCGCTCGGCGCCTGGCCCTTCCTGAAGGAGCGCATCCCGCCGGCCCGTGCGCTTGGCATCGGCCTCGGGCTCGCGGGCCTCGCCTTCCTGTTCAACCCCCTCGCCTTCGACTGGTCCGACGGCAATGCCCTGTTCGGCAACGCGATGCTGTTGCTGTCCGCGCTCTCCTGGTCGGTCTCCATCCTCTACACCCGCGCCCACAGATGGATCAGCTCGCCCTTCCAGCTCGTCTTCTGGCAGGCCCTGCTGGCCACGATGGTCCTCTTCATCCTCGCCCCGCTCATCGAGGGCGCGCCGAGCTTCGCCTACTCCCACCGCCTCGCCGCCCTGTTCGCCTACACCGGCCTGATCGGCACCGCCTACGCCTTCTGGGCGCTCGCCATCGTCAACCGAAGCCTGCCCGCTTCCACCACCGCGCTCGGCATCCTCGCCACCCCCGTCGTCGGCATCGCCGGCTCGGCGATCTTCCTCGGCGAAGGCATCGACCTCCCCCTCCTCGTCGCGGCCGCCATGATCCTCGCGGGCATCGCCATCGGCACCCTGCGCCGCTGACCTGCTATACTGGCGACGTGTCGCTCTCCCTGCCCATGCCCGAGCCCGCGCCCACCACCGGCCCCCTCGCGGACCGCCTGCGCCCCCGCGCGCTCGGCGAGGTCGTCGGCCAGGACCACCTGCTCGGCCCCGCCGGCACCCTCACCCGCATGCTGGCCCGCGGCTCGCTCGCCTCGCTCATCCTCTGGGGCCCACCGGGTGTCGGCAAGACCACCATCGCCCGCCTCCTCGCCGAGCAGGCGAACCTCCACTTCGTCCAGCTCAGCGCCGTCTTCTCCGGCGTCGCCGACCTCAAGAAATGCTTCGAGGAGGCCACCCGCCGCCGGACCACCGGCCAAGCCACCCTCCTGTTCGTCGACGAGATCCACCGCTTCAACCGCGCCCAGCAGGACGGCTTTCTCCCGGTCGTCGAGAACGGCACCGTCACCCTCATCGGCGCGACGACGGAAAACCCCAGCTTCGCCCTGAACGGCGCGCTCCTCTCCCGCTGCCAGGTCCTCGTCCTCAAGCGCCTCGACGATGACGGCCTGGAAAAACTCCTCGCCCGCGCCGAAGTCGCCATTGCCCACCCCCTGCCGCTCGATCCCGAAGCCCGCGCCACCCTGCGCGCCATGGCCGACGGCGACGGCCGCTACCTGCTCAACCTCGCCGAACAGCTCGCCGCCCTGCCGCCGGAAACCACCCCGCTCGACGTGCCGGAACTCTCCGACCTCCTGGCCAAGCGCGCCGCCCTCTACGACAAGGACCGCGAGGAGCACTACAACCTCATCTCCGCCCTCCACAAATCCCTGCGCGGCTCCGATTGCGACGCCGCGCTCTACTGGCTCGCCCGCATGCTCGTCGGCGGCGAGGACCCGCGCTACATCGCCCGCCGCCTGCTGCGCTTCGCCAGTGAGGACATTGGCATGGCCGACCCCCAGGCCCTCCAGCTCACCCTGGCCGCCTGGGAAACCTACGAGCGCCTCGGCTCTCCCGAAGGCGAGCTCGCCATCGCCCAGGCCGTCGTCTATCTCGGCACTGCGCCCAAATCCAACGCCCTCTACACCGCCCTCGGCGCCGCCCAGCGCGCGGCCAAGGGCACAGGCAGCCTCACCCCGCCGGCCCACATCCTCAACGCGCCAACCAAACTGATGAAGAACCTCGGCTACGGCGCCGGCTACGCCTACGACCACGATGCCGAAGACGGCTTTTCCGGCCAGAACTACTTCCCCGACACCATGCCAAGGCAGCAATTCTACCGCCCCGTCGAACGCGGCTTCGAGCGCGAGATCGGCAAGCGCCTTGCCTACTGGGCCAAACTCCGCCAGGACCGCGGCACATGACAGTTACAACGAAAACCACCACCGAGGACGAGGCCGATATCCGCCTCGACCGCTGGTTCCGCCGCCATTTCCCCGGCCTCACCCAGGCCGCCATCCAGAAGCTGTGCCGCACCGGCCAGGTCCGCGTCGATGGCAAGCGCGCCGACGCCGCCACCCGCCTCGCCCCGGGCCAGGCCATCCGCATCCCCCCCATCCCCGTCGCCCCCACCAAGACGGTCGAGGCCCCGCCGCTTGACCCCGCCCTGGTCCGCGAGATCGAGGCGATGATCCTCTACAAGGACGACCAGCTCATCGTCCTGAACAAACCCCCGGGCCTGCCCACCCAGGGCGGCCCCGGCATCTCCAAGCACCTCGACATGATGCTCGCCGCCCTGCGCAGCCCCGACGGCGACAAGCCCCGCCTCGTCCACCGCCTGGACAAGGACACCAGCGGCGTCCTCGTCGTCGCCCGCACCCCCGGCATCGCCGCCAAGCTCGCCAGCGCCTTTCGCGGCCGCACCGTCGAGAAAACCTACTGGGCCATCGTCACCGGCCGCCCCGTCCCGGTCGAAGGCCGCATCGAGCGCGACCTCGTCCGCATCGACGGCTTCCGCGGCGAGCGAGCCGCCATCGCCGGCCCCTACGACTCCGACACCGCCCACTCCATCACCGACTACCGCACGCTGGACCACGCCGGCCGCAAGCTCGCCTGGCTCGAGCTCAAGCCGCTCACCGGCCGCACCCACCAACTCCGCGTTCACTGCGCATCTATTGGCGCCCCGATCCTCGGCGACGCCCCCTACGGCACCGAGAAGCAGGACGAGGGCAACCGCAACTCCGCCCTGGTCGAAGGCTTCCCCGAGCGCCTGCACCTGCACGCCCGCCGCCTTACCCTGCCGCACCCCGCCGGCGGCACGCTGAGCGTCGAGGCCGACCTGCCGCAGCACATGGCCGAATCCTTCCGCACGCTGGGCTTCACCGTGCCGCCGGCGGTGCGGTCGGCACGAAGGAAGTAAGCATGTTCTTTTTTGAAAAAAAGAACCAAAAAACTTCCATCCCTTGGCCCAGGCCCCCACAGGTCGAGCTGGGCGCAAACGGATAAAAGTCTTTTTGCTTCTTTTTCTTCAGAAAAAGAAGACTCCTCCTCCCTATCTCCACCCAGGTGCAACGGTCCCAACTCTGCGCTAGGACAGCCCAGCAACCATCGGAGTCACCATGGCGCGCCAGCGGCGGATCAGGATCGAGCGGGCCGGGCAGGGGGCATTCCCTCTCGCCCACCTGCAGGAACGTCCGCCGCCGCCCGTGCCCTGGCTGCGCATCCTGCTGCTCGGCGCATTCGGCATCGCCGTCCTGGTCGGGGCGGCGATCGGCGGCATCCGCGCCCTGATCGATACCGAGGCCCTGCACGCCCAGGCTGAGGCCGCCCTGCGCCAGGCCACCGGGCGGGACGTGCGGATCGGCGGGCGGCTGACCATCGAATCGTATTTCGGCGCGACCGTGGCCATCGAGGACGTGGTCATCCCCAACCTCCCCGGTGCCTCCCGGCCGGATCTGGCCCGCATCGACCGGATGGAAGCGGAACTGTCCTTCCTCTCCCTGCTGTCCGGCCGGCCCGAGATCCAGCGCCTTGTCATCGACGCCCCCGACATCGCGCTGGAGATCGACGCCCAGGGCCGCGGCAACTGGCAGAACCCCCGCAGCGAGGCGCCGCCCACCCAGGCGGCGGCCGCCCCGCCACCGATGCCGCGCAGCTTCCACCTCAAGGACGGCCGGCTGAGCTTCGCCGATGCCCGCGCTGGCCGGCGGACCGAACTGGCCCTGCGGCGGATCTCGCTGACCGAGTCCGAGGGCGGCGGCCTGCTCGCCCTGGTGGCCGACCTCGCCTACGGCCAGCAGCGGATCAGCGCCAACGGCCAGGTCGGTCCCCTGTCCCGGCTGCTCGACCGCGACGCCGCCTCCGCATGGCCGGTGCGCGTGGCCCTGGAGACGCCGGGCGCGCGGCTGACCGTGGCCGGCGGGCTCACCCGGCCGCTGGACCTTGCCGGCTACGCGTTGAAGATCGACGCCTGGGTCGCCGACACCTCCACCCTCTCCGGCCTCATCCCCTACCGCCTGCCGGTGATGCGCACCGTGTCGATCACCGCGCGCGTGGCCGATACCGACGAGTCCTTCCCCGACATCGCCGGCGCCCGGGTGCAGATGGGCGCTTCGGACCTGTCCGCCTGGGTGCCCGGGCTCAAGCTCGATACCGGCGAGATCACCATGCCGGGGCTGGACCAATCGATGCGCGGCGAGTTCCTCGGCACCTTGAACAGCGTGCCGGTGCGGCTGACCGCGGCGCTGGGCGGGCTGGCCGTGTTCCTGCCCGAGCGGGCCGACGAGACGCAGTTTTTCCCGATCGACATCGCGGCCGAGGCGGGCGAGACCAAGATCGGCCTCAAGGGCGGCATCGCGGCGGCCGGGCGGCGCAAGGGGCTGGACCTCGCCTTCTCGGCGCGGATCCGTGACCTCGAGCTGCTGTCCCCGCTGGTCGGCCAGCGGCTGCCGAACCTGCGCAACCTGGCCGTGGACGTGAAGCTCGGCGATGGCACCGCCGCGGGGTTCGGCGAGGCGGTGGCATTGCGGGGGCTGGCCATCGCCTTGCCGCAGGGCGATATCGGCGGCGACCTCGTGCTGCTGCATGGCGCACGCTGGGGGCTCGAGGGCAGTCTGCGCAGCACCAGCCTGGATGCCGATGCCCTGGCCCAGCTGATCGGGCCGACCCTGGGGCCGCTGGACCTGGTGGAGCGGTCCGGCCCGTTGCAACGGCGGCGGTCATTGAACGACCTCAAGGTGATCTCCAACGCCCGGCTGCGGCTGGACCTGTTGCGGCAGGCCGACCTGGACCTGTCGCTTTCGTTGGGCGAGCTGCGGGCCGTGGGGGTGGCGTATCGCGGGGTGAGCGCGCGGGTGCGGCTGGATGACGGCAAGCTGGCGATCGATCCGTTGCTGGCCGACCTGCCGACCGGGCGGGCGACGGTGCGGCTGCTGGTGGATGCGGCCGATCCGCGGGTGCCGATGAGCCTGCGGGCCTCGATCCCCGGCCTTCCGGTGCAGCCGTTGCTCGCCTCGTCCAGCCGGCGGGACAATCTGTTCGGACCGTTGGAGGTGGAGGCGGACCTGACGGCGGAAGGGGATTCGCTGCGGGCGATCGCGGCCAGCGTGAGCGGGCGGCTGGGGGTGGCGATCGTCGAGGGGGATATCGACAGCCGGATGTTGCTCGATCCGTTGTCCCAGGTGATGGGGGCGGCGCGGGTGCCGTTGAACCTGATTACCCAGATGGGGACACTGGCCCGGCTGCGCTGTTTCGCGCTGCGGCTGGATGCGGAGCGGGGCAAGGCGACCGTTGGCGCCCTGGTGCTGGAAAGCGGGCGGGTGTTGATCGATGGCGGGGGCGGGTTCGACCTCGGCGAGGAGGAGTGGGAGCTGCGGGTGCGCTCGGCGATCCGCATCCCCGGGCAGGCGGTGAGCGTTCCGTCGCGGCTGGTGGGCAGTTTCCTGACCCCGCGGATGGAGTTGGACCCTGCGGACCCGAAGCATGGCGCGACCATTGCCCGGCCGGATGCGCCGGATTTCTGCCTGCCGGCCCTGGAACTGGCGCGGGCCGGGCGGTACGGACCGATGCCGTTCGACCGCAATGCCCGGCCGGCCCTGGTGGGCCCGGCACCCCGGCGGCCCTGAGAGGAGACGGACCAAGCGTCATGAAGCGTTTCTGGGATACGGCCGCGACCGGGAAGGTGGGCGATCGCTGGCAGGTGATGTTGGACGGCAAGCCGATGCGGCTGCCGGGCGGGGCGCCCCTGTTGCTCGACAATCCGGCCCTCGCCGCGGCGGTGGCGGCGGAATGGCAGGCGGCGGGCGGGGCGAAGGGGGGCGAGATGTCGTTCGCCGACACGCCGTTGACCCGCATTGCCGGGACTGCTCAGGAGCGGGTGGCGCCGCGGGCGGAGGCGGTGGCGTTGGAGCTGGCGCGGTATGGCGAGAGCGACCTGCTGTGCTACCGGGCGGAGGAGCCGGATGCCCTGGTGCGGCGGCAGGCGGAGCAGTGGCAGCCCTGGCTGGACTGGGCGGAACGGCGGTTCGGGGCGCGGCTGGCGGTGACGGCCGGAGTGATGCACCAGGCGCAGCCACCGGCGGCGGTGGCGGCGTTGGCGGCGGCGGTGGCGGCGCAGACGGTGGCGGGGCTGGCGGCGCTGGGGATCATGGTGCCCCTGACGGGCAGCCTGGTGCTGGGACTGGCGGTGGCGGACGGTGCGCTGGATGCGGCGGAGGCGACGCGGGTGTCGCAGCTGGATGAGCTGTTCCAGGCCGAGCTGTGGGGTGTGGAGTGGGAATCCGAGGAGCGGCGGGTGCGGGTTGGGGGCGAGATCGCGCTGGCGGCAAGGTTTATCGAATTAAGCAAGCAAGAATCTTCTTTTTTCTGAAGAAAAAAGAAGCAAAAAAGACTTTCTCCCGATTACGCCGTCGATAGCCGGGCGCAAAGTGGGAAAAGTTTTTTGGTTCTTTTTTTCAAAAAAGAACATGCTTACTGAAACACTTCCTTCCAGGCTTCGCCCAGCGCGGCATCGGTGCTTGCCATGGTGGCGGGGATTCCGAGATCGGCGAGGCTGGTGACGCCGTGTTCGGCGATGCCGCAGGGGACGATGCCGCCGAAATGGGCGAGGTTCGGGGCGACGTTCAGCGCGATGCCGTGCCAGGAGACCCAGCGGGTCACGCGCACGCCGATGGCGCCGATCTTGGATTCGCTGCCGTCGGGCATGACGACCCAGATGCCGACGCGGCCGGGGCGGCGTTCGCCGCGGACGCCGAGGCGGGCGAGGGCGCGGATCATCCATTCCTCCAGGGCGGCGACGTAGCTGCGCACGTCGCGGGGCTTGGCCATGCCGTGGGGGTGGTGGAGGTCGAGCATGACGTAGGCGGTGCGTTGGCCGGGGCCGTGATAGGTCCATTGGCCGCCGCGGCCGGCGTCGTAGGTGGGGAAGCGTGTGGGGTCCTGCAGGTCGGCGGGGTTGGCGGAGGTGCCGGCGGTGTAGAGGGGCGGGTGTTCGACGAGCCAGACCATTTCCCGCGCGGTGCCGTCGCGGATGGCGGCGACGCGGGCCTGCATGGCGGCCAGGGCCTCGGGGTAGGGGAGGAGGCCGGGCTCGGAGCGCCATTCGACCTTGTGGGGTTCGGGCATGTTGGAATCGGGGGTGGTTGGGGTGATGTGGGTCATTGATGCCTTGGCGTTCATCGGCTATACGCCCCTGCCTTCACGATGCGGTCGTGGCGGAATGGTAGACGCGCAAGCTTGAGGTGCTTGTGGGGGAAACCTCGTGGAAGTTCGAGTCTTCTCGACCGCACCAGTGAAGGGTTTCTGACGGCGCTGCCGCTTTTTGCGGTGGCGCCGTTGGTGTTCGTGGCCATAATGTTGCGATATCGGAACAAAACCGGCGTGCTGGGGTGAGGGGGCGTCAGGTGGTTTTGAGTTCGGGGCGCTTCCAGGCGCGGGCGGCGGCCAGGACGTAGGGCTGCAGCGGCGGGTTGAGCGGCGGGAGCTTGGGCGGCTGGGGGCGCGGCGGCCTGGGGGGTGGGGCTGCGCGGGGCGGGGGTGGCGGCAGGCGCAGGGGTTCGGGCAGGTCGACGCCGAGCATGCGGCAGAG
>CAMDGX010000079.1 GCA_945897825.1 Asaia bogorensis | reverse complement strand
TCCCCACTGGCCGGTGCGGTGGGCGCCGGGACGACGCAGGCCGGGCTGTCGGGCGATGCCACGCCCTACGCCAGGCTCCGTGTCGCCCAGCTGGCACTGAAGGTCGAAGCCCAGCGCATGGCGCTGGACGAAGACAAGGGCCGGCTGCTCGACGCGGCGGCGGCAAATGCCGCCATCGACGAGATCGCCGGCGCCATGCGTGACGCGCTGCTGAACTGGCCCGCCCGGGTGTCCGGCCTGATCGCCGCCGATCTCGGGGTGGAGCCGCATTTGGTGCAGACCGTGCTGCAGCAGCACGTCACCGACCTACTGACGGAGGCCGCAGATCGCTTCGATCCCCCAGGCCTCGGAAACCGCGGCGCGGACCGCTGACCATGTCCGCCGGCGTGCGGGTGCGATGCTGCGCCCGCCGCCGCAGCTCACGGTCAGCCAATGGGCCGACCAGCACCGGGTGCTGAGCACCCGCGCGTCGTCGGAGCCGGGGCCGTGGCGCACATCGCGGACGCCGTATCTACGGGACATCATGGACGCGCTCTCCGCGGTGCATCCTGCCCGGCGCGTGGTGTTCATGAAAGGCGCGCAGGTCGGAGCGCCACTGGCCATCGACACGCCGATTCCGACGGCCGAAGGCTGGGCCACGATGTCGGCGCTTGTCGTTGGCGACACACTGTTCGACGAAACCGGCGCACCTTGCCGAGTCACCGGCGTCTCGCCGGTGATGATCGGCCGGCCCTGCTTCGCTATCACCTTCGATGACGGTACACGGATCGTTTGCGACGGCGAGCATCGTTGGCCGGTATGGGACTTCACTGACGGGGAGAACCCAAAGCCGCGCGTGATGCGCACCGACGAGATGCAGGGTCGGATCAAGATCGGTCAGGGTCCGCGCTATCGCTACGGAATCGATTGCTGCAGGCCAGTCGACCTGCCGGAGCAGGACCTGATCATCCACCCGTACGTCCTTGGGGTGTGGCTCGGTGATGGTTCGTCGATCATGAACCACATCTCGGTCGATGAAGGCGACCGGGAGATAGCCGATCATCTGAATGACTGTGGTTTCACCGCGGAGTTTCGACTGCCGCACTGGCGTAATGGTCGATGCGCCAACATCGTCATCGACCCCACCTTCCGGCTGATCAACGATGGCGGCACGCCTGCGACGATCCAGCATCGCTCGCGGTTCACGTCGCTGCTCGGGAAGCTTGATCTGCTGGGCAACAAGCACATCCCCGCCGCCTATCTCCGCGCCAACCGAGAACAGCGGCTGGAGCTGGTTCGCGGGCTGATGGACACTGACGGCACGATCACGCCGGATGGAAATCGCTGCGAGTTCAGCAATACCGACCTGGGCCTAGTCGGCGGGCTGGTCGAACTGCTCCGCAGCCTCGGCTATAAGCCTGCGATCTACTACTCCGCGTCCCGGCGACGAATGTTCGGCAACGCCGAGCGCGAGTGCCTCGAATATTGGCGCGTGTCCTGGTCCGCCTATCGCGAAGAGCCGATGTTTCGGCTCTCCCGCAAGCTGGCGCGGATGCGCCCGATTGCACAGGCGCGCCTCTACAAGAGCCGGCGGCGTCGGATTACCAGCATCGAGCCGGTGCCGAGCGTGCCGGTGCGATGCATCGAAGTGGACTCGCCGAAACACCTCTATCTTTGCGGCCACGGCTGGATACCCACCCACAACAGCGAGGGGGGCAATTGTTGGCTCGGCTACATCATGCACCATGTGCCGGCCCCGGTGCTGGCGGTGCAGCCGACGGTGGAATTGGCCAAGCGCTTCAGCCGGCAGCGCATCGACCCACTGGTGGAGGAGACCCCGGCGCTACGCGAGCGGGTGGCACCGGCGCGGGCGCGAGACAGCGGCAACACCCAGCTGTCGAAGGAATTCCCGGGTGGCATCCTGGTGCTCACCGGCGCCAATTCGGCGGTCGGGCTGCGCTCAATGCCGGCGCGGTTCCTGTTCCTGGACGAGGTCGATGCTTATCCCGGCGACGTCGAGGGCGAAGGCGATCCCATTGCCCTAGCCGAAGCCCGGGCGCGGACGTTTGGCTGGCGGCGCAAGGTGTTCCTGGTCTCGACGCCCACGATCGCCGGCAGGAGCCGGATTGAGCGGGAGTTCCAGGCGAGCGACCAGCGGCGGTTCTTCGTGCCGTGCCCGCACTGCCAAGCGATGCAGTGGCTTCGGTTCGATCGGCTGATCTGGGAGAAGGGCAACCCGACCTCAGTGGCCTATCACTGCGAGGGCTGCGACGCGCCGATTGGCGAGCACCACAAGACGGCGATGCTGGCGGGCGGCGAGTGGCGTGCGACGGCGGAGGCATCGGACCCCCACACGGTGGGCTATCACATCTCTGCGCTCTACTCGCCGGTGGGCTGGCTGTCCTGGGAGCAGATCGCCCGCGATTGGGAGGCAGCCCAGGGCAAGCCGGAGGACCTCAAGACCTTCCGGAATACGGTACTCGGCGAGGTGTGGCAGGAGCACGGCGAGGCGCCGGATTGGGAGCGCCTGGTCGAACGGCGGGAGGACTTCCCGCTCGGCACCGTGCTGCCCGGCGCACTGGTGCTCACCGCCGGAGTGGACGTGCAGGACGACCGGATCGAGGTCGACGTCTGGGGCTGGGCCGAGGGATTCACCTCCTGGCTGGTCGACCATGTCGTGATCCCCGGCAGTCCGCGGGAGCGGGCACCATGGGAGGAACTGGCGAAGCTGCTGGCGCGGGATTGTGGCCTACCTCAAGCACGTGGCGCACACGCGACGCCGTGCCCTCAGCGAGGCGAGGGCACGACGCTGGACGTGATCAAGCGGTTGCTGGCGCCATGATCCCCACCCGGCTCCGCGACGCCTGGCGCGCGCTGCGTGGCTATGCCGCGGCCCAGGACGCGCGCGCCTCGACCTGCGCCAGACACTCCGATAGCCGCGAACCCGACCTTTCTCAAAGCATTCGACGACGGACAAGAGCCACCGGAAATTATGCCGCCTACATCGGCTAACGCCGCAGCCTGTTCTGTGACATCATCGCGCAGCCGGCATCGTCAGGAACAGTGCAGCGTGACCATTCTCATCACTGGCGGCACCGGCTTCGTCGGCGCCGCGACCGTCGATCACCTGGCCGCGGCCGGCGAGGAGGTGGTGGTGCTCGCCGCCCTTGCCCCGGAGCCCGGCTGGCTGCCGGCGGGCGTCGCGGTGACCATCGGCGATGTCAGGGATGGCGACGGGCTGCGCGCCCTGATGCGCGCCCATCGCTTCTCGGCGGTCATCCACGCCGCCGCCATCACCGCCGGCCCCGACATGGAGCGCGCCCAGCCCGAGCGGATCGTCTCCGTCAATGTCGGCGGCACCGCGGCCGTGATGCGGGCCGCGGCCGAAGCGGGCTGCCCGCGCGTCGTCATCGCCTCGTCGGCCAGCGTCTATCCGCTCGCCAAGGCCGACGGGGCGCGCTTCCGCGCCGATGTCGATCCGCCCGCCCCCGCGGCGCTCTACGGTCTCACCAAGAAGATGGCCGAGGATGTCGCGCTGCGCCTCGGCGCGGTCTATGGCATTGTCACCCCGATCCTGCGCATCGCGGGGGTCTATGGCCCCTTTGAGCGCGATACCGGGGTCCGCGAGATCCTGTCGGCGCAGGCCCAGGTCATGGCCGACGCCCAGGCCGGGCGGCCGACCCGCCTGTCGCGCCCGGGATATGCCGGCTGGCTCTATTCCAGGGACGCGGCGGCGGGCCTGGCCACCCTGGTTGCCGCCGGGTTCGACCAGCCGGCGCCGATCTTCGACCTGGGTGGCCCGGAGGTCTTCTCGGTGGAAGCCTTCTGCGCCGCCATCGCGCCGGCCTTCCCCGGCTGGAGCCATGGCATCGATGCGGCGGCACCGACCGTCCGCTATCAGATCCCCGCCGACCGCCCCGGCAGCGACTTCGAACGCCTGAAGGCCGCGACCGGCTTCGTCCCGCGCTTTGGCCTCAAGCAGGCCGCCGCCGACTACCTCGCCTGGGTTGGTGCTGGCCGTTGACAGCGGCTGGCTTGCCCGCCAATAGTGCCCAAAGCTTGGGCAGCGCAAGCCGGTTGCTGCCCTGGCGAGCAGGGGCCGAGGGGGATCTTCCGAGCCAAGGGCTGTGGCGAACGGAGATTTACCTCACGCAGGCCTCGCATGGGCAGCCAAATGCTGCTGGTACGGAGATTGCAGACCCCTGGGCGAGCCGACGGGAGCCGCATCGCCGGCCCGCATCCTCAACGGAGACCGCGTCATGAAGCTGAACCGTCGTCACCTCCTCGCGGGAACGGCCGCGGTCGCCACCGCCCCCTATCTCGGCGGCAGCGCCGAGGCCCAGACCCGCGCCGAGACCCTGCGCTATGTCACCGGCGCCGCGGTCAACACGCTCGACCCGACCATGCCCGGCTCGACGCGCGAGGCGTTCGGCGTCAGCGTCAACGTCTATGACCGCCTGGTCTCCTTCGGCCGCAAGCAGCGCGACGGCAACTGGGTCTTCGACATCGACACCATCCGCGGCGAGATCGCCGAGAAGGTCGACGTCAGCCCCGACGGCATGACCTTCACCTTCCACATCCGCAAGACCGCCAAGTTCCACGACGGCACCCCGGTGACCGCGGCCGATGTCAAATGGTCCTATGACCGTGCCGTCTCGGCCCGCTCGCTCGCGGCCGCGCAGATCGCCACCGGCTCCTGGACCAAGCCCGAGCAGTTCACGATCGTCGACACCCACACGGTGGTCGGCAAGATCGACAAGCCGGACCGCCTCGCGCTGCCGAACCTCTGCACGCTCTATGCGATCGTGTTCAATTCCGCCCTGGTGAAGCAGCACGTGACGCCGCAGGACCCCTGGGGCCAGGCCTGGACCAAGGACAACACGGCCGGGTCCGGCGCCTATACGGTGGAGAACTTCAAGCCCGGCGAGCAGGTGATCCTGCGCCGCAACGAGGCCTGGACCGGCGGCGTCGACGGCAAGCCGGCCCCGTTCCGGCGCATCATCTGCCAAACCATTCCCGAGGCCGCGACCCGCGCCAGCCTGATCGAGAAGGGCGACGCGGACCTGTCCATCGATCTGCAGCCGAGCGACATCGACACGCTGGTCCAGCGCGGCCGCGTGAAGGCGATTTCGACGCCGCAGTTCAACGCCTTCACCATGATCGCCTTCAACACCCAGATGGCGCCCTTCGACAACAAGAAGGTGCGCCAGGCGATCGCCGCCGCCCTGCCCTACGATTCGCTGTTCAAGGCGGGGCTGTTCGAGCGCGGCGCCAAGCTCTATGGCGGCACCTGGTTGGGCACGCCGAGCGACGCCTCCTTCCCCCAGCCGATGCCCTACAAGCAGGACGTCGCCAAGGCCAAGGCACTGCTGGCGGAAGCCGGCTTCCCCAACGGCTTCGAAACCTTCTTCGCCTTCAACCTCGGCTCCGCGGCATTCGCCGAGCCGATCGCGGCGCTGGTGAAGGAAGCCCTCGGCGCCATCAACATCCGCGTCGAGATCCAGAAGCTGCCCGACGCGCAGATCTCGACCATGGTCACCGAGCGCAAGCTGCCGTTCTTCATCGAGACCTCGATCGCCTGGCTGCCTTCGACCGACTACTTCTTCCGCACCTTCCTCTATGGGCCGCAGCGCTGGAACTATTCCGGCTGGAACGACCCGCGCATCGCCGACCTCGCCGGCAAGGCCCGTTTCGAGACCGACAAGGCCAAGTACGACGCGACCTGCAAGGAGATGATCGCGGTCATGGCGGATGAGACGCCGATCGTCATGCTGTGGCAGCCGAACCAGGACGCGGTCATGCCGAAGACCATCGATGGCTATACCTATGGCTATCACCGCCAGGTGGACTTCCGCGACGTGAAGCGAACCTGACGGACCTGCCGGCGATGAGCCTTGCAGCCGGCATCGCCAGGCGCGCGGGACGGAGGGCCTTGTCCTCCGTGCCCGCGCTGTTCGGGGTGATCGTGTTCACCTTCCTGTTGATGCGGGTGCTGCCGGGCGACCCGGCCGTGTTCTTCGCCTCCGGCCCCAATGCGGGCCAGGCGGAAATCCAGATGATCCGGGAGCAGATGGGCCTCGACAAGCCTATCCCGCAGCAGTTGCTGCTGTATCTGAAGGACATCGTCACCGGCAATCTCGGCCGCTCGATGAATACCGGCCAGCCGGTGGTGACCGACCTGATCAACCGCCTCCCGGCCTCGCTCGAACTCACCTTCACCGCGCTGCTGTTCGCCCTGTCGCTGGCCCTGCCGCTCGGCATCCTCGCCGCACTGCGGCCCAACTCCCTGATCGACCACGGGGTGCGGTTCCTCTGTTCGCTCGGCGTGTGCGTGCCGACCTTCGTATCGGGGCTGCTGCTGATCTACGCCTTCTACTACATCCTCGGCATCGCCCCGGACCCGACGGGCCGGCTTGATGTGTTCGCGTCGCAGCCCCCGGTGGTCACCGGCTTCATCCTCATCGACGCGGCGCTCGCCGGCGAATGGGAATCCTGGCGTGCCGCAGCCAGCCAGCTCGTGCTGCCGGCGGCGACCATGGCGCTCTTTGTGCTAGCGCCGCTCGCCCGCATGACCCGCGCCGCGATGCTGGCGGTCATGACCAGCGACTTCGTGCGCACGGGCGAGGCCCTGGGCCTGTCGCGGCGGCGTGTCGTGCTGGTCTATGCGCTGCGCAATGCGCTGCTGCCGGTCATCACCATCATGGGCATCGTCTTCTCGACCATGCTGGGCGCCAACGTGCTGGTCGAGAAGGTCTTCTCCTGGCCCGGCGTCGCCTCCTACGCGCTCGACGCGCTGCTGACCTCCGACTATGCGCCGGTGCAGGGCTTCGTGCTGTTGATGGCCTTCATCTTCGTCCTGGTGAATCTGACCATCGACGTGCTGTACGGCCTCGCCGACCCCCGGGTCTCGATCGAATGAGCACCACGCTGAGCCATACCGGCTACATCCTGCGGGGCAATCCGGTCACCCTCGTCGCCGGCATCGGGGCGGCGCTGCTGATACTGGTCGCGATCGTCGCGCCGTCCATCGCGCCCTATGGCCCCACCGTCTCCAACGTGCCGCTCTCCCTTCAACCGCCGAGTGCTGCCCACTGGTTCGGCACCGACCAGCTTGGCCGCGACGTCTTCTCGCGCGTGCTGGTGGCAACCCGGCTCGACCTCGCCATCGCCGCGTCCGCGGTGAGCCTGTCCTTCGTGCTCGGCGCGATGATCGGCGCCTTCTGCGGCTATGCCGGTGGCCGGCTCGACCGCTGGGTCGGCCGCTTCGTCGACGTGCTGATGGCGTTCCCGCTGTTCGTCCTCGCCATGGCGCTGGTGGCAGCCCTCGGCAACCGGGTGGAGAACATCATCTTCGCCACCGCCATCATCAACCTGCCCTTCTACATCCGTTTCGCCCGGGCCGAGGTGAACGTGCGCCGCAATTCCGGCTGGGTGGAGGCCGCTCGCGCCTCCGGCAACAGCCATACGCGCGTGGTTCTGCTGTTCCTCCTGCCCAATGTCCTCCCGGCCATGGCGGTGCAGATCTCGCTCAACCTCGGGTGGGCCATCCTCAACGCCGCCGGCCTCTCCTTCCTCGGCCTCGGGGTGCAGGCGCCGACGCCGGAATGGGGCATCATGGTCGCCGAGGGCGCCCGCTTCATCACCACCGGCAAATGGTGGCTCGTCGTCTTCCCCGGCGCCGCGTTGATGAGCGCCGTGCTGTGCTTCAACCTCCTCGGCGACGGCCTGCGCGATATCCTCGATCCGCGGATGCGGACATGACGGCGCCGCTGCTGACCATCGACAACCTCAAGGTCTCTTTCTCCACCCGCAACGGCCTGGTCGAGGCGCTCAAGGGCGTGTCCCTGAGCCTCGATGCCGGCGAGACTCTCGGCATCGTCGGGGAATCCGGATCGGGCAAGTCCGTCACCGCCTTTTCGGTGATGCAGCTCCTCGACCGTGCCGGAAAGATCACGAACGGACGCATCGCCTTCCGCGGGCAGGACATCACCCGCGCCTCGCGCAGCATGCTGCAGCCGCTGCGCGGTGCGGCCATGTCGATGATCTTCCAGAACCCGCGCGCCGCGCTGAACCCGATCCGCACGGTCGGCCTGCAGATCGCCGACGTGCTGCGCGCCCATGAGGCGCTGTCGGCGCCTGAGGCCCGCGCCAAGGCGCTGAAACTGCTTGAGGCAGTGCTGATCCGCGACCCCGAGGCGCGGCTCGACGCCTTTCCGCACGAACTCTCGGGCGGCATGTGCCAGCGGGTCATGATCGCCATGGCGATCGCCTGCGAGCCCACCCTGCTGATCGCCGACGAGCCCACCACCGGGCTCGACGTCACCACGCAGAAGACAGTGATGGACCTGCTCGCCGAGATCACCGCCCGCCGCGGCATGGCGATGATCCTGATCACCCACGACCTCGGCCTCGCCGCGCAATACTGCCAGCGCGTCGCGGTCATGGAACAGGGCCTGGTGGTCGAAGAGGCGGTGCCCGCGAGCCTGTTCGGCGCGCCGCGCCATCCCTACACGAAGCGCCTGGTTGCCGCCTCGCCTACGCGAACTTCCACCGTCGACAGCCTGGTGGTCGATGCCGGCGAGGCGGCGCCGCGCGTGGCGCCCCGGCGGCCGGCCGAACCGCTGCTCCAGGTCTCGCACCTAGTGAAGACCTTCGACAACGGCTTCCGTGGCGTCGACGACGTCTCCTTCGACCTGGCACCCGGCGAAAGCCTTGGCCTGGTCGGAGAGTCGGGTTCGGGCAAGAGCACCATTTCCCGCCTTGTCTGTCGCCTGCTCGATCATTCCGCCGGCACGATCCGCTTCGATGGCGAGGACATCGGCGCGGTCTCGTCCCGCGACTTCTTCCGCTCGCGCTTCCGCAAGGACATCCAGATCGTCTTCCAGGACCACGGCGACAGCCTAAATCCGCGCTTTTCCGCTTTCGACTGCATCGCAGATCCGTTGAAGCTGCTGGCGGGCGTCCAGGACGGCCGCGAATTGCGCCGGCAGGTCGAGGATTGCGCCCGCCGGGTCGGGCTGCCCACGGAGTTCCTCAGCCGTTTTCCCCACCAGCTCTCGGGGGGCCAGAAGGCCCGGGTCGGCATCGCCCGCGCCATCGCCGCCAAGCCCCGGCTTCTGGTCCTCGACGAGCCGACGGCGGCGCTGGACGTCTCGGTCCAGGCGGTGATCCTGCATCTGCTCGACCGGCTGCGGCGGGAGACGGGCCTCGCCTATCTCTTCGTCAGCCACGATCTCAACGTCGTCCGCATGATGTGCGAGCGCACCATCGTGCTGCAGACGGGCCAGATCGTCGAACAGGGACCGAGCGGGGCGCTATTCCACGACCCGGCGTCCGACTATGCCCGCGAACTGATCGCCGCCATTCCGCATTTCGATCCCGAAGCGGCCACCGCACGCCACAGGGAAGCGGTAACGGTCGGCTGAGCAGCATCGCGCGCCTATTCCGCCGCGACCCCGAGGCCCTGCACCGTCTGCCGCACCTCGGCCTGCGCCACGTCATAGGCGAGGAAGGCGTTCCAGTTCGCCTCGACATCCGCCGCGAACAGGCCCTTGGTGATCCCGTCGACGAGCCGTGGCACCGCCGTGGTCATCGCGTTGATCGACGAGCCGGAGGGGCCGAAGCTCATGGTCGCGGCGATCGTGAAGAGATGGACATTGCCGAGCCAGGGCGTGCGGCCGGGTTCCTTCTCGATGAACTGATAGTCCGGCGAGAGATACGGGAAGGCGGCGAGGCGGTCGCTGCGCTCGTCTTCCGGGGGCGTGTAGCGGTCGCCCCAGGTGGCAATATTGTCGTGGAAGGCGGCAAGCTCCGGCTTGGCGGCAAAGTCCATGGCGATGCCGGTGCCGCAGATCAGGAAGTCGGCGGCGAAATCGCCATGCGGGGTGGTGACGACGGCGCGCGCCCCGTCCTGGCGTGCCGCCGTCCAGGGCGCGCCGGTATGCAGCAGGAAGTTCGGGTGCCGGGCGCAGCGGTCATAGGTCGCCTGCGGGAACCCCTCGCGCAGGCTCATGACGCGGTGCATGAACCGCCAGCGCCAGGTATCGTCGAGATCGGCGAGGTGCTTCATGAAGCCGCGGAAGCTGATCCAGCGATAGGGCTGGATCACCTGCGGTTCGAGGCGCCGGCAGAAGAGATGAACCGAGGCCGCGCCGGCTTCGAGCGCGGTTGCCGCATTGTCGAAGGCCGAGGCGCCGGCACCGAGCACCGCCACGACCTTGCCCTTCAGCGCGGCGAAGTCGATCGCATCGGCGGCATGGGCGCGCAGGGATGGCGCCAGGCGCGCGACAAAGTCCGGCATCCACCAGCTTCCGGTCGAGTCCTGCCCCGTCGCCAGCACCACCTTGCGGGCGAAGACCGTGCGCTCGCCGCCCGGACCGCGGATCGTCGCCGCGACCAGTTCCCCGGCCTGCGTCAGCGACAGCAGCGCGGTGTCGTTCTCCACCGGGATGTCGGTCACACGGCGCATGAACAGGAGGTAGTCGTTCCAGTCCTCGCGCGTGATCAGGTCCAGCGCCCGCCAGTGATCGGCGCCATAGCGGGCCTCGTGCCAGGACTGGTAGGTCAGGCTCGGAATGTCGAGATCGGGCCCGGTGAAGTCCTTCGGGCTGCGCAGGGTCTGCATCCGGGCGAAGGTCACCCAGGGCCCCTCCTCGCCATAGGGCGCCTTGTCGATCACCAGCACATTGTCCACCCGCGCCCGTTTCAGGCCGAAGGCGGTGACCACGCCGGACTGCCCGGCCCCGACCAACAGTACATCGAGTGCCGCCGACCCGTCCGACGCGACGCGCGGGGTCAGCCAGGGCGCGCGGGGATGGGCGATCCGCGCCAGGTCGTCGCGGATGCGGGCTTCGAGAGCGGTCAGGGACGGTGAGGGCATGTCGGAAACTCGGTTCGCAGGCGAATGGGGTATGGAAGTTTCTAGCAAGAAACAGGCCGCATGCTGATCCCTGCCGGCCAGGCTCGCAAGGCCGACGATCACGCGGCGCCCTGGCTCGCCGGCAAGGCCCCCTGGGTGCGGGCGACGCCGGCTGGCCAGGGGCTCAGTCGGCGGGAACCCCATAGCCACCGCCGCCGCAGCCCTCCAGCGTCACCAGATCCCCGGCCTTGAGCAGCAGATTGGCCTTGCCCGACAGCCGCGACACCTGGCCGTCGCGCTCCAGCGTGATCGCAAAGGGCTTGCCCTCGCCGCCGCCCTTCAGACCGTAGGTCGGCATGATCGCGCGCTCGACGCAGGTGGTGAGCCACATGCTCGGCGCCAGCACCCGATAGGCGCGGATGACGCCGTCGCCACCCCTGTGCAGGCCGTTCCCGCCGGACCCGCAGCGGATCGCCTGTCGTTCGACGCGGATGGCGTAGTTGGCCTCGATCATCTCGGCCGGCGTGTTGGAGGTATTGGTGAGATGCACGCGCGTGGCCGGACAGCCGTCGCGGTCGTGGCGGGCGCCCTCGCCGCCGCCATGGACTTCGTAGAGCATGCGCCAGGACTGGTCGGGCATCGGTTCGGCGAAGGCCAGGAGACCTGAGGTAGCGGGCCCGCCCGCCGAGAGCCGTTCGGGAATCACCCCCTCCATGGCGCGGAAGATGGCATCCACCACCCGCATCGAGGTCTCGTGGTTGCCGGCGGCGACCGCCGCGTTCCAGCCTGGCTCGAAGATGGAGCCCGGCCGGGTGATGATGGTGACGGGTCGCAGCGCGCCGGCATTCTGCTGCATGTCGCGCCCGCTCATGATGCGCGCTGCATAGACCACCGCGGAGCGCGCGATGAAGGGCGTCGTGTTGCAGAAATTGGCGACACGGTCGGCCGATCCCGATAGGTCGAAGGTCGCCTCGTCGCCGCGGATCTCGATCCTGACATGGATGCGCGCCGGCGCGCCATCGGGTCCGCCATCGTCGAGGAAATCCTCGCCCTCATAGCTGCCGTCCGGCAGGTCGGTGAGCGCCGCGCGCATCTCCGCTTCGGAGAGGTCGTGCAGGCGGCTCATCGTGGCGAGGAAGGTCTCGGTGCCGTGCTGGGCGCACATCTCGCGGATGCGCCGGTCCGCCGCATTGGTGGCCGCGAGCTGCGCCATCAGGTCGCCCTCGCAGGAGACGGGATCGCGGACATTGGCGAGGATCAGCTCGAGCACCGAGCGGTTGAGCCCGCCCTTGTCGGCAATCGTCAGCGGCGGGATGCGCATCGCCTCCTGGAACGTGTCGAAGGCGTTGGCGAGGTAGCTCCCCGGCCAGGTGCCGCCGACATCGGGCCAATGGGCGAGGCTGAGCGCGAAGGCGATGAGCCGGCCTTCAACGAAGACAGGTCTGGCGATCTTGACGTCGTTGAGGTGGTTCCCGCCCAGCGCGCCGACATTGTAGATAATCGCGTCGCCGTCCTTCATGTCCGATGCGGGGCGGACCTTCAGCAGCTCCTTGACCGTATACGCCATGGCGCCGAGATGGATCGGGATGTCGCGTCCCTGCCCCACCAGCCCGCCCTCGGCGTCGGTGATGGCCGACGAGAGGTCGCCCGCCTCGCGCAGCAGCGGCGAGCGGGCCGAGCGGGTCATGACCAGGCTCATCTCCTCGGCCGCGGCAGAGAGGCCGTGGCGGATCACCTCGACGACGAAGGGGTCCAGCGGGCTCATGACGCGCTCCGGGTGATGAAGAGATTGCCGAGATCGTCGGGCCGTGCCTGCCATCCTGGCGGCACGATGACGGTGGACCAGACATCCTCGATGATGGCGGGGCCGGTGGTGACGCCGGAGGCGGTCTCGCGCGGCAGGATGCGCGTCTCGACCGGGCCTTCCGGCCCGAAGATGCAGGCGCGGGTGCGGCCTGCCACCTGCGGCCGGCCGACATCGGGGCGCGAGAATGGCGTCATGGAGGGCTTCGTCGCCTTCACCCGCAGCGCCTCGATCACGCAGTCCTCCCCGGTCGCATAGCCGAAGAGCTGGTGGTGCCGGGCGTGGAAGTCCGCCTCGAGCTGCCTGGGATCGAGCGGCATGGCAAAGCCGATCGGGATCGAATCGCTCTGCGCCGCATAGCGCATCATCGCGACATGCTCGACAGTGATCTCGTCCGCCGGGATGCCATTGGCGATCAGCGGATCGCGTGCCTCGGCGACAAGCTCGGCGACCCGCGCCGCGAAGGCCTCGCGCGGCAGACCGTTCAGCGCCAGGCGCACGGTGCGCTGCTGCAGAAAGGCGAAATCCGCCGTCAGGCATCCGAGCGCCGAGAAGGCGCTGGACGCCGCCGGCACGATGATCTCCTTAAGGCCGTAGATGTCGGCCAAGCCTGTGGCATGCATCGGCCCACCCCCGCCGAAAGCCAGCAGCGTGCAATCGCGCCCGTCGACCCCGCGCTCGACGGTGACCCGCCGCAGCGCCCGCGCCATGGTGGCATTGGCGACCTTGACGATGCCCAGCGCGGTCTCGGCGAGCCCGAGGCCCAACCTCTCGGCGATCGGCTGAACGGCGGTCCGCGCCGCGGCGACATCGATCCGGATCGTGTCGCCCAGCAGCGCCTGGGGGGCGAGATAGCCGAGGATCGCATTGGCGTCGGTGATGGTGGCGCTGGTGCCGCCGCGGCCGTAACAGGCGGGACCCGGCACTGCCCCGGCGCTCTTGGGGCCGACCGTCAGGCCGCCTGGCCCGAGAGCGACGATCGAGCCACCTCCCGCCCCGATGGAATGGACGGCCAGCATCGGCTGGCGCAGCGGCCGCCCGCCCATCATCCTTGTGTCGGTCATCTCCGCCGCGCCGTCGACGATGAGGCAGACATCGGTGGTGGTGCCGCCCATGTCAAAAGTCAGCACGCGCGGGCGCGCGAGATCGCGGGCGATGCGCGCGGAGGCCGAGACGCCGGCCGCCGGCCCGGACATGGCCATGACGAGCGGGCGCCGCTTCACCGCCGGCACCGGCACCATGGCGCCCGCCGAGTGGAACACCTGCAGGCCGGCGCCGATCGGCAGCCGCTCTTCCAGCTCGGTCAGATACGCCACTGCGATGGGCATGGCCGCGGCATTGAAGGCGGTCGAGGAGGCCCGCTCATATTCGCGCGCCTCCGGATTGATCTCGTGGGAGACGCAGACATGCGGCACGATGCCGACCAGGCGCTCGGCCAGACGCTTCTCATGCGCCGGATTGGCATAGGAGTGCAGCAGGCAGATCGCCACACTCTGCACCGCGTTCGCCCGCAGCCAAGCGACCAGCCGCTCGATCTCGCTGTCCGCCAGCGGCGTCAGCACGGCGCCGGTATGGTCAAGCCGCTCGATGATGCCGAAACACAGCGATGGCGGCACCAGCGGCGGCGCCTTGGGCGGAATGTCGAGGCGGTAGAGCTCCTGACGGCGGTAGCGGGCGATCTCCAGCACGTCCTCGAAGCCGGCGGTGGCCACCAGCGCCACTGTCGGCAGGCGTTCTTCGACCAGGGCATTGGTGATGCGCGTCGTGCCGTGGACGAAGCGGCGCACGTCGTCGGGACCGAGGCCGACGGCCGCGAGGGCCTCCATCATCGCCTGGACGGGCGCATCGGGGCGGGAGGGAACCTTGGCTATCCGGGTTTCGCTGCTGCCTCTTCGAACGGCGATGATGTCGGTGAACGTGCCGCCGATGTCGGTGCCGATGTCCCATTCTCTCGTCTGCACGTCGCTATGCTCCATGACCGATCCTGCCGATCCTGCCTGCGGCATTGAACGGCAAGCGGACCCGGCGGCGGAAGGTCTGCTTTCGGGCCGGTGGCCTGATCCCACTGCACAGCTGAAGCGCACGCAAGTCCCGCACCATCAGGGATCATCATCGAATACTGAGGAGACCGTCGCATTCCGGTTCGAGACGGCCACCGCCATCGCCGCCGCGCTCGGGCAGGTATGGACCAACAGCATCTTCCTGCGCTTCGTCGCCGGCTCCTGGGGCACCCCGGCCGCCGGTCCGAACCTCCTGCTACTGGAGAACAACGCCGCCGGCACGCTGCTGGCCACCAACACCGGCCCGGCGGCGATCCCGACCGGCGGCGGGCTGGCACAGCAGCGCTTCGCCAGCACGGCGACGCTGGCAAACGCCGCGACCGCCTTCGTGCAGCCCGACCTGAGCGGTGCAATACGCCAACGGCACCGCCGTGGACGTCACCCTTCGCATCGGCCTGCCGCAGGCCGAACTAGGGTCCGGGCCATCCTCACCACTCCTGCCGCTGGTACGGGCCGCGGTGGATTGATCGGGAGCGGGATAGTTGGTTTTAGCCTTCGGCGGGCGGTGGCCTTCTGCCGCTCCTGAGCGTCCCGGTTCACTGCCCAGTCTCTTTGTTCATTATCGACCAGCGACCGATGAGCGGTGTCGGCCACCCGGGTGAAGCAGTCCGTGTACCGCACCCGGTTTTCTGGACACGCGGTTGCACTACGCGGCGCGCTGTAGGGTCGTGTCGAGGCGAGCGGCGCGCGCGTCGAGCGGGCTGAGGTAGCCGTTCTTCTCGATCAGCCACTCGGCGTTGTAGCGGGCGGTGAAGGTGCGGACAGCGTCGCGGACCTCGTCGATGGTCTGGAAGACGCGGCCACGCTTGCGCGCGACGCTCCAGCGCTGACCGGGGGCCAAGGGGCCGACCTTCAGCAGTGCCGTGGCGGGTATCGCGGTCGCGCCAGGCACCATGGCCGGCAGCGTCGACGATCTCGCGGGAGCTGCGACGCAATGCCGCGACGCGCAGCGGAGGCCTGAATTATCGGGCAACCATAGCACAGTGGCATGCCGACCGGGCCGCTCGGCGGCCAAAGCCTGCGAAGCTGGCGATCAATGCGGCGCTGCAAACGTATGTGTAGGAACGATTGGCCGGCCTCGTGGTGACACCAGGCGGGACTGCGGTTCCCGGTCCGGCGGTTGCCTGGAAGGGTCGCAAGCACGGTCGTCGGCAGGATCGGCGGTGGGCCTCGGCATGGAGCCCGGAGCAGATTGCCCATCGCTTGCGGCTCGACTTCCCGCACGATGAGAAAATGCGCATCAGCCCCGAAGCCATCTACCAGTCGCTTTACGTGCAAGGCCGTGGAGCTCTGCGCCGCGAGCTAACGGCCTGTCTGCGCACCGGCCGGGCGTTGCGGGTGCCACGGGCGCGGGCGCGCGGTCGGGGCAAGTCATTCATCGTTCCCGAGATCATGATCAGCGAACGCCCAGCAGACGTCGCTGACCGGGTAGTGCCGGGTCACTGGGAAGGCGATCTCATCCTTGGATTGGACAGTTCCGCAATCGGCACGCTGGTGGAGCGCACGACGCGGTTCACGATACTGCTGCACTTGCCGCGGATGGCGGAGCACGGTGTAGGCGCGCGCGTGAAGAACGGGCCTGCGCTGGCAGGGCACGGCGCTGAGGCAGTGCGCGACAGCATTGCCTGCACGATCACCCGCTTGCCGGAACAACTCCGGCGGTCGCTGACCTGGGATCAGGGGGCAGAAATGTCGCAGCATGCGCGGCTGAAGATCGACACGGGCCTGAAAGTCTATTTCTGCGACCCGCATAGCCCGTGGCAGCGCGGCACGAACGAGAATACCAATGGGCTGCTGCGTCAGTATTTCCCGAAGGGCACCGACCTGAGCGCCCACCACACAGATGCTCTTGAGGCGGTGGCGCTCGCACTCAACACGAGGCCTCGCAAAACCCTCGGCTGGAGAACACCTGCAGAGGCATTTGACGAACACCTACGGTTAGTTCATATGGCCGTTGCAACGACAGGTTGAACCCGAGCAATTCACCAGCGGCAACTTCACCGGTCTGCTGTCGGCGCACAAAATCGCCATCAGCATGGACGGCCGCGGCGCCTGGTGCGACAACGTCTTCGTCGAGCGGCTCTGGCGCTCGGTGAAATACGAGGAGGTCTATCTCCACGCCTACGACACCGTCGCCAACGCACGTGCCTCGCTCGGCAACTACCTTGGCTTCTACAATTCCCGGCGACCGCATTCGAGCCTTGACCGAAAGACCCCTGACCAAGCCTACTTCATCGACCAGCCGCACACCGCGGCAGCCTGAACGGGAGACGCGACCCACTTATCCAAACCGAAACGCTGTTCAGACGAGCGGGGCCACCTCTTAGAACGTGTTTGAGAAGGGGATTCCGGCGCGGCTGAAAGCGTGATTCATGGGGTGTCGACCGAGAGGACGACACCCCATGCGCCGCCGCCGTCGAGCTTACCCGACCGACCTGACCGATGCCCAATGGGCTGCCATTTCTGAGCTTGTTCCCGATGCGCTGCCGGGCGGCAGGCCGCGGCGGGCCTCGTCGCGCGAATTGGTCAACGCGATCCTCTACATGCTGCGCGGCGGCCAAGCCTGGCGCCTTCTGCCGCACGACTTCCCGCCCTGGCAGACGGTCTACTACTACCTGCGGCGCTGGCAGGCCGAAGGCGTGTGGGAGCGCATCCACCATGCCGTGCTTGTGGCCGACCGCGAGCGGGCGGGACGCGACGCCAGCCCCACGGCGGCGATCATCGACAGCCAATCGGTCCGCACCGGCGATCAAAAGGGGGCTCGCGCGGCTACGACGCGGGCAAGAAGATCGCAGGGCGCAAGCGCCACATCCTGACCGACACAGACGGCCGCCTGCTCGAAGTTCAGGTGCATGCCGGCAACGTCCAGGACCGCGACGGAGCCAAGCCCCTGCTGCGTGCCTCCCGAGGCCTTTGGATCTTCGTGGAAACCGTGTTCGCCGATGGCGGATACACCGGCAAGCTTGTGGCGTGGGCGAAGGAGAAGGCCAATCTCACGCTGTCCATCGTCAAGCGGCCCCGCGCCTTGCCGCGCTTCGAGCCGCTGCCACGCCGATGGGTCATCGAGCGCTCCTTCGGCTGGCTCATCAAGAACCGCCGCCTCGTCCGCGACTTCGAGCAGCGCACCGACGTTGCCGAGACCCTCATACGCATCGCAGCCACAGCAACCATGCTCCGCCGCATCGCATAATCGCTGCTACTTCTCAAACACGCTCTTATCTTCTCCGACCGACCAACCCTTGCCGACGATCGGTTGACACTGATCCCAAAATGGTCTACGAAAATTCAAATTATATTAGGTCAACATATTTGAAAGTTACTGAAATGGCTACGGGGTTTTACTGGCTTTTCCAGCGTAGCGGCAGACATATTGTATCTTTTATTATCTGTATTTTGCTCCTTACGATCCAAATTCTGCCACTTTCTTGGAGTGGCAACGAGATTAATTATTTCGACCTCGCCTACCAGCAGGTGCGGCCCGATCTCTATGGTCCTGGCCATGCTGTCTTCGACTCCTCGCGCAGCCGGTTCCTGAGCTTTTGGATTATAGGCTCAGTCATCGATGCTGTCGGTTTCGAGCCAGCCAAGACGATCTTAGCCTTGCTCTGCATCGCGCTTTATGCGGGCGCGCTCACCGGCCTCGCGATAGCGCTCGGGCTCGGCCCAGCAGCGATAGCCGTCACACTCAACGTCTATTTTGTTAAGCAATCCCTGCTAGGCGGTGAGTGGCTCTTCGGCACAGTTGAGCCTAAACTCTTTGCCTATATTCTCGTCATAGCCGGGATTGCCTCGGCCGTGAGCGGCCGATGGTCCGCGTCCGTTGTGCTGATGGCGCTCGGCACCGCGTTTCACTTCCTCGTTGGCGGCTTTTGGGGCGCCGCCGTGCTCGTTCTGCACAGACTGTCTAGGAACCACTGGCGCGCGACGCTGCTGTTGCTGACGCTCTTCGCGATGCTCGTATCGCCGATTGTCGCGCTGCTTGTGCAAGATCGGGTCGGTGTCGGCGCTGATATGACCGGGCTTGACCGGAGCCTTGCGGAAATCTACTCCGCGTATCGCGCCAGCCATCACGTAGCGCCTTTTGAGCACGGGATGCATAAGTTTGCCCTGAGTTGGTTTCCGGGACTCTTGGCGCATTTCGGTCTTGCGCTCGCTTTCTTCGTGATGCGACGGGATTTCGGCCCGCAGTCGGCGTTCGCGCTTTGGGTAGCCGGGCTCAACGCTTTCATCCTCGTCGCAGTTGCCGTAGCGTTTCTTGACCGCCACACGCATTTGGTAGCCCCGCTTTACATTTTCCGCCCCTCCGCTCTGATCCTGTTGCTTTCAGTCCTGCTGCTCGTTTGGCGCGTGGTCCTCGCGCTGGACACAGCCTTACAGCGCAGCCCGGTGATGCCGACGGCTTTGTTGGTCGCCGCGTTCGTTTTGCTCACCGTCGTCCTGAACGCCGCGCGCCTCGCGTTCACCGCTAAGATCGACCAGCGCCTCGCCGTCTCAATCAGAGGGCCGGAACTCGGCGTACTGGACTGGCTGCTGGAGAACACTGGGCCGGGCTATTTGATCCTCGTACAGCCCTCCTCGGGGGACGGCTCCCTCGACGAGGGCAATGCATTCCCCGGCGGCCTCGAACGGCTAACGCGCGCATCATTTTATGTCAATTACAAGTTCGTACCCACATCTCCGGCGGACGTGGCCGAATGGTATCGGCGTTTGCAGCAGCGGCGGGCGATCTTCGAGGGCGATTGCGCGCGGTTGGCCGCCATTGAGCCCACTTTTCTCATTATGCGAAGTGGGACGAACGCGACGCCGCTCGAAAAGTGCACCGAGATAGTCTATCGTAACGATAGCTATCTGATCTTGCGACCCAATGTCGGCTCAAGAGGTGGCCCCTACCGGTAGCAGCCAAAACATCCCCCCGTCGCTAATCGAAAACGTCGGCATCTACGCGGGCGTCTGACTTTGAATCTGGGCTTCGCTCCACCCGGCGACACCACCCCCGCCACGTTGCCTGCTGCCTTCGCCCTCGCGGGGGTGGCGGTTCGGCCATCAAAGTCGGTCGGCGGGCAGCCGGTGGCGGTCGTCATCCTCGTTGAAATCCAGACCCGGCGCTGTTGGCGCATGATGCCGTGCGCATTCGTGGCGTGACGCAGACGGCGGTAGGGACCGTCCCCAGCGTCGGGCAGTCCCGCGACTGGCCGACCCAGGGTGCCTTTCAGATCGGGTCCACCCCGGATGGCGCCGTCACGGCTGACATGCGGGGCGACACCAGCCCGGTCTATGTCAGCAGCATCGGCGGCATCATCCGTCGCCTGGTGCAGTCCCTCGGCCCACTTTTCGCCGACACCGACATCAGCAGCGATGCCTTCGCCTTCGCGGACACGGACATTCCAGGCGAGATCGGCTGGTATCGCGGGGCGACCGACACCACGGCCGCATCCGCCGTTGAGGAAATCCTCGCCGGCAGCGGGGCCATCCTTGCCGGCGGGCGCGGCGGTCTGCTGCGGCTATTCGACCCGCTCGCCATCGATGCCGCCCAATTCGTCCTGCAGGCGCCGTATCTGATCTCCCTGGAGCCGGGACAGCTTCCTGCGGGGCTGCGGCCACTGCCGCAGGCTGTCGCGGTGGAATGGCGGCGGAACTGGTCGCCCTCGACCGATCTGGCCGGCAGCGTGGCCGACACCGAGCGGGCGAAGTTGCATAAAGAGGTGGTTCGGTTTCTCGCTACAGCGTTTCGGTTCCGTTAGGTGGATCGCCTGCCGGTTGATACGCACGTCTTGCCACTGCCGTGGTGCCGCGCAGGGCGGGCACAGCCCAACCGAAGCGGCACCACGGCAGCGGCAGTTCTCTCATTCTGCCACCCTCTGCGGCATGTGGTCGAGATAGGCCTGCTCCGGCGTCCTTGCCCCCAGGCTCGAATGTGGCCGGCGGGAATTGTAAAAGTCCAGATATCGCCCGAGCGAGGCCCGCGCATCGCTCACGCTGTCATAGGCGCGCAGATACACCTCCTCGTATTTCACCGAACGCCACAGCCGCTCGACGAAAACGTTGTCCCGCCAGGCGCCGCGGCCATCCATGCTGATCGCGATCTTCTGGTCCAGCAGCAGCCCGGGTGAAGGCCTGGCTGGTGAACTGGCTGCCCTGGTCGGTGTTGAAGATCTCCGGCTTGCCGTGCCGGGCCAGCGCCTCATTGACCGCCTCGAGGCAGAACTCCGTCTCCAGCGTGATCGACAGCCGCCAAGCCAGGACCCGCCGGCTGAACCAATCCACCACCGCGGCCAGATAGACGAAGCCGCGCGCCATGGCGATGTAGGTGATGTCCATCGCCCAGGCCTGGTTCGGCCGATCCACCACCAGCCCGCGCAGCAGATACGGATAGATATTGTGCCCAGGCGCGGGTTTGGACGTGTTTGGCCGGCGATACAGCGCCTCGATGCCCATCCGACGCATCAGCGTCGCCACCGCCAGCCGGCCGATTGCGATGCCTTCCGCCCGCAGCAGGTCGCGCAGCATCCGACTGCCCGCAAACGGGTATTCGAGATGCAGCGCATCGATCCGGTGCATGATCGCCAGCCGCGCCGGGGCCACCGGGCGAGGCAGGTAGTAGACGCTGCTCCGGCTCAGCCCCAGCAGTGAGGCCTGCTGCGTCAGCGGAAGGGCATGGACGCGGTCGATCATCGTTTTGCGCTCAGCAGGCCGGCCTTGCTGAGCGCGCCGGATAAAAAATCCTTCTCCAGCGTCAGCTCCCCGATCTTGGCATGCAGCAGCTTCAGGTCGACCACGGGCGCGGTCTCGGTCGCAGCCGGGCCGCAGCCGAAGACGCCGGCCGCGCCTTCCTGCAACTGCGCCTTCCAGGCGGTGATCTGGTGCGGATGCACATCAAACAGCTTGGCCAGTTCGGCCAGCGTCTTCTCGCCCTTGATCGCCGCCAAGGCCACCTTCGCCTTGAAACCCGGACTGTGCGTCCGTCATGTTCGCTCCTGATCCGCGGCAACATCGCCGCTGCCAGGCAGGAAATCCACCTACCGGGCTGTCCGAATTTCCCGAGCTATCTCTACTGTCAGGCCAATCCGTCCTCGCACCGAGATTGAGCAGATACGGTTTTTGCACAGTATATTTTATGATAAAATATTATATATATTATTTTCAATTATAGCAATTTTTTCTATTGCGGCTGTTCCGATATGATTTATAAACTGAAAAGTGTAAAATAGTAGGACTAAGGTAGAAAATTTTATGCAAAATTCACGCTTCAAAACTGGCACCAAGGACATTCCTGGCCAAGTCGAAGGCGGCAAACACCTAAATTTTGAGAAACAC
>CAMDGX010000078.1 GCA_945897825.1 Asaia bogorensis | reverse complement strand
TCGGTTCCGGTCGCCCCCATCCCGGCCGTGCCGGCGCCCGAGCCGCCTCGCTTCGACATCGTGCGGGTCAGCCCGCAAGGCACCACCGTGATGGCCGGGCGCGCGGCGCCGGGGGCGATGGTGATCCTGCGGGCCGATGGGCGCGAGATCGGGCGCACCCGCGCCGATGCACAAGGGCAGTGGGTGCTGGCCGACGCTGCGCCGCTGGCCCCCGGCGCGCATGAGATCACCGTCGCAATGCTGGACGACTCGGGTCGGGAAGTGGCCGGCGTGGGAACGGTGCAGGCCGTGGTGGCCGCGCGCGCCGCGCCGTTGCCTGCCGCCACGGCCACCGCACCACCCGCGCCGGCCCCCGCGCCCCCGATCGTGGTGATGACGACGCCGCAGGGCGCGCCGGTGCTGCTGCAGGGGCCGGTCCGGCAGGGTGCGGGCTCACGGCTGGGGCTCGACATCGTGGACTACGACGCGGCCGGGGAGATCCGCTTCGCCGGCACCGCGCCGTCCGGCAGCGTGGTGCGCCTGTATGTCGATGGTGTCCATGTCGGCGACGCGGAGGTTGGGGCGGACGGGCGCTGGTCGTTGCTGCCGAGCGTGCGCGTGGCCGAAGGCGAGCATCGGCTGCGGCTGGACCAGATGGACCGTGCCGGCCGCGTGGCCGGGCGGGTGGAGCAGCCGTTCCAGCGCGCCGCCGTGGTGGCGCCGGAGGCTGGGATGCAGCGAGTGGTGGTGCAGCCGCGGCAGAACCTGTGGCGCATCGCGCGGCGCGCCTATGGCCAGGGCGTGCGCTACACTGAGATTTTCGCCGCCAACCGCGACGTGATCAGCGATCCGGCCCGGATCTATCCGGGGCAGGTGTTCACCATTCCCGGCGCCGCCTCCCTCCCGGCGGCGGGGGGCTCGACCCCGAGCTCCTCCAGCAGGTCGAGATAAGGGCCCAGCGCCAGCAGGAACTGCGTCACGTCGGTGAGCAGGTTGGTGATGGTGGTCGGCATCTCGACCTTCGTCGCCGTCAGCATCGTCACGCGGTGATCGGCCAGCAGGTCGGTGCGCCAGCCGTCCGGCAGCGTGGCCGGCAGGGAGCGCAGCGCGGCGAACACCGCGTCGCGCTGCGAGGAGGCCTGGCCGGCGACACGCGCCGTGCTCGGGACCCGGCCGACCAGGGCCTGGAGCGACAGCTCCGCCCGATCCCCATCGCCGCGCGATTCGTCCCGGAGATCCGCCTCTCCGGTGCCCACCCCGAGGCGTGCCTCGATGCGGCAGCCACGCCACATGATGGTGAAGCGCGGCAACCGCTCGGGGCTGGCGAGCGCGAGCCGGCCATCCGGACCGACATGGAAGGGACCGAGTTGGAACGGCGCATCGAACGGCATGGCAGCTCCCCGACTGACGACGTCGCGATCTTGCCCGGGAAGGGTGAAGCATCCATAAACGCCGCCACTCCGTCTCCACGGCGCGGTCGGGAAGCTCCGGCGCGCCTGCCCCGTGTCGCGGTGTCCCTTCCCGGCTCGGGTCGCGCGGTCCCCCTATGTTTTCCTGAGGCAGTCCCGCATGTCGCTTGTCGCCTCCCTGCAGATGGTCCTCGCACCGCCGCACCCGGCGGGCCGCCCCTTCATCGCCGGGGGTGCGGCAGCGGTGCTGGCCGGGCTGATCTTCGCCCCCTGGCTCGCCTGGCTGGGCGCCGCCTTCGTGGTGTTCTGCCTCTACTTCTTCCGTGACCCGGAGCGCGTGCCGCCCGACCGGCCCGGCGTGCTGGTCGCACCCGCCGACGGGCGGGTGGTGTCGGTGGCCATGGCCGTCCCGCCTGCGGAGCTCGATCTCGGGGCCGTGCCCCGCTGGCGGGTGGCGATCTTCCTGTCGGTGCTCGACGTGCATGTGAACCGCGTGCCGATCGACGGCACCATCACGCGCATCGCCTATCACCACGGCAAGTTCCTCAACGCCAGCGTGGACAAGGCGAGCACCGACAACGAGCGCAACGCCCTGGCCATCCGCCTGGCCGATGGCCGCGAGATCGCCGTGGTGCAGATCGCGGGCCTGATCGCCCGGCGCATCCTGTGCGACGTGCGCGAGGGCGATGCGGTGCGCACCGGCGCGCGCTTCGGCATCATCCGCTTCGGCAGCCGCACCGACCTCTATCTGCCCGAGGGCGTGCTGCCGCTGGTGTCCGAGGGGCAGCTGATGATCGGCGGCGAGACGGTGATCGCGGTACTGGACGGGCCCGGATGAACGACCCAGCGCCACCTCCCGGCCCACCCCCGAATTCGCCGCGCCTGACGGCCGCCGAGCGGATGCGCCAGCTGCAACGGCGCCTGCGCCCGCGCACAAGGCCGCGCTTCTCCGGGCTGTCGTTCAACCGGATGATCCCCAACATCCTGACGATGCTCGGGCTGTGCGCGGGGCTGACCTCGATGCGCTTCGCATTGGAGGGGCGGTTCGCGGCGGCGGCCGTGGCGATCATCGTGGCCGCCTGCATCGACGGGCTGGACGGGCGGCTGGCGCGGCTGCTGAAGGCGACCTCGCGCTTCGGGGCGGAGTTCGACAGCCTGGCCGACTTCGTCTGCTTCGGCGTGGCACCGGGCTTCGTGCTCTACCTGTGGTCGCTGCAGGTCGCCGGGGGGTTCGGCTACGTGCCCGCGCTGATGTTCGCCGTGTGCATGGCGCTGCGACTGGCGCGGTTCAACGCGGCGCTCGATGCCGGGCCGCACCCCGCCTACACCTACAATTTCTTCACCGGCGTGCCCGCGCCCGCCGGTGCCGGGGTGGTGCTGTTCCCGCTGTTCCTGGGCCTGGAGGGGCAGGCGATGGGATGGGACTGGCTGGTCGCCCTGTCGCAGTTCCCGCCCTTCGTCGCGGCGATGCTGATCGGCACCGCGCTGCTGCTGGTGTCCACGCTGCCGGTATGGAGCTTCAAGAACTTCAAGGTGCCGAGCGGCTACGTGCTGCCGCTGCTGCTGGGGGTGGGGCTCTATGCGGCGCTGCTGGTGGCCGACCCCTGGCTGGCGCTGGCCGCCGGCGGGCTGGTGTATATCGGCATGCTGCCCTTCAGCCTGCGCAGCTATCGCCGGCTGAAGGGCGAGGCGGAGGCGAGCGAGGCCGGCTGAAACAGGAGGCGCGGATGACCGAGCTCGCCAAGGACGCAAACGCGATCCACGCCTGGCACGCCCACGTCTATTTCGACCCGGATGACCGCGCGCCCGCGCTGCTTCTGCGCGAGCAGGTGGCCGCGCGCTTCGCCGTCGCGGTGCTCGGACGGTGGCACGCCGTGCCGGTGGGGCCGCATCCGCGCGCGATGTACCAGATCGCCTTCGGGCCGGAGCTGTTCCCGACGCTGGTGCCGTTCCTGGCGCTGAACCGCGGCGCGCTGACAGTGCTGGTGCATCCCGAGACCGGCCGCCCCAGGGATGACCACCTGCGGCACGCGCTGTGGATGGGCGAGGTACTGGCGCTGAACGCCGACATCCTGCCGGAAGTGGAGGCCAAGTCATGAGCAGCCCCGAGATCGAATGGCGCCGCCTGCGCGCCGACCAGCTGCGCGAGATGGCACGCCAGGACGCCGTGGTGATCCTGCCGCTCGGCTCCATCGAGCAGCACGGCCCGCATCTGCCCGTCGAGGTCGATTCGCGGCTGGGCGAGGAAGTCGCCTTGCGCACCGCCCGGCTGATGGCCGAGGCGGGGAAGCCGGTGCTTGTCCTGCCGATGTTCTGGCCCGGCATCTCCGAACACCACATGAGCTTCGGCGGCACCATCACGCTGGGCTTCGACACCTACCGCGCGGTGGTCGAGGACATCTGCCGCTCCGTGCTGCGCGCGGGGTTCCGCCGCATCGTGCTGCTGAACGCGCATGGCGGCAACGACAACGGGCTGCGGGTGATCGCCGACGAACTGTCCCCGAAGCTGGGCGTGCCGATCATGCAGTTCACCTACTGGTATGCCGCCGCCGAGCCGATCGCCGCCATCCTGGAGACGCAGAAGGCGCTGCTGCACGCCTGCGAGGCCGAGACGGCGATGATGATGGCGGTGCGCCCGGAGCTGGTCGCCGAGGACCGCATCGCCATGGCCAAGGTGAACACCACGCCCGACGTGTCCGACGTGGTGGGCGGCGGCGTGTATATGTGGCGGGCGATCGGCGCGCGCTCGGCCTCCGGCGTGATCGGCAACCCCGAGGCGGCCAGCCCGGCCAAGGGCACGCGCCTGTTCGAGGCGGTGGCGGCGACATTGGCCGAAAAGCTCGGCAACGCCGAGCTGTGGGCGCTGCCCTGGCAGGCGGACCGGGTCGAGTAGCGCATGGCCACCGGCCACGAAGCCACGCCGGAGCATGGGTTGCGGCGCACGCTGACGCTGTGGCCGCTGGTGTTCTACGGCCTGTCGGTGATCGTCGGCGCCGGCATCTACGTGGCGACCGGGGCGGTCGCCGAACGGGCCGGCACGGCGGCGCCGCTGGCCTTCCTGGCCGCGGGCGTGGTCGCCGGATTCACCGGGCTTTGCTACGCCGAGTTGGCCGGCCGCTTCCCCGAGGCGGCGGGGGCCGCGGCCTATGTGCGGCACGGCTTCGGCTCCCACCGCCTGTCGCTCGCCACCGGGCTGGCGCTGGCGCTGTCGATCGTGGTGGCCACCGCCTCGATTGCCGCCGGAGCAGTGCAATACCTGCGCGTGCTGGTCGACCTGCCGCCGGCGGTGCTGACGGCGGGGCTGGTGGTGCTGTTCACCCTGGTGGCGGCGATGGGCGTGCGCGAAAGCGTGGGCCTGGCCGCCGGTGTCGGCGTGGTGGAGATCGCCGGGCTGCTGGTGGCCGTGGCGGTCGGGTTCGCCGCCGCCGACGGGTTCGACCCCGCGACGCTGGTGCCGGTGGGCCTCGCGGGGTGGAGCGGCGTGGCTGCCGGCGCGTTCATCGCCTTCTTCGCGTTCATCGGCTTCGAGAGCCTAGCCAACATGGGCGAGGAAGTGCGCGACCCCGGCCGCACCCTGCCGCGCGGCATCCTGGGCGCGCTTACGGCGAGCGTGGTGCTCTATCTGGCCGTGTCGCTGGCGGCCGTGGCGGGCGGGCGCACCTCCGGCTCGCTGGTCGATCTGTTCCAGGGCGTGTGGGCGACGGTATTCGCGGTGATCGGCACGATGGCGGTGGCCAACGGCGTGCTGGTGCAGATCGTCGTGCTGGCACGGTTGATCTTCGGCGTGGCGCGGCAGGGGCAGCTGCCCGCCCTGCTGGCGGTAGTGCATCCGCGCACCCGCACGCCGCTGGCCGCCACCGCGCTGTCCGGCGCGATGGTGCTGGCCATGGCGCTGTTCCTGCCGTTCGAGCGGCTGCTGGCCATGGCCAACGTGATCACCCTGGCGATCTTCGTGCTGGTCGACCTCGCCCTGTGGCGCGTGCAGCGCACGGCACCGAAAGCCGAGGGCTTCGCGGTGCCGCGCTTTGTCCCGCCGCTCGCGGCAGCCTTGGCGGCGGGGCTGCTGGTGGCGGTGCTGGTGGCCTAGCCCACGAGCGCCCGCGCCAGCGCCGCCACCTGCTGCGTGCGCATGATCCAGCCGACCCCGAACGTCGCGAAGTCCGCGCGCGAGCGGTCATGCGCCAGCCGCGCCTCGGCCAGCTCCTCCAGCAACGGCCCGGGCGGACGGCCGCGGACGGCCGCCAGCGTGAGCGGGCCGGGCGAGCCGTCGTCCGTCACGCCCACGATCCTCTGCAACGCCTTCATCGCCGTGCGCGGCCCGGCGCTCACGCCGAAATCGAAGGTCATCAAGGCGATCGCCGGCGGCAGGTCGCCGCAGCGCATCGGCAGCCAGTAGCTGGCGCGGTAGATCTCCGCCGCCTCGCGCCGGGTCAGCGCTCTGAGCTCGGCCACCAGGCTCTCCCGCCCCTCCGACGAAAGCTGGTCGGGAACGAGCCCCTTCCACTCGGCGAGAGCCCGCCAGGTGATCCCCATGTTGGTCGGCCCGCCGCGATCCGCCGCGTGGTCCGCGAAGCCGCCCTCCTTGTCCAGCACCACGGCAAGGCATTGCTCGAACAGCGCATCGCCGTTGGACGGTGGGGCCGCCGCTGGCGCCGCCGGGCGCTCGTTCGTGCCGCGGCCCATCTCCATGGCGGCGACCTGCACGCGCGCCACCGCCTCGTCCTTGCTGCGCGACCCCTGCGAGGAACCGAGCCAGAAATTCACCACGGTGGCGAAGGCGGCGGCCAGCGTCCCGACCGCGATGTTGATGATGTTGGCGACCGTCTGGTTCTCGCCGGTGGCGATGCCGCCGGCCATCAGCGCCACCAGGAACACGAAGAAGCCGAGCGTGACGATGACCGACACCGCCGGCGCCCCCCAGGCGATCGGGCTGCCGGCCCGCACCAGCTCGCCCAGCGACGCGCGCGCGCCCTGGGTGTTCTCCAGCGCCTTCTGCATCCGGGCCAGCTCCGCCTGGCGGTACTGCTCCGCAGCGACCAGCCGGGCCTTCTCACTGTCCAGCGCGATCTCCGCCAGGCGCACGCGCAGCGTGGCGGCCAGGGCGGGGTCCGCGGCCAGCATCCGCTCGGCCGCGACCGGGTCGGTGGTGCCGGTCACGGCCTGGACGATGCCGGCGACCTGGCTGGCAACGGTGCCCGCGCGGTCGCCGGCGATCGCCTTGATTAGGTCCGGCACGACGGAAAGGGCAAGCGGGATCAACGGCAACATCCGGCAATCTCCTTGAGTTTGATGCAAGGTCGTACCAGTGCCGCCGGACCGCGCCAACGAAACGATGCGCTTGACGCGGCCATCCCGCGCTTGACGAGGCCCGCCGCGCCGCCGCCAATGCCGCCATGACCCAGCCCCGTCCGCTCCCCGTCTGGCGCTCCCTTATGTACGTGCCCGCGCATGTCGACCGCTTCATCGACAAGGCCCACCTGCGCGGGGCCGACTGCATCCAACTCGACCTGGAAGATAGCGTGCCGCCCTCGGAAAAGGCCGCGGCGCGCGCCAACCTCGCCTCGGCCGCCAGGCGGGTGCGGCGCGGGCCGAACGACGTGCTGGTGCGGATCAATGCCCCGCTCTCCCTGGCCGTGCCGGACATCGAGGCGGCCGTCGGGCCGGACGTGGACGGCATCATCGTCACCAAGGCGCGCGGCCCTGACCACATCCGCCTGCTGGACGAGCTGGTGGCCGAGCGCGAGGCCAAGGCCGGACTCGCCGAAGGCCACACCTGGTTCTACGTGCTGGTCGAGACGCCCGAGGCCCTGCCGCACGCCGAGGCGATCGCGCGCGCCAGCCGCCGCTGCATCGCCATGTCCCTCGGCGCGGAGGATTTCGCCCTCGCCCTCGGCGCCGAGCCGACCGAGGAGGCGCTGTCGCTGGCCAAGGGCATGGTGCTGCATGCCGCCCGCGCCGCCGGCGTCATGCCGCTCGGCCTGACCGGCACGCTGGCCGGCTTCGGCGACGTGGCCGCCTTCGCCGCCATGGCGAAGCGCTCCCGCGCGCTGGGCTTCGAGGGCGCGTCCTGCATCAACCCGGTGCAGGTCGGCCCGCTGAACGAGGCCTTCTCGCCGAGTGCCGAGGAGATCGCCCATGCGCAAAGAGTGATCGAGGTGGACCGCCAAGCCCGTGCGGAGGGGCGCGGCGCGGTGGCGCTGGACGGGAAGATGGTCGATGTTCCGGTGGTGCGGCGGGCCGAGAATCTGTTGGCGCGCGCGGCCGCGATCGCCGCGCGCGCCTGAGGAGTATGCGATGAGGTTCCTGACGGCGTTCACCCTGGCGCTGACCTTGCTGGCCGGCGGTGTCGCCCTGGCCCAGCCGCCGCACGCCCAAGGAGGTGGGCGCGGCGGCGACCACGGTGGCGGGCAAGGCCAAGGCCAACGGCATGGCCTTGGACAGGGCGGCCAGGGCGGGGGGAGCCAGGGTGGCCGAGGCCAGTCGCGCATCGCCGACGCCGACCGCAGTCTCATCCAGGTCTATTTCGGCCAGCAGATGGCCCAGGGAAACTGCCCGCCCGGGCTCGCGAAGAAGGGCAACGGGTGCCAGCCGCCCGGCCAGGCGCGGCGCTGGGCGGTGGGGCGGGCCCTGCCCGCCGGGCTCGGCTATCCGCTGCCGCCCGACCTGCTGCGCCGTCTCGCCCCGCCTGCCGGTCACACCTACATGCGCGTCGGCACCGACATCCTGCTGATCGTCGCCGGCACCGGCATGGTGGTCACCGGCCTGCAGGACCTGGTGCGCTGATGCCGGCCCACGCCAAACTGGCCGCACTGGTGGCGCGCTGCACCGGTCGCGCGCCGCTGCCGATGGCCATCGTGCACCCGTGCGACGGGCCATCGCTGGAAGGCGCGATCCGCGCCGCCGAGGCCGGCCTGATCGCCCCGGTTCTGGTCGGTCCGCAGGCGCGCATCCGCGCCACCGCGCTCGAGGCCGAACTCGACCTCGCCACCTGGACCATCGTCGACACCCCGCACAGCCATGCCAGCGCCGAGCGCGCCGTCGCCCTGGTGCGCGAGGGCGCGGTCGCCGCCTTGATGAAGGGCAGCCTGCACACCGACGAGCTGATGGCCGCCGTCGTCGCCAAGGACACCGGCCTGCGCACCGCACGGCGCCTGTCGCACGTGTTCGTGATGGACGTGCCGACCTACGGCAAGCTGCTGCTGATCACCGATGCGGCCGTAAACATCCTGCCGAGCCTGGACGACAAGGCCGACATCGTCGCCAACGCCATCGAGCTGGCCCAGGCGCTCGGCGTGGCCACGCCCAAGGTCGCCATCCTCTCGGCGGTCGAGACCGTGACGGCGAAGCTGCCATCGACCATCGAGGCCGCCGCCCTGTGCAAGATGGCCGATCGCGGCCAGATCCGCGGCGGCCTGCTCGACGGCCCGCTGGCCTTCGACAACGCGATCAACCGCGAGGCGGCGCGCAGCAAGGGCATCACCTCGGAGGTCGCGGGCGACGCCGACATCCTGCTGGTGCCGGACCTGGAGGCCGGCAACATGCTCGCCAAGACGCTCACCTTCCTGGGCGGCGCCGATGCCGGCGGCGTGGTGATGGGGGCGCGAGTGCCGATGGTGCTGACCAGCCGGGCAGACAGCCTGGTGGCCCGGATGGCGAGCTGCGCCATCGCGGTGCTGGATGCGGCGGCGCGGGCGGAGCGGCTGGCGAAGCGCGGCCAGACCTGAAGCGGGGGCGAGCCCCTAGGTCATCCCCGTGGCGATCTCGTCCAGCGCCGCGTGCTTCAGCAGCACGATCTCGCTGTTGCTCGGGATCTCGATCATCCGCTCGGCCTTGAAGCGGGAGAGGGTCCGGCTGACGGTCTCGATCGTCAGGCCCAGGTAGTCGGCGATGTCGCTGCGCGTCATCGGCAGGTGGATCTGCTCCTTCGCCCCCGACTGCGCCCGGCCGGCGCAATGCGGCAACAGGGCGGCGCGGGCGATCAGGAAGGAGGCGAGCCGCTCGCGCGCCGTCTTGCGGCCCAGCAGCAGCATCTGTTCCTGCGCCACCACCAGCTCGTTGGAGGCGACCTCCAGCAGCTTCTTCTCCAGCGCCGGGAAATCGTCCAGCAGGGTGCGCAGCTTGGTCCGGCTGAACCGGCAAACCCGCACCGGCTCCAGCGCCTCGGCGCTGAACGCATAGCCGGAGGAGACGGCGAGCCCAAGGAAATAGCCGACGCCGGCAAACCCGGTCACCTGCCGGCGACCATCGGGCAGCAGCTTGAACAGCTTCGCGGTGCCGGCGGTGACATTGAAGAAATGCTCGGCCGGATCGCCTTCCTCGATGAAGGTGTGGCCGGGCTGCACCGACACGGTCACCGCGGCGGCCCCAAGCCGTTCCAGATCCGCGTCGGAAATCACGCTGCAAACGCTGTAGGGCCGCGCCTGGCACTGCATGCACACGTTGGCGTCGCGGTGGCTGTCGATCACAAGGGGCCGAGGCCGGGTCATCGCAGTCATGTGCGCTCCACAACGCGTATATCAGGTCGCCCTGATACATCGCACCTTACAACGGGAGCGCACGCAACGTGAACCTCTATTTCGCATTGCACGATTGCGGGCCTTGATCTGAGTCAAGGCCGAGCCGGGACGCCGGCGGCATCCTCCGCGTATGCCCCAGGATGCTGCCGCCATGCCAGGTCTACGTTGCGACGCGCTGTCGCCGGATCAGGCCGGCATTGTCTTTCCCCTGTTGCGCGAGGCCGTGCCCGGCTTGACCCTTCCGGCGTGGCTGCGCTTCGCCCGCCGCGTGGCCGGGCCCCGTCGCGCCGGGCAATCCGGCATCATGGTGGTGCGCCGCGCGCCGCGCCCCATGCCGTGCGGCCTGTTCATCTGGCGGCGCGACGAGGATCTGGAACACGGCGCGGTGCTGGTCGCCGAGCACCTCGTGGCGATCGACCTGCTGGACCCGGATCCGGTGATGGCCGCGCTGGTGGCGGAGCTGGAGGCGCTGGCGCACCGCCTGGGCTGCGGCGGCATCCGCACGATGGTCATCCGCCCCGATGCGCCGATCGCCGCCAGCCTGCTGGCCGCCGGCCACGCGAAGGAGGGGGCGGCGATGTGGAAGCCGGTCGATGCCGCGGCATCCGCTGGCCTGTCCATCGGCGAACCCCCGGCCGCGTCATCCGCCCCCCCCTCCGGCCCGACCCCCGCCAAGCCGCCCCGCCGCTGACGCCCGCTTGGGCTGGGGCCGCGCGCCGCCTATAATTGGTGTCGTCCTTCTGCCGGAACATGCCGCGTGCCCTCAGTGCCCGATGCCGACCGCCTGCTGGCCCGCCATCTCGCCGCCTTCTCAGGGCGGACGGTGCTGGTGCTCGGCGACGTGATGCTGGACCGCTACGTGCACGGCGATGTCCGGCGCATCTCCCCCGAGGCGCCGATTCCGGTGCTGCGCGCCCGCGCCCGGCGCAGCGTGCTGGGCGGTGCTGGGAACGTGGCCGAGAACGCCGTGGCGCTCGGTGCCTCCGCCATCCTTGTCGGGCTGGTCGGCGATGACGACGCGGCAGCGGAGATTGCCGAGGTTCTCTCCGGGCGCATCGGCAATGCATTGGTGCCGGTGGCGGGGCGGGCAACGACTGTGAAAACGCGCTTCATGTCCGGTGGGCACCAGTTGCTCCGGCTGGACGAGGAGGACACGGCCGCCGCGCCGGGCGCCGCCGAACAGCACCTGCTGGCCGCCTTCCGCGCGGCGCTGCCCACGGCCGATGTCGTGGTGCTGTCCGACTACGAGAAGGGCGTGCTGAGCGATGCGGTGCTGCGCGCGGCGATCGATGCAGCGCGCGCCGCCGGCAAGCCCGTGGTGGTCGACCCCAAGCGCCCCCGGTTCGAGGCGTATGCCGGCGCCACCGTCATCACCCCGAACGTGCTGGAAGTCAGCCGCGCCACCGGGCTGGCCGCCGAGGACGATGCCGGGGCGGCGCAGGCCGGCGCCATCGCGCTGGCCCAGGCCGGGGCGCAGGCCGTCCTGGTCAAGCGCTCGGAAAAGGGCCTGACGCTGGTGCGCGCCGGCGAGCCGCCGTGCCACGTGCCGACCCGCGCCGTCGCGGTCGCCGACGTCTCGGGGGCGGGCGACACGCTGGTGACGGCCTTCGCCCTCGCGCTGGCCGCCGGCGCCGAAATGCCCGAGGCCGCGCACCTCGCCAATGTCGCCGCCGGCCTCGCCGTCGCCAAGCCCGGCACCGCCACGGTCAGCCGGGCCGAACTGGCCGGCGCCCTGCACCGCGCGGAGGTGCTGGCGATCGACAGCAAGGTGATGGAGCTCGACGACGCCCTGGCCCAGGTCGCCGCCTGGCGGGCGCGCGGCGAGAAGGTCGGCTTCACCAATGGCTGCTTCGACCTGATCCACCCCGGCCATGTCCGCCTGCTGGCAGCCGCCCGCGCCCAGTGCGACCGACTGGTGGTCGGCCTGAACAGCGATGCCTCGGTCCAGCGCCTCAAGGGCCCTGACCGCCCGGTGCAGAGCGAGGCGGCGCGCGCCACGGTCATGGCCAGCATGGCCGCGGCCGACCTCGTGGTGCTGTTCGCCGAAGACACGCCCGAGCGCCTGATCCGCGCCATCCTGCCCGACGTGCTGATCAAGGGGGCGGACTACACGATCGACCAAGTGGTCGGTGCCGACATCGTCCAGGCCGCCGGCGGCCGCGTGGCGCTCATCCCGCTGGAGGCCGGACACAGCACCACCGGCACCATCCGGCGCATCAACGCCGGCGGCTGAGCGGACCCTACCGCAGCGCGGCAAACACGACGGCCATCAGCACCACCAGCGTACCGGTGAGCACGGCCAGGCGGGCGGCGATCCTGCGGCGCATGCGGCTCCCTTCAGGCCCGGTCAGGCCAGTTCGAACACCTCGGTCTGGACGTGGGCGCGCGGCACGCCCATCTCCTGCAGCGCCGCCTCGGCCGCGGCGATCATCGGCGGCGGGCCGCACAGGAAATGATGCAGGCGCGGCCGCAACTCGGCCGGCACATGCCGTTCCAGCATCTCCCGGTCGACAAAGCCCTGCTCGCCCTCCCAGCCCTCCGGCGGCTCCTCCAGGATGTGCACCAGGTGCAGGTCGATCTGCCCGCGCAGCGCCTCCAGCTCGTCGCGGAAGGCCACGTCCTCCCAGGTCTTGTTGCCGTAGAACAGCCACGCCGGCCGCCGGTCGCCGCGCGCGGCCATGCTGCGCAACATGCTCATCAGCGGCGTGACGCCGATGCCCCCCACGATCCCGACGAAACCCGCCGCCTCCGGCACCCGGTCGATCGAGAACGCGCCGTAGGGCCCATCGAGATAGGCCGTCTCGCCCGGCCTGACATCCTTGATCCCTCCGGTGAAGTCGCCCAGCGCCTTGATCGCGAAGGACACGCGCGGCAGGTCCTCCGGCGCCGACACGATCGAGAACGGATGCTCGCGCAGCGCGAACGGCGAGGCGCGCAGCGTGATCCATGCGAACTGGCCGGGCAGGAAGCGGGCGATCCCGCCATGGCCCTGCGGCTCCAGCGTCAGCACCCAGCTGTCGTTGCGTTCCGGCCGCACCTCCACCACCCGCCACGGAGCGCGCAGCCGCCGCCACGGCCGCCCCAGCCGCATCCACGCCACCAGCACCACCCACACCACCGTGGCCGACAGCCACAGCGCCCGCTTGGCCGGGGCGGCCGTCAGGTAGCCGATCCCCACGATATGCGCGACCGCGGCGGCGAAGCCCAATGTCGCCAGCGCCACATGCAGGTAGCGCCACAGCCCGTATTCCAGGCGCAGCTGCTTGCGCCATTGCGACGTCACCACCGCCAGCGCGAACAGCACCAGCGCCGCGCGCCCGGCCGTCAGCTCCCAGCGCGCCTCCAGCGGGTTGATCGTCGGGCCGAGCGCCTCGGTGTAGCCAACCCACAGGATGGCGAAATGCGTCGCTACCAGGCCCAGCGCGATCCAGGCCAGGTAGCGGTGGAACAGATAGACGATGTCGATCCCGAACGGGGCGGAGGCGCGCCGGATGCGCGCGGTCATCGCGAACTGAACCCCCATCATCGCCATGCCGGCAAAGCCGAACGACATCGACAGGTCCCACCAGAAGCCGCGCCCGGGCGGCACCTCGCCCAGCAGCAGCACCGCCTGGGGTGCCAGCACGAGCAGCAGGTAGAGCCCGATCCACAATGCCGCCTGTCCGCGCAAAGCGCCCTCCCGCGTGGTTCCTCGGGAGCAAGCCGGGCGGCGCGGAGGGGGTTCCAGGAAGGAAGAATCTTCTTTTTCTGAAGAAAAAGAAGCAAAAAGACTTTCCATCCATTGCACTGGGCTGAGCCTGTCCGGGCAGGAGGCAAAGGGAGGAAAGTTTTTTGGTTCTTTTTTTCAAAAAAGAACCGCTTTCTTCCTTACCTTCGCAACTCCATCTGGATCGGCCCCTCGCGGCGCCCATGCGTGAATTGGTCGACCATGTCGTTGCCGCTGTCCATCAGGCTCGCGGCCGGCCCTTCCCAGACAATGCGCCCCTTGTGGATCATCGCCGCGCGGTCGCCGATGCGCCGGGCGCTTGCCATGTCGTGGGTGATCGCGATCGCCGTGCTGCCCATGCGCCGCACCTGCTCGGTGATCAGCCCGTCGATCACCGCCCCCATGATCGGGTCGAGCCCGGTCGTCGGCTCGTCGAAGAACAAAATGTCCGGCACCGCCGCGATCGCGCGGGCCAGCGCCACGCGCTTCTGCATCCCGCCCGACAGCTCCGCCGGCGACAGCTCGCCCACGCTGGCGGCCAGCCCCACCTGCGCCAGCACCTCCTCCGCCCGCTGCCGCGCCTCCGCCCGCGTCGCCTTCTTCTGCGCCAGCAGGCCGAAGGCGATGTTGTCGGCCACGCTGATGCTGTCGAACAGTGCGCCGTTCTGGAACAGCATGCCGATGCGCGCCCGCGCCGCCTCGCGCTCCCGCGGCGGCAGGCGCAGCACGTCCTGCCCGTCGATCTCGATGCTCCCGGAATCCGGCGCGATCAGCCCCAGGATGCACTTCAGCAACACGGACTTGCCCGAGCCGGAACCGCCGATCACCACCATCGAGGTGCGCGGCGCCACCTCCAGGTCGATGCCGTCGAGCACCAGCTTGTCGCCGAACCGCTTGGTCACGCCGCGCAGCCGGATCTTCGGGGTGGTGGCGGGGGGCTCGCTCATTTGGTGAAGAACAGCTCGGTCAGCACATAATCCAGCGCCAGGATCAGCACCGAGGCCGTCACCACCGCCGACGTGGTCGCCGCCCCCACGCCCTGCGCCCCGCCGCGGCTGTGGTAGCCGTGGTAGCAGCCCATCAGCGTGATGATGAAGCCGAACACCGCCGCCTTCACCAGGCCGGAAATCACGTCCCCGGCCTCCAGGTAGCGCATCGTGTCGGCCAGGTAGGTGTTCGGGTTGAAGCCCAGCTTGGCCACCGCGATGATGAACCCGCCCATCACGCCCAGGATGTCGGCCACCACCACCAGCAGCGGCAGCGCCACGATGCCCGCCAGCAGCCGCGGGGCCACCAGGTATTTCAACGGATTTGTCGAAAGCGTCGTCAGCGCGTCGATCTGGTCGGTCACCCGCATGGTGCCGATCTCGGCCGCCATCGCCGCCCCCACCCGGCCGGCCACCATCAGCCCGCCCAGCACCGGCCCCAGCTCGCGCGTGATCGACAGCACCACCAGGGAGGCGATCGCGCTGTCCGCCGAGAAGCGCGACAGGCCGATCGAGGATTGCAGCGCCAGCACCATCCCGGTGAACACCGCCGTCAGCGCCACCACCGGCAGCGAGAAATACCCAATATCCACCAGCGCGCGCAGGAAGGCCCGGCCATAGAACGGCGGCCGGACGATATGCGTCAGCCCCAGCACAGCGAACAGCACCACCCGCCCGGTCGCCTCGCAGGCGCCCAGCGCCCCCCGCCCGACGGCGGCGACCAGGTCGAGCAGCCGGTTCACGCCCGGTACACCCGGGCATAGCGCCGGCCGAGGCTGGTCAATATCTCGTAGCCGTTGGTCCCGGCCGCCTGCGCCACCGCATCCACCGGGCGCGCGGGTCCGATCAGCTCGATCATGTTGCCCTCCCGCAGCGACGGGGCGCCGGTGGCATCGAAGGTGGTGAGGTCCATGGAGACACGCCCTACCAGCGGCAGCGGGGCGCCGTCAAAGATCGCGTGTCCATGGCCCGAATGGCTGCGCAACCAACCATCGGCATAGCCGACGCCGACCGTGGCGATCCGGCTGTCCCGCGCGGCCACCCAGGTGCTGTTGTAGCCGACGCTTTCCCCCGCCTTCACGTCGCGCAGCGCCAGCACCCGCGCGCTCAACCGGACCACCGCGCGCATCGGGTTCGCCGCCCCGGGCGTCGGGTTGATCCCGTACAGCGCCGCCCCCGGCCGCGCGAGGTCCGACGCCCAGCCGGCGCCCAGGAAGATGCCCGACGAATTGGCGAAGCTGCGCGTCACCCCCGGCAACCGCGCGCAGGCGGCGGCGAACCGCTCCCGCTGAACCGCGTTCAACGGGTCGTTCGCCACCTCGCTCGAAACCAGGTGCGTCATCATGTAGCGCACATCGATCCCGTCCAGCCGACCCGGCTCATTGACCAGCGCGGCGAATTGCGCGGCGCCCAGCCCCAGCCGGTTCATCCCGGTATCCACATGCAGCAGCGCCGGCAACCGCCGCCCGAGCCGCCGCGCCAAGCCCGCCCAGCGCTCGACCTCTCCCGGCGTCCCCAGCACCGGCAGCACGTCATGCGCCACGAATCCATCCTCGCTGCCCGCCGGAACCCCGTTCAGCACCGCCACCATCGCCCCCTGCGCACCCTGGGGAACCAGCGCACGAATCGCCACCGCCTCGGCCAGATGCGCGGTGAAGAAATGCCGGCACCCCGCGCCAAACAGCGCCGGCGCCACCCTTGCCGCTCCCAGCCCATAGGCGTCGGCCTTGACCACGCCCGCCACCGGCCCCGAGGGATGCCGCTCCCCAAGGTCCCGCCAGTTGGCCGCGATCGCCGAAAGGTCGATCTCCAGCCGCGCCAGCGCCGGATCAGCGCCCATCGTCGCTGTGGTGCAGGTCGATATCGGCAAACCGCGTGAACTCGCCCTCGAAGAACAGGTCGATCTTGCCGGTCGGCCCGTGGCGCTGCTTCTCGATGATCAGCTCGGCGCGGTTGTGCACCTGCTCCATGTCGCGCTGCCACTTCTCCACCGCCGAGTGGAACTTCTCGTCGTTGTCGAACGCCAGCTGCTTCGGCGCGCGCTGCTGCAGGTAATACTCGTCGCGATACACGAACATCACCACGTCCGCATCCTGCTCGATCGAGCCGGATTCGCGCAAATCCGCCAGCTGCGGCCGCTTGTCCTCCCGGTTCTCCACCTGCCGCGACAGCTGCGACAGCGCCAGCACCGGCACCTCCAGCTCCTTGGCCAGCGCCTTCAGCCCCTGTGTGATCTGGCTGATCTCCTGCACCCGGTTCTCCTGCCGCGTGCCCGCGCTCGGCCGCATCAGCTGCAGGTAGTCCACCACGATCAACGACAACCCCTTGGTCCGCTTCAGCCGCCGGCACCGCGTGCGCATCGCCGACATGGTGATCGCCGGCGTGTCGTCGATCATCAGCGGCAGCGCCCCGATGTCCCGGCTCACCGCCACGAACCGGTCGAAATCCTTCTGCCCGATGTCCCCGCGCCGGATGCGGTCGCCGGAAATCCGCGACTCCTCCGAAAGAAGGCGCGTCGCCAGCTGCTCGGCGCTCATTTCCAGCGAGAACAGCGCCACGCTCGCCTTCGGCACCACGTCCGACCCCGCCGCCCGCGCCTGGTCGAGCGACGCCTTCGCCGCGCTGTAGGCGATCTTGGTCGCCAGCGCCGACTTGCCCATGCCCGGCCGGCCGCCGAGGATGATCAGGTCGGACGGATGCAACCCGCCGGTCTTCTTGTCCAGGTCGCGCAATCCGGTCGTCAGCCCGGAAACCCCGCCCGCGCTGTGGAACGCCTTCTCCGCCGTGCGCAGCGCATCGGCCAGCGAACGCTCGAAGGTGACGAACCCCCCCTCGCTCACCCCCTTGGCACCCAGGTCGAACAGCGACTGCTCCGCCGCCTCCAGCTGCCCCTCGGCACTCAGCTCCGCCTCGGCGCCGAACGCGTTATTGACCAGCGTCTCGCCCACCTCGATCAGCTCGCGCCGCAGCCAAGCGTCATGGATCGCGCGGCCATACTCGCCGGCATTGATGATGCCGACCATCGCCGACAGCAGCTGCGCCAGGTAGGCGGTGCCCCCCACCTCCTCCAGCAGCCCGGAATGCTCGAACTCCGCCTTCAGCGTGATCGCGTCGGCCAGCTGCCCCTGGTCGATCCGCCGCGCGATGGACTGGAAGATCCGCCCATGCACCGGATCGGCGAAATGCTCCGCCAACAGGAAGTCGCTGACCCGCTCATAGGCCTTGTTGTTGGCCAACAGCGCGCCCAGCAGCGCCTGCTCCGCCTGCAGGTTGGTCGGCGGAAGGCGCTGCGACAGGCCCAGCAGCGGCGCCGGGGACTCGATCGTGTTCATCCCCCCATCATAGCGCACCCGCCCGCGCCGCGCCCCTGTGGATCATGGGGATAGCGGGGAGGGAAAGGGCGGTGACCCATGCGCGCAGACACAAGGCCAGGGCTTTGCCCTGGACCCACCAAAGGCCGGGGGCCTTTGGAAACCCAATTTTTTCATAAACTTGGAAGTCCAGGGCCTCGGCCCGCCGCCCGAAGGCGCGCGCAAGGCAAGGCGGGCCTGGGCAGAGCCCGGCATCAAGCCTTTCCGCCTAAGCCACAAAAAAACCGGGCTGCCGCTCCGTGCGGCAACCCGGTTCAATCGTTCGCCATCCCGCCACCGGCGGGCGACGGCTCAGACGTTCGGCTGCGGCGCCACGGAGGGGTCGAGGAACTCCTCTTCCGGCTCGGCCTCGTCCTCGTCGCCGTCGCGGGCGATCGCCTCGCCGCGCGCCTGCTTCGCCGCCTCTTCGAGGCTGCGCGCCACGTTGACGGTGACAGGGATCGAAACCTCGGGATGCAGCACCACGCGCACCGGGGTCAGCCCCAGCGACTTGATCGGCTGCTCCAGCACAACCTGGTTCCGCCCGATCGACAGCCCGGCATCGGTGCACGCATCGGCGATGTCGCGCGAGGACACGGAGCCATAAAGGCTCCCGCTCTCGCCCGCCTGGCGGATGATCACGACCGAAAGCCCGACAACGCGCTCGGCGATGCGCTCGGCTTCCTCGCGGCGCTTGATGTTCTGCGCCTCCAACTGCGCGCGCTGCGTCTCGAAGCGGGCGAGGTTGTCCTTGTTCGCCCGGATCGCCTTCTTCTGCGGCAGCAGGAAGTTGCGGGCATAGCCCGGCTTCACGCGCACCAGCTCGCCCATCTGGCCGAGTTTCTCGACGCGCTGCAGCAGGATCAGTTCCACGGTGGCCATGGTGGGTTTCTCCTCAGGCCACGATATAGGGCAGGAGCGCCAGGAAGCGGGCGCGCTTGATCGCCTGCGCCAGCTCGCGCTGCTTCTTCGCCGACACCGCGGTGATGCGGCTCGGCACGATCTTGCCGCGCTCCGAAAGGAAGCGGCTCAGCAGGCGCACGTCCTTGTAGTCGATCTTCGGCGCGTTCGGGCCGGAGAACGGGCAGGACTTGCGGCGGCGGTAGAACGGCCGGCGGGCGCCAACGGCGGCGCGGCGGGCAGCGGGATTCACATCGTCGGACATGCTCGATTACTCCTCGGCCGCGCCACGGAAGCCACCGCCATCGCGGTCGCCGAAGCCGCCGCCCGTGAACGGGGCGTCGTCGCGGGCACGGAATTCCTCGCGATCGTCAAAGCCGCGCTTGCGGCCGCTGTCGAAGCGCCCAGCGGGCTTCGGCCCGCGGAAGCCCCGCTCGCGCTCGTCGGACTTGCGCGACAGGATGGCGCTCGGCGCCTCGTCGATCGCCTCGAGGCGGATCGTCATGAAGCGGAGCACGTCCTCGTTGAGGCCCAGCTGCCGCTCCATCTCGGTGATGGCGGCCGGCTTGGAATCGATGCCCAGCAGCATGTAGTGGCCCTTCCGGTTCTTCTTGATCCGGTAGGCCAGGCCGCGCAGCCCCCAATACTCCTGCTTCTTCACCGAGGTGCCGTTCGGCACGCCATTGTCGGTGTCGAGCTGGTTGGAGACAGCCTCGGCAATCGCCTCGACCTGCTGTTGCGTCACGTCGTTGCGTGCGATGAACACGCATTCATAAAGCGGCATGTGCGCTCCCTCTGGATTGTCTCTGCCCCGACCCGGGTCTGGGTCAACGCCGGGATGGCGCGCGGGCATAGCCGGGAAAGGCCGTCTCCCCCGGCAGGGAAGCGGCGGCTTATACACGGATCCCCACCCGACGCAACCGCGCTGGCCCGCAGCGCCGACCATTGCCCAGCCGCAAATGTCATGCTTTCGTATTCTATCGCTTCGATAAGGGCACGACCATGCGCCGCCGGCTTCCCCTGCTGCTCCTTCTCGCATCGCTCCCCGGCTGCGCCACGATCGTCCACGGCAACAGTCAGAACCTCACCGTCACCACCAACCCCCCCGGCGCCGCCTGCCGGCTGGAGCGCGAGGGCGTGGCCCTCGGCGTGGTCGCCCCCACCCCCGGCACCGTGCGCATCGAAAAGAGCAAGAACGACATCGTCGTGACCTGCACGCGCGACGGCTTCGATGCGACCACCCGCCGCCACGCCTCGGAATTCGGCGGCACCACCTTCGGCAACGTGATCGTCGGCGGCCTGATCGGCGTCGCCGTCGATGCCGCCTCGGGCGCCAACTTCCCCTATCACCCCGAGGTCGTGCTGAACCTCCAGCCCCCCGGCGCCCCCCCGGTGCAACAGCCCCCAACCCCAAGCTCGACAACCAGCGACACCGGCACCGGCACCGGCGCCTCCCACCTGGGCGTGACAGGGGCCGCGCCCACCCCGGAGCCCCCGCCGCCGCCGACCCCCAAGCCCTGACCGCGTCGCCCCGATTGACAGGCGCGCGACGCCGGGGCGATACGGCGCGCATATAATCGGGAAACGTCAATGCCGGTGCACGCCTTCATCTTCCCCGGCCAGGGCAGCCAGGCCCCGGGCATGGGCCGCGACCTAGCCGCCGCCTTCCCCGCCGCGCGCGAGGTGTTCCAGGAAGTCGACGACACCCTGGGCCAGAAACTCTCGCACATCATGTTCGAGGGCCCGCCCGAAACCCTGACCCTCACCGAAAACGCCCAACCCGCCCTGATGGCCCACTCGCTCGCCGTACTGCGCGTGCTGGAGCGCGAGGGCGGCTTCAAGCTCGCCGACAAGGCAGTCGTCGTCGCCGGCCACTCCCTCGGCGAATACAGCGCGCTGGCCGCCGCCGGTGCCTTCGGCATCGCCCAGGCCGCCCGGCTCCTCAAGCTGCGCGGCCAGGCCATGCAGAAGGCCGTCCCCCCCGGCGCCGGCAGCATGGCCGCCCTGCTCGGCGCGGAAATGCCCCTCGCCCTCGAGATCTGCGCCGAAGCCGCCACCGCTCCGAACGGCGACACCGAGGTGATCGAGCCCGGCAACGACAACGGCGGCGGCCAGGTGGTCATCTCCGGCGCCACCGCCGCCGTCGAGCGCGCCATCCTCATCGCCCAGGCCAAGGGCGTCCGCCGTGCCATGAAGCTGCCCGTCTCCGCCCCGTTCCACTGCGCCATGATGGCCCCCGCCGCCGCCGCCATGGCCGAGGCCCTGCGCGAGTCCCCGCCGCTGCCCCCCTCGGTGCCCGTGGTCGCCAACGTCTCGGCCGCGAAGGCCACCGACCCCGCCGAGATCATCGACCTCCTGGTGCAGCAGGTCACCGCCACCGTCCGCTGGCGCGAATGCATGCTCACCATGGCCACACTCGGCGTGGACAGCTTCGTCGAACTCGGCTCCGGCAAGGTGCTCTCGGGCCTCGTCAAGCGCATCGCCCCCGAGGCAACCGGCGCCAATGCCGGCACCCCGGCCGAGATCGAAGCTTTGTTGAAGCTGCTCTAGGCAAGAAAGCACGTTCTTTTTTGAAAAAAAGAACCAAAAAACTTTCATCCATTTGCACCGCACTCAACCGGCAAAGCCCGGTGCAAATGGACAAGAAGTCTTTTTGCTTCTTTTTTTTCAGAAAAAGAAGATACTTACTTCAGGAGTGACCCGGCCATGTTCAACCTGACAGGCAAGACCGCCCTGGTCACCGGCGCCTCCGGCGGCATCGGCGCCGCCATCGCCCGCGCGCTCCACGCCCAGGGCGCCACCGTCGCCCTCTCCGGCACGCGACGGGACGCGCTCGAAGCCCTGGCAGCCGAGCTCGGCGAACGCGCCCATGCCTGCCCCGCCGACCTCAAGGACCCCGCCGCGCCGGACGCCCTGCTCGCCGAGGTGGAGAAGATCGCCCCGCTCGACATCCTGGTGAACAACGCCGGCTTCACCCGCGACATGCTCGCCATCCGCATGAAGGACGAGGACTGGCAGGCGGTGATCGATGTCGACCTCACCGCCCCCTTCCGCCTCGCCCGCGCCGCCCTGCGCGGCATGCTGCGCCGCCGGTCCGGCCGCATCGTCTCGATCTCCTCGATCGTCGGCGCCACCGGCAACCCCGGCCAGGCCAACTACGCCGCCGCCAAGGCCGGCATGGTCGGCATGACCAAGGCGCTCGCCCAGGAAGTCGCCAGCCGCGGCGTCACGGTGAACGTCGTCGCCCCCGGCTTCATCGCCACGCCCATGACCGACGCGCTGACCGAGGCCCAGAAGGCCAAGCTCACGGAGGGCATCCCGCTCGGCCGCATGGGCGCCCCCGCCGACATCGCCGCCGCCGTCGTCTACCTCGCCAGCGACGAGGCCGCCTGGGTCACCGGCGCCACTCTGCACGTCAACGGTGGAATGGCCATGATCTGAGGCCCATTTCCCAGGGGGCAGACCGCTTCCCGTGGCGTGTTGGCGACACCGGAGAAACCATGCTAAGCGCCGCTGATCCTTGTTCGGGGTTCAAGCGCGGCGCCCTCGGGTGCCCCCGCCGGCCGCTCTCGGGCCGGGGAGGGACCGAATGCAGACAGAACA
>CAMDGX010000077.1 GCA_945897825.1 Asaia bogorensis | reverse complement strand
GCGATCGTGCTGTTCGTGGGCGTGCTCGCGGCCCTGGCCCTCGGCGGGGCCGCCCTGCCCTTCGGGCCGCTGCCATGGTGGTGCGCCTTCGCGTTCCTCGGCACCTACGTGATCGTCTACTACCCGGTGCTGACCCAGGCCTTCCCGCTGGAGCTGTCCGGCCGCGTCACCACCAGCTTAAACTTTCTCATGTTCAGCGCCGTGTTCGCGGTGCAGTGGGGCATCGGCGTGGTGCTGGATCTGTGGCCGCGCACCGCCGCAGGGGGCTATGCGCCGGAGGGATACGCGGCGGCGTTCGGGCTGTGCGTGACGCTGCTGGTCATGGGCCTCGGATGGCTCGCGGTGTTCCGGCAGCGCGGCTAGGCACCGCCCACAATCCGCCGGACATCGTGCAGCGAGTCCACCACCGCCACGCACATCGCGCGGATCTCGTCGCTGGCGGTCAGGATGTCGGGCACCATCACTGTCATCATGCCGGCGGCATGGGCGGCACGAACACCGTTGTGCGAATCTTCCACCGCCACGCAATGGGCGGGATCGATGCCCAGCCCGGCGGCGGCGCGCAGGAACAGGTCGGGCCGCGGCTTCGAATGCTCCACGTCGTCGCGGGTCAGGATGACGGGGAAGCGGTGCATCAAGCCGGAGCGCGTCAGGTTCTCGTGTGCGTTCGCCCGCGTGGCGGCCGTCGCGATGGCCATCGGCGTGCCGGTTTCCTCCAGATGGGCAATCAGTTCCAGGGCGCCGGGCTTGATCGGGATGCCCTGATCGAGCAGCTCGGTGCGCCGCGCCAGATACATCTGCCGGTGCTCGGCATAGGGAAACGCCTCGCCGAGATGGGCGCGCAGCCGCGTCTGGAACTCGCCGCCGGGCAGGCCGACCAGGCCGTGCAGGAAGGCTTCCTCCAGCGGATAGCCGAGCGTGGTGGAGGTCTCCAGGAAGGTGCGGATGTAGATGTTCTCGGTATCGAGCAGCGTGCCGTCCATGTCGAGGATCACGGCCTGGTGGGGGCGCGGCAGGGTCATGGCGTGTGGGCCAGTTCGGTGTTGGCGATCGCCTCGTCGCGGGTGATCCATTGGCGCTTGCAGCCGTAGCATGCGTAGAGGTCAAGCTGGTCGTCGCGATGCGGGCTCGGCGTGCCGTCGGGCGCCACGAAGCCGGACTGCCCTGGCGGCATCACGTCGTAGAGCTCGATGCCGTCCGCGCCAAGCACCGCCATGTTGTTCTCGGTGCCGCGGTTCATGAACGCCGGCAGCGCCATGGTGTCGGCGTGGCGAGCCTGCGGGATGCCCATGAAGTTGCGCGCGCGGAACAGCGTCGTGCTGGCTTGCGTGCGCCAGGCAGCGGGATCGGGGCCCTGCTCGGCGGCAAGCGCATCGACCGCTTCGGCAAGCGCGTCGCGGATCAGCGCATCCGGATCTCGCCCGGACAGGAAGTCATGCTCCGTCGCCTCGCCGCGCAGTACACGGTCGAGCAGCTTCACCAGCGGCGGGATGTTCGGGCTATAGGGTGGCGGGATCGCGGGGTCGGGATAGAGCGCGGCGAGTCCGGCGGCGAATTCGCGCGCCGGCACGTCTGCCAGCACGCGGCGCAGCAGGGCGGGGAGGAAGGCGCGCAGGATCGGCACACCTGGGAAGATGTACTCGCCATCCTCGGCCGCAAGGGAGCCGGTCCAGTCGCGCAGCATATCGGCGGCACGGCGCAGCGGGTCTTGCGGTGGGAGCGCCGATGCGGCCGCCAGGATGTGGGGCACGAAAGCGCGTGCCTGGAGGTCGCGGGTGGAGCTTCGGGCGATGAGGTTCCAGAGCTGGCCGGTGTTCAGCGGTGATTGTTGCAGGCGTTCCTCCAGTTCGCTCACCCGGTCGGCGGCGGACCACAGGAAAGTGCAGGTGTTGTCGTGTTCGACCGCCGGCTTGTTGTTCCAATTTGCGATGAAGCCCTGGGCGGGGTTCACCACCTGCGGGTTCGTCGCGAAGGGATTCACCCCGCGCCATTCCATGCCCCCGCGCCCATCGGCCGGCAGGCGCGGGTCGTGCGTCGGGGCGCGCTCGGGATACTGGCCGGCGAGCGCGTAGGCGATGGTGCCGTCGCGGGCGGCGAAGTAGGTGTTCACCATGCTCGCCATCCGCGCGATCTGCGCCCGGAAGCCGGCGTGGTCGCGCGCGTGCATCGAGCCGATCCAGCCGAGCAGCGATTCGATTTCCTTGCCGTCCCAGCTGCGCTTCTTCGCGTAGGCGGTGTGGTGCGCCCGGTCGGTCAGCGCCACCAGGCCGTGCACGGTTGAAAGCACCTCGATCGCCACCGGCGCGTGGTCGCGCACCGCGATCGTCTCGCTCCGTGCGGCCATGTCGTGCCACGCGCCGTTGTGCCAGTACTGGCGGGGGTCGGCGGGGTTCAGGTGCTCCTGGTAGATGTCGACGCATTTGCCGGCGCCGGCGGTGGAGCCCCAGGCGATGTGGCCGTTCGCGCCGAACAGGATGATCGGGTAGGCGAACGGCGTGTTGCCGACGATGTCGAAGCCCGGGCCGTGCAGGCCGATGCCGAAACAGTAGGACGGGTTGAACCAGCCGAATTGCGGCCCGTTCACCAGCACGGTCCTGCCCTCCGCCACCCGTTCCGGCCGGACCAGCCAGACATTGCTCGCCCGCGGCTCCAGGTCGGCGGCGAAGGCGCCCAGGCGCAGCCGCTCCAGCGCCATCCACTCCGCCGCCGCCTCGGCGGACAGGGGCACCGGCTCGGAGCGCGGCCAGGATTGCGGCGACAGTCCGTCGTGGTCGGCGCGCGGCACGGTCGTCGGCGCGGCGGGGTCGTTGCGCCAGCGCAGCGCATCGAACACCGCCCTGCCCTTCTGCGCGCCGTGCTGTTCGATGCATTCGCCGAGCAGCATCAGGTTGGTGATCTCGCTCGCGGTGTCGGAGAACCGGTTGGCGAGCGAGCCGACCCAGATCATCGCGACGTCCTCGGCGGTGATCGGGGTGGGCGCGAAGGCGAAGTCGAGGAACTCGCGCGGCATCAGCGTGGACGGGCTTGCCAGCACCTGGGCGAGGCGCTCGTTGTAGCCTTGCGCGTAGCCCTCGAAGATGTCGCGGTCGGCTTGCGGCAGGGCGGCGAGTTGGGCGGCGATGCTGGCGGGGGTGTAGTTGCCGCGCACCATGCGGTCGAAGGCGATGTAGTCGGGGCCGAGCACCTCGGCGACGCGGCCGGTGAAGCTGCGGCGGGACATGTCGGTCTGGAACAGGCGATCCTCGGCCACGACGAAGCCGTAACCGCGATAGATATCGCGCAGCGTGTCCGCGAAGACGTGGGGGACGCCCCAGGAATCGCGGCGGATCTCGAGCATGCGTTGGCTCCGGATTTGCGCGGGGGACCCTATGGGGTCGGGTGCCCCCGCGCAATCGGGGTTAGGCTCGGGCGGATTTCAGCTCCTCGGCGACGAGGAAGGCGAGTTCCAGCGCCTGGGCGCCGTTGAGGCGGGGGTCGCAGAGCGTGTCGTAGCGGGCGCCGAGGTCGGCATCGGCGATCGCCTGGGCGCCGCCGGTGCATTCGGTGACGTCCTTGCCGGTCATCTCGATGTGGATGCCGCCGGCGTGGGTGCCTTCGGCGCGGTGGGCGGCGAAGAAGGCGCGGATCTCAGCCAGGATGGCGTCGAAGCTGCGGGTCTTGTAGCCGCTGGTGGCCTTGATGGTGTTGCCGTGCATCGGGTCGCAGCACCAGACGACGCTGAGGCCCTCGGCCTTGGCGGCGCGCAGCAGCGGCGGGAGGTTGGAAGCCAGCTTCTCGGCGCCCATGCGGGTGATGAGGGTGAGGCGGCCGGGGGTGTTGTTGGGGTTGAGGGTGCGGCAGAGGGCGAGCAGGTCGTCCGGCGTCATGGTCGGGCCGACCTTGAGGCCGATCGGGTTGCCGACGCCGCGCAGGAACTCCACGTGGGCGCCATCCGGCTGGCGGGTGCGTTCGCCGATCCAGAGCATGTGGGCGGAGCAGGCATAGGCGGTGCCGGTGAGGCTGTCGGTGCGGGTCAGCGCCTCCTCGTAGGGGAGGAGGAGGGCTTCGTGGCTGGTCCAGAAATCGGTTTCCTGGAGCTGCGGCTGGTCGGCCAGGCCGCAGGCGGCCATGAAGGCGAGGCTTTCGTCGATGCGCCGCGCGATGTCCTCGTAGCGCGGACCCAGCGGGGAGTTGGCGACGAAGTCGCGGTTCCACTGGTGGACGCGGCGGAGGTCGGCGAAGCCGCCCTGGGCGAAGGCGCGGAGCAGGTTCAGGGTGACGGCGGATTGGTAATAGGCCTCGCGCATCCTGGCCGGGTCGGGCACGCGGTCGGCTTCGGTGAAGGCGGGGCCGTTGATGATGTCGCCGCGGTAGCTGGGCAGTTCGACGCCGCCGATGGTCTCGGTATCCGAGCTGCGCGGCTTGGCGAACTGGCCGGCCATGCGGCCGAGTTTCACGACCGGGGTGGCGGCACCGTAGGTGAGGACGACGGCCATCTGCAGCAGGGTGCGGAAGGTGTCGCGGATCAGGTTGGCGTGGAATTCGCTGAAGGATTCGGCGCAGTCGCCGCCTTGCAGGAGGAAGGCCTTGCCCTGTGCCACCCGGCCGAGGGCCGCTGTCAGGGTGCGGGCTTCGCCGGCGAAGACCAGCGGGGGGGAGGTGCGCAGGCGGGCCTCGGCGGCGGCGAGGGCGTCGGGGTTCGGGTAGGTCGGCATCTGGTGGGCCTTGCGGGCGCGCCAGGAGGCGGGGAACCAGTCGGCGGCTGGGGCCGGGGCGACCAGATTACGCGTGGACATTTCGGACCCCTCGCTTGGGCTGCGGCGGGGTGGCGGGGCCGGTCAGGACGTCAAAATCGTCGGACATTGCGTTGCTCCTTGGTGGGAGCCGCCTTGCCCTGGGGGAGTTCGTGGTGATCTCGGGGATCAAGAAACGCGAAAGCCGCCAGGGGGTGGCGGCTTTGGTGAGTGCGTTGTGTGCGCAGACCTAGACCGCCGGGGTGTACTGCCAGCGGTACCAAAATCGGGTGGCGGGGCGGGGCGTCTGCATGGCGGGAGACTGCGGGGGATGGCGGGGCGTTGTCAAGCGGGGGTGCTGTCTCTTTTTTTGGAACGGTGGGGCGTGATGGGTCTGCGGCTTCCACTGGGGTGGAAGCCGGGGGGCGGCGGGCGGAATGGGCGCGGGTGGGGGGCGGATCGGGGGGGTGCGGCGCGGGGGCGGGACGCGGCTGGGGAGCGCGCGCATGCCGCGGGCGGGGCGGGCGCCGATGCGGTAGAGGATGCGGAGCAGGGACATCAGCTCGCGGGACAGATTCGTGGCGTCGTTCGGCTGGGGCTCGGTTTCGTCCAGCTCGCAGAGGGGATGGGGGGTGAGGGACCGGGCGGCGTGGAGGAGGTCGGCGAGGGTGAGCAGGTGGGCGAGCCAGGCCAGGATGAGGACGTGAATCGCCGCCAGCGGAGCGGCCTGTTCGGCGCGGCTCCGGGCATGGGGGCGCGACCGGGCCTTGGGGGCCGGATGGGGCAGCGCCGGGAGTGGCGGGCGGGTTTCTAACATCCCGACCATCATACTAACCGTCAAGAGCGGTGGGAAGGATTTTTTTCTGAATGCGTGGATTTTCGGCGCGGGTGGCGGGTGGTGGCTTTGGGGGTGGGGTTGGGGTTGGCGCGGAGGCCTGGGTGATGCCGGGCGGATGATCTGCGACGGGATCGAATTGCGCTCTTCCCCGTTAGACCGGGGTCCGCCGGCGGGACGCACGGCGCAAGGGGAGGATTTGGCCCATGGGCATCGGAACGATCATTGGTTGGATTGTCGTCGGGGCGATTGCCGGCTGGATTGCCGAGAAGATCCTGGGCCGTGACGACAGCCTGCTCATGAACATCGTCATCGGCATCGTGGGTGCCGTGGTGGGCGGCTGGCTGTTCGGCGCGATATTCGGCGCGTCCCTCGGCGGGGAGAGCGGGTGGATCTGGAGCATCCTGGTGTCGGTGGTCGGCGCCGTGATCCTGTTGTGGATCGTGGGGATGGTGCGGGGACGAAGGGCCTGATGCGGCTTCCTCGCGCGCCACGGCGGGCGAGCCCGGTTCAGGGACGTTCATTGGCCAGACTGGAACGCCCTCCGCCGCGGCGTGGGGTGCGGCTGGTGCTTCGCAGGCGGGGCACCGGCTGCGGCGCCATTGCCTGTTCTTCGCCACCTCGACGACACGTGCGGCCGACGCTCGGGCGGTCAGACCAGTTCAGCGCGGAATTCGCCGGTGCGCTCATCGAGCTCGGTGATACGCATGACCATTTCGCTCTTGGGAAATGCGTCTGCGATCTCGCGGGGATCAGACTGAGCGTCCTTTGGCGTGACCATCACGACGCGGAACAATCCATTGCAGTGGGTCTGCGCCCAGATGAGATTGTCCAGCCGTTCCCGGTTGCCAGGGCGCGCGAGCCATTTTTCGTTCGCCTCGGCGCGGAAGCCTTCATAGCGCATCGGCGAGGTTTTTCGCGTGAAGCGATCGCTCCAGAGCGCCAGCACCACGGTCGTTCCGTCAGCGGTTCGCCCGGACCAGCTCCAGCGCACATTGGCCAAGCTTACCCCGAAATGTGCGAAGGCTTCTGTCTTGGTCCACTTGCGGGCCATGCGCTTCCGCCTTGGGGCTTGGAGGGTTGAGGTTCCAGGGGGCTCGGCCCCCTGGCGGGTCGAGGGCAGAGCCCTCGCCTTGCCGATACGGCCGTCAGCCGAGTTCCTTGAGCATGGTTTCGCGCATGATGAATTTCTGCATCTTGCCGGTGACGGTCATGGGGAAGTCGGCGACGAAGCGGACGTAGCGGGGGATTTTGTAGTGGGCGATCTGGCCGCGGCAGAAGTCGCGGACCTGGTCTTCGGTGAGGGTTTCGCCTTCGCGGAGTTTGACCCAGGCGCAGAGTTCCTCGCCGAATTTCTGGTCGGGGACGCCGAAGACCTGGACGTCCGCGATTGAGGGGTGGCGGTAGAGGAATTCCTCGATTTCGCGCGGGTAGACGTTCTCGCCGCCGCGGATGACCATGTCCTTGATGCGGCCGACGATGGCGCAGTAGCCCTCGGCGTCGATGGTGGCGAGGTCGCCGGTGTGCATCCAGCGGGCGGGGTCGATGGCTTCGGCGGTGCGCGGCGCGTCGTCCCAGTAGCCGCGCATCACGGAGTATCCGCGGGTGCAGAGTTCGCCGGGGGTTCCGGGCGGGACCACCCTGCCCTCCTGGTCGACGATCTTGCATTCGAGGTGGGGGTGGATGCGGCCGACGGTGGCGACGCGGCGTTCGATGGGGTCGTCGAGGCCGGTCTGGAAGCTGACGGGGCTGGTTTCGGTCATGCCGTAGGCGATGGTGATGCCGTTGAGGTTCATCTGGGCCATGGCGCGGCGCATGACCTCGATGGGGCATGGGGAGCCGGCCATGATGCCGGTTCTGAGGCTCGAGACGTCGAATTCCTTGAAGCGGGGGTGGTCCATCTGGGCGATGAACATGGTGGGGACGCCGTAGAGGGCGGTGCATTTCTCGGCCTGGATGGTCTCCAGGGTGGCCAGCGGGTCGAAGCCTTCGCCGGGGTAGATCATGGCCGCACCGTGGGTGAGGCAGCCGAGGTTGCCCATGACCATGCCGAAGCAGTGGTAGAGCGGCACGGGGATGCAGAGGCGGTCCTCGTGGGTGAGCTTCATGGTTTCGGCGGTGAAGAAGCCGTTGTTGAGGATGTTGTGGTGGGTGAGGGTGGCGCCCTTTGGGGCTCCCGTTGTTCCCGACGTGAACTGGATGTTGATGGGGTCGTCGAACTGGAGGGTTTCGGCCAGGGCGGCGAGCTGGGCGCGGTGGGTTTCGGTGGCCAGGGTGGGGATTTCGTCGAAGGCGTAGGCGCCGGGGATGGTTTTGGCGCCGATCTGGATGACGGTGGTCAGGCTCGGGGCCTTTGCCGCCTTGAGGTGGCCGGGCTGGGCGGTGTTCAGCTCGGGCAGGAGGGTGGTGAGCATGCCGGCGTAATCGGAGGTCTTGAAGGCGGTGGCGGTGACGAGGGCGCGGCAGCCGACCTTGTTCAGGGCGTATTCCAGCTCCGAGAGACGGTAGGCGGGGTTGATGTTGACGAGGATGAGGCCGGCCTTGGCGGTGGCGAACTGGGTGATGGCCCATTCGGCGTTGTTGGGGGACCAGATGGCGATGCGGTCGCCGGGGGCGAGGCCGAGGGCGAGGAGGCCGGCGGCGAAGGCATCCACCTGTTCAGCGAGCTGGCGCCATGTGTAGCGGAGGTTCTGCTGGCGGACGATGAGGGCGTCGCGGTCGGGCCAGGTGGCGACGGTGCGGTCGAAGTGCTGGCCGATGGTGTCGCCGATGAGGGGCACGGTGGAGGTGCCGCTGACGTAGCTGGTGGTCAGGCGCTGGGGCATCGTGGTGGCTCCTGGTGTCTCCCTGGGCGTGATTCTGGGGGCGGGGGGCGGCGGGCGCAAGCGATTGACTCGGCGCGGGGGCGGGTGCTGGCGTGTGCGCATCGTTCGTGAGGAGATGCCTGCCATGGCCACCGCGCCGCGCTATCCGATGATCCCCAATCCGACGCTGAAGCGGCTGAAGCAGGGGAAGCTGGCGCTGGGGTTCTGCCCGTTCCACCTGCGCAGCGTGTCGGCTGCCATGCTGGGGGTGGCGATGGGCTACGACTGGCTGTTCATCGACGCGGAGCATGGGGCATTCACGACGCAGGAGGTGTCGCAGATGTGCCTGGCGGCGCTGCCGCTGGGGATCACGCCGATCGTGCGGGTGTGCACGGATGCGCTCGACGAGGGGACGCGGGCGCTGGACAACGGGGCGATGGGGTTGGTGATCCCGCACGTGGATACGCCGGCGATGGCCAAGCGGGTGGCGGAGGCGTTCCGGTTTCCGCCGCTGGGCAAGCGGTCGTGGGGGGCGCCGCCGGCGGCGTTCTACTATGGCGGGCCGCCGATGGGGGAGGCGCAGAAGATCCTGAACAAGGAGAACCTGATTTGCGCGATGATCGAGACCGAGGAGGCGGTGGCCAATGTGGATGCGATCGCGGCCGTCGAGGGGATCGACGTGCTGATGATCGGCACGTCGGACCTGACCAGCATGATGGGCATTCCCGGGCAGTGGGGGCATGCGAAGGTGCAGGCGGCGTATGAGAAGGTGGGCGCGGCCTGCAAGAAGAACGGCAAGCTGGTCGGCACCGGGGGGATCGGCGATGACGAATGGATGCAGCACTACATGAAGCGCGGCGCGCTGATGGTGCTGGCGGGGTCGGACCACGGGATGATCGTGACGGCGGGGACGGAGCGGGCGCAGCGGCTGCGGGCGCTGGAGGGTGGGGAGGCTGTGAAGAAGAAAGGGTAGGAAGGCCTTCTTTTTCTGTAGAAAAAGAAGCAAAAAGACTTTTTCCATTGGGCCGGGACTTTCGGTCTGGCGCACGTAAACGGAGGGAAGTTTTTTGGTTCTTTTTTTCAAAAAAGAACCTCTTCCTTGCTTGTGCCCTTCGCGAACCCCGGTCTAGGCTCCCCGGCGATACGACAGGGAGTGTGGGCCATGCGTCGGATCTTGCTTCTCTCGTGTGTGGCCCTGGCGCTTGGGACGGGTTCGGCGCTGGCGCAGTCGTCCAGCGTGTTGCGGCTGGGGCAGCAGGATGAGCCGGATGCGCTCGACCCGGCGCGCAGCGGGACGTTCGCGGCGCGGCTGCCGTTCATGGCGCTGTGCGACAAGCTGTGGGACCTGGCGCCGGATCTTTCGTTCCGGCCGCAGCTGGCCACGGCGTGGCGCTGGTCGGACGACAATCGCGCGCTGACGATCACGCTGCGCGAGGGTGTCACGCTGCATGACGGCACGCCGATGACGGCGGAGGTGGTGCGGGCGAACCTGGAGCGGTATCGCACGGCGGCGGAGAGCAACCGCAAGGGCGAGTTGCGCAGCGTGAGCGCGATCGAGGTGGTGGACGCAAGGACGGTACGGCTGGTGCTGAGCCAGCCCTTCGCGCCGCTGCTGGCGGCATTGTCGGACCGGGCGGGGATGATTGCCTCGCCTTCGGTGTTCCAGCGGCTGGGGGCGGATTTCTTCAAGGAGCCGGTGTGTTCGGGGCCGTTCAGGTTCGTTGAGCGGGTGGCGCAGGACCGGATCGTGGTGGAGAAGTTCCCGGGCTATTGGGATGCGGGCAACATCCGGATCGACCGGATCGTGTTTCGCATGGTGCCGGACACCACGGTGCGGCTGGTGAATTTGCAGGCGGGGCAGCTGGACATGCTGCAGGACCTGGCGCCGGCGGATGCGGCGACGGTGCGCGCGGATGCGAAGCTGCGGCTGGTGACGACGCCGGGGCTGGGCTACGCGACGATCGCGTTCAACCTGGGCAACGGGCCGGCTTCGGACAACCCGATCGGGCGCAATCCGAAGGTGCGCGCGGCGTTCGAGGCGGCGATCGACCGCAACGTGATCAACCAGGTGGCGCTGGAAGGGTTGTTCGTGCCGAACAACCAGACCGAGCTGCCGAGCAGCCCTTGGAACAACAGGGATATCCCGGTGCCGGCGCGCGACGTGGCGAAGGCGCGGGCGCTGCTGCGCGAGGCGGGCGTCGAGAAGCCGGTGTTCGAGCTGATGGTGGTCAAGACGCCGCGCGACGTGCAGGTGGCGGAGATCGTGCAGGCGATGGCGAACGAGGCCGGGTTCGATGTGCGGGTGCGCGCGGGCGAGGTGAATTCGAACATCGCGGCGATGGGGCGCGGGGAATACCAGGGGCACATCAACAACTGGTCGGGCCGCGCGGACCCGGATTTGAACATCGGCATCTTCCTTGGGGCGGACAGTTTCCAGAACTGGGGGAAGTACAACAATCCGGCCTTCGAAGCGGCGATGGGCCGCGCGCGGGCGGAGACCGACCCGGTGAAGCGCGCGGCGGCCTACAAGGATGTGACGCGGATCTACCTGGACGATCGGCCGATGCTGACGCTGTACAACCTGACCTGGCTGTTCGCGCATTCGACGCGGGTGAGCGGGTTCGTTCCTGTGCCGGATGGGTTGATCCGGTTCCAGGGCATGAAGCTGGATTGAGGGGAACACCATGAACCGCACCACGACTGCCATCCTTGGCCTTGCGTTCCTGTCGCTGCCGCTGGCCGCGGGGGCGCAGCCGAGCACGGTGCTGCGCATCGGCCAGCAGGAGGAGCCGGACCAGCTGGACCCCGCGCGCGGCGGGACGTTCGGCGGGCGGTTCGCCTTCACCGCGATGTGCGACAAGCTGTGGGACTTGCAGCCGGATCTATCGTTCAGGCCGCAGCTGGCGACTTCGTGGAGCTGGTCGGCGGATAGCCGGGCGTTGACGATCACGCTGCGCGAGGGCGTGGTGCTGCATGACGGCACGCCGATGACGGCGGAGGTGGTGCGGGCGAACCTGGAGCGGTATCGCAGCGCGCCGGAGAGCAACCGCAAGGGCGAGCTGCGCTCCGTCACTGCCATCGAGGTGGTGGATGCGAAGACGGTGCGCATGGTGCTGAGCCAGCCCTTCGCGCCGCTGCTGGCGGCGTTGTCGGACCGGGCGGGGATGATTGCCTCGCCCGCGGTGTTCCAGCGGCTGGGGGCGGATTTCTTCAAGGAGCCGGTGTGCTCCGGGCCGTTCAAGTATGTCGAGCGGGTGGCGCAGGACCGGATCGTGCTGGAGAAGTTCCCGGGCTACTGGGATGCGGCACGGGTGCATGTGGACCGGGTGGTGTTCCGCATGATGCCGGACAGCACGGTGCGGCTGGTGAATTTGCAGGCCGGGCAGTTGGACATGTTGCAGGATCTGTCGCCGTCGGATGCCGGCAAGGTGCGCGGCGACGGCAAGCTGCGGCTGGTGACGACGCCGGGGCTGGGCTATGCGGCGATCGGGATCAACACGCGGCACGGGACGCGGGCGGAGACGCCGTTCGGGCGCGATCCGCGGGTGCGCGCGGCGTTCGAGGCGGCGATCGACCGGGCGGTGATCAACCAGGTGGCGCTGGAGGGGCTGTTCGTCCCGAACAACCAGACGGAGCTGCCGACCTCGCCGTTCTTCAACCGCAAGCTGCCGGTGCCGGGGCGCGATGTCGCGAAGGCGCGGGCGCTGCTGAAGGAGGCGGGGCTGGAGCGGGTGGAGGTCGAGCTGCAGGTGGCGAAGACGCCGCGCGACGTGCAGGTGGCGGAGATCATCCAGTCGATGGCCGCCGAGGCGGGGTTTGATGTGAAGGTGCGCAGCGGCGAGAGCGTGTCGAACATCCAGGCGATGACGCGCGGGGATTACCAGGCGGGCATCCACAACTGGTCGGGCCGTGCGGACCCGGATTTGAATATCTCGATCTACATCGCCGCGGACAGTTTCCAGAACTGGGGCAAGTACAACAGCCCGACGTTCGAGACGGCGCTGGGGCGGGCGCGGTCGGAGACGGACCCGGTGCGGCGGGCGGCGGCGTATGAGGAGGTGACGGCGATCTACTCGGCCGACAAGCCGATCATCCCGCTGTACAACACGACCTGGCTGTTCGCGCTGTCGTCGCGGGTGTCGGGCTTCGCGGCGGTGCCGGACGGGCTGATCCGCATCCAGGGCATCAAGGTGGCGCCGTAGTGGCTTTGTTCCGGCTGGGGCTCGCCGGCGGCGGGCGCATGGGGCGCACGCATATGGCGGCCCTGGCGGACGGCGGGGATGTGCGGGTGGTGGCGGTCGCGGAGCCGGACGGGGCGACGCGGGCGGCGCTGGAGGGGCCGGGGGTGGCGGTGCATGCCACGCTCGGCCGGATGCTCGAGGCGGGCGGCATCGACGGGGTGCTGGTGGCGGTGCCGAGCCCGATGCATGTCGATGTGGTGCGCGAGATTGCCGACCGGGGGCTGCCGATCCTGTGCGAGAAGCCGTGCGGGGTGACGACGGCGATGGCGCTGGAGGCCGACCGGATCGCGCGGGCGGCGGGCGTGGTGTTGCAGGTGGCGTATTGGCGGCGGTTCGTGCCGGGGTTGCAGGATTTGCGGGCGCGGATTGCGGCGGGGGCGCTGGGCGGGCTGTATCACCTCGATGCGCAGCAATGGGATGGGGCGCCGCCGGGGGTGGGGTTCCGGGCGACCTCGGGCGGGATTTTCGTCGATATGCTGGTGCATGAGCTGGACCAGATCCGCTGGCTGTCGGGGCAGGATTTCGTCGATGTGCGGGCGATGGCGTCGGGGGTGGAGGACGAGGCGGTGGCGGGGGATGCGGAGTGCGCCACGGCATTGCTGAAGCTGTCGGGCGGGACGATTGCGGTGGCGACGGCGGGACGGCGGTATCCGGGCGGGGATTCCATTCGCGTGATGGCGTTCGGCACGCGGGATGCGGCGGATCTGCTGGTGCACCGGCCAGGCGAGGGGATCGATGTGATCGACGAGGCGCTGCGGCGGCAGGCGGCGGGTTTCGCGGCGCGCGTGGGCGGGGCGGAGGGGACGGGCGGGGCGACGGCCGCGGATGCGGTGGCGGCGCTGGCGGCGGCCGAGCTGGCGACGCCGGCGTTACGGGGATGAGCGGGATGGCGGCCGGCGCGGTGCGGATCGGGATCAACCCGATCACCTGGACGAATGACGACATGCCGGAGCTGGGCGGGGATATTCCGCTCGATACCTGCCTCGCGGAGACGAAGCTCGCGGGCTATGCCGGGACGGAGATGGGGGGGAAGTTTCCGCGCACGGCGGCGGCGCTGGGGCCGGTGTTGCGCTTGCATGGGCTGGACCTGGTGTCGGGCTGGTTCGACGGGCGGCTGCTGGAGCGCGGGGTGGCGGCGGAATGGGATGCGGTGCTGCCGCACCTCGCGCTGCTGCGCGACATGGGGTGCCGGCATGTGGTGTATGCCGATCTCTCGCGCGGGCAGCATGGCGATGTGCATCGGAAGTTGTCGGCGCGGCCGGTTCTGGCGGCGAGGGAATGGCCGGAGTATGGGCGGCAGGTGACGGCGCTGGCCGAGCGCATGGCGGGGTTCGGGGTGGGGATGGCGTTCCACCACCACATGGGCACGATCGTGCAGACCGGCGCCGAGATCGACGCGCTGATGCGCCACACGGGGGAGGCGGCGGGGTTGCTGTTCGACAGCGGGCATTGCCTGTTCGCCGGCGCCGATCCGCTTGCGGTGCTGGCGCGGCATGTCGGGCGGGTGGTGCATGTGCACTGCAAGGATGTGCGCCCGGCGGTGCTGGACAAGGCGCTGGGGTTCGACTGGAGCTTCATGCAGGCGGTGCTGAAGGGGGTGTTCACCGTGCCGGGCGACGGGTGCGTCGAGTTCATGCCGCTGCTGGAGACGCTGCGGGGGGCCGGGTATGGCGGGTGGCTGGTGGTGGAGGCGGAGCAGGACCCCAGGGTGGCGCATCCGCTGACCTATGCGCGGATGGGGTTCGGGTATCTGGCGGCGGTGGCGGAGGAGGCGGGGTTCGAGGTGGAATAGGAAGGAAGGCGTTCTTTTTTGAAAAAAAGAACCAAAAAACTTTCATCCGTAAGGGTGTCGGGAAAACACGATGCAAACGGATGAAAGTCTTTTTGCTTCTTTTTCTTCAGAAAAAGAAGATTCTTCCTTACTATAGGCCGAGACGATAAAACCGATTGGCCGCCCCGAAGAACAGGTCGTGCTTCTCGCTGGCGCTCGCGCCCTTGGCGAGGATTTTGCAGGCGTTCCAGAAGACCTGGTACGAGTAGCTGCCCTTGTCCACCGGGAAGTTGCTTTCGAACATGCTGCGGCTGGGGCCGAAGGCTTCGATGCAGGTGTCCATCCAGGGCTTCCAGGCGGCGGCGAGGGTTTCGCTGGAGGGCGGGTCGGACTTTTCGTGGAAGTCGTAGCCGTTGATGCGCATGCCGATGCCGCCGACCTTGACCATGACATTCGGGCACTTGGCGAGTTCGCGGATGTTGGCGGCCCAGCCGGGGAAGATCTCGTCGCGCTTGCCGGCCCAGCGGCCGATGCCGAGCGGGCCGCCGCAGTGGTTCAGGACGATGCCGGTATCGGGGAAGGCGCGGGCGAGGTCGATGATCTCGGGGAGCTGGGGGTGGTAGAGCCAGGCCTCGAAGCTGAGGCGCAGCTTGGCGAGGCGGGCGAAGCCTTCGCGGAATTTGGGGTCCGCCAATAGGTTCGGCGGGGCCGGGTTGCCGGGGTTGTTGAGCAGGGGGTCGTCGTCGAAGGCGACGATGTGGCGGATGCCGCGGAAGCGGCCGTTGCCGGCGGCGATGTGGGCTTCCAGCACGTCCTGGACGGCCGCACCCATGGTGAGGCTGGCGTGGCTGACGATGCCGGCGTTGACCTGGGTTCTATCGCCGTAGACGCCGCTGGCGGACATGGCGGCGACGCCGTTGGCGAACTCGGTCTCGCCGATCGGCTTCATGCCTTCGGGGCCGGTGGCGCGGTGGAAGGCGCGGCACTGGATGAAGACGGTGGCCTGGATGTTGTGGCCGGAGTTGGTGTCGGCCAGCAGGTCCGGCAGCATGTATTGCCAGGACGGGCGGTCCCAGAGGTGGTGGTGCGGGTCGATGATCGGCAGGTCGGGCTCCAGGATGGGTTCCTGGCGGCGGGCGAGCCATTCGTCGCGCGGCATGAGGTAGGCGCTGTTCTGCGCGGCGGTGGGCGGTGGGGTGGCGGACATGGTTCTCTCCCGAAATTCTGGGTGGCCTGCTTTCCGCTACGCCCGTCCGAAGCCGGACGGCCTTCGCAGGCAGGACACCGCTTTCAGGGAGTGTCGGGAACCAGGCGCTCCCATGCAAGCTCGCGGTGGATTTCGCGGCCGTCGATGACGCGGGCGGGCGGGCGGAGGAACATGCGGCCGTTCTCGAAGCGGGCGGCGCGGACCTGGTCGGTGCCGAGCCAGTCCGGCGTGTCGGCGCCGTCGACGACGGTGTGGAGCGTGGTGCCGTCGAAGGTGTAGGCGCCCATGTAGGAGCGGTAGGCGCGCTTGGTGCCGGGCGGCAGGTCGGGGCGGCCGTCGGACAGGACGGCGAGCATGCGGCCCTGGTCGGTCAGCGTGACGATGCCGAGCGGGATCGGGCCGTAGGTTTCCTCGACGGGGCTGCCGTCGGCGGTCCAGGCGCGGGTGGCGACGAGGCGCCAATGGCCCACGATGCGGGGATCGGGCATCAGATTGTGGCCACGGCGTCGGCGATTTCGAGCATCCATTCCCCCTTGGCGCCGCGACGGTTCACGGTGCCGCTGTAGTAGAAGCCGTTGGCGGGATCGTAGAGCATCTTGGCGCCCCAGGCACCGGAGTGGCCGAACAGCCAGCGCCCGGCCGGGCTGCGAAAGCCGAGCAGGCCGTGGGCGATGGCGGCATAGGCCTTGATGCCCTCGGGGACGGTGAAGCGCGCCATCTCGGCCAGCGTTTCCGGGCGCTGGAACAGGCGGCCATCCATGAGGCCGATCATGAAGCGGTTGAGGTCGGCGGCCGTGGCGATCACGCCACCACCGCCCCAGTCGTTCGACAGGCTCATGCCCATGCTGACCAGCGGATACTTGCCGTTCCAGACATCGGCGAGGCCGCGCAGCCAGGGGGTGGGGTCGATGTCGCTGTCGGCGTCGAAGTAGCTGTCGGTCATGCCGCAGGGGACGTAGATGCGGTCGTGCAGCAGGCGGGCGAAGCTGGCGCCGTGCAGTTGTTCGGCCAGCAGGGCGAGGATGGTGAAGGCGGTGTCGGAATAGTGGAAGCCGTGGCCGGGGCGGAACAGGGCGTTGGCGCCGGCGGTGTGGGCGGCGAGGTAGAAGTTCAGCACGCCGGCGTCGGGGTTGTCCGGCTGGGTGGCGTCCCACGGCTTCCAGTGCATGGTGGTGCGCAGGCCCGGCGGGATGGGGCGGCCGGCGCGATAGGCCTGGTAGTGGGGCTCCAGGTCGGGGAAGCGGCGGCCGGAGAGGGAGTTTGGGGCGGCGCGGCCGAAATAGCCGCCGGCCAGGTAGTCGCCGTCGTCGCCCTGGCCGTCGCGCAGGCCGGCGGTGTGGGTGAGGAGCTGGCGCAGGGTGATCTCGGGCCCGTAGCTGCGGCCGCAGATGTTGTGCAGGCGGCGGACGAGGTGAGGCGGCAGGATTCCGGTGTCGACCAGCTTGGTGTCGATGCCGGCGGCGCCGAGCTTGCCCTGCTCGGCGGCTTGGAAGAGCAGTGCTGCGGTCATCGGCTTGACGATGCTGGCGATGTGGAACTGGGTGTCCACCTGCATCGGGCGGTCGCTGTCATCGCGCATGCGGCCGGCGGCGGCAGCGGCGCGCAGGCCCCTTGCCGGGTTCTCGATCACCACGACGGCGTTGTGGATCGGGTCGTCGCCGGTGCCGAGCAGGGCGGGGACGAGGCGGTCGAGCAGGGATTGGATGGGCATCAGGGGGCTCCAGGCAAGCGGTTCTTTTTTGAAAAAAAGAACCAAAAAACTTTCTGTCCATTGGATCGTGTCTGGACCATAGAGTCCCATCGCAAATGGATGAAAAGTCTTTTTGCTTCTTTTTCTTCAGAAAAAGAAGATTCTTCCTTCACTTTTTCTTCCAAGCCCCATCCGCGACGATCCGATCATGCAACCGCCCCGGCGCGCGGGCGACTTCCTGGGCCATGGCGGGTTCCATCGAGGAATGTCCGCCGCCGGGCACCACGACGAGGTTGGCGCGCGGCAAGCGGGCGGCGAGGTCGTAGGAGTTGTCGGGCGTGCAGCAGCAATCGTAGCGGCCCACGACCATTTCGACTGGCAGATGGGCGATGCGCGAGGCTTCGTCGAGGAGTTGGGTGTCGTTCACGAAGAAGTTGTGGCTGGCGTAGTGGGCGAAGATGCGGCCGTAGCGGGCGCCGCGCGCCGGGTCCCATTCGTTGAACGGCGAGTCGAAGGCCATGAAGCCGTTCTCATAGACGTGGAGCTGGTGGGCGAAGCGGTCGGCCTCGGCCTGGTCGTTGTTCTCCAGGATACGGCGGGCATAGGCGCGGCGCAGGTCGGCGCGTTCCTCGGCGGGCACGAGGGCGGCGAAGGATTCCCAGAGCTCGGGGAACATGGCGCGCACGCCCTGGAACCACCAGGCGATGTCCTGGGCGCGGACGAGCCAGGTGCAGGTGAGGTTCACGCCGAGGCAGCGCTCGGGGTGGGCCTCGGCGTAGGCGGTGGCGACGACGCTGCCCCAGGAGCTGCCGGCGACCATCCAGCGGTCGATGCCGAGCATCTCGCGGATGGCCTCCATGTCGGCGATGGTGGCCTGGAGGGAATTGCCGACGAGGCGGCCGGTGGGGGTGGACTGGCCGCAGCCGCGCTGGTCGAACTGGACGACGCGGAACTTCGCGGGGTCGTAGAAGCGGCGGCGCGAGGGGGCGGAGGAACCGCCGGGGCCGCCATGGCAGACGATGACGGGCATCAGCGCGGGGTCGCCGGCGTCTTCCCAGTAGATCGAATGGCCGTCGGAACGCTCGAGCAGGCCGGTGGCGCGGGCGGGCCGAACGGGGTGGAACGGGTCGTCGAGGCGCTTCGGCAGGGGGTGCACGGCGTGGGTCCGATGCGAAGGGGGCCCCGCCTTGCGACGGGGCCCCGGGAGGATCAGGCGCGCATCAGCGGGCCGCGGGTGGTGCAGAAGGCGTCGACGGCTTGCACGAAGCGCTCGCACTCCGCCTCGCCGACCGGCAGGCTCATCGCGACCATGCCGCGGCGGGCGAGGTAGATGCCGCGCTCCAGCATGTCGAAGAAGAACAGCTCCAGCAGGCCTTCCTCGGCGGCGCTCGCGGTGTAGCGGCGGAGCAGGTCGCCGGTGCGGAAATGCGGCTGGATCATGCTGCCGACGCCGGTGAACTGCAGCGTGACCTTGTGCTTCTGGGCGATCTCGTTGAGGCGGGTGCGGAGGCGCTCGCCCTTCTGATAGTGGGCCTCGGCGGCCGCGCCGTCGAAGATCTCGCCGAGGGCGACGACGCCGCCGGCCATCGACAGCACGTTGTTGTTGAAGGTGCCGCTATGGACCAGCGCGCCGGGTTGGGTGGCGTCGAAGGCGTCCATGATCGCGGCCTTGCCGCCGAAGGCGCCGATGTTCATGCCGCCGGCGAGATACTTGCCGAGGGCCGTGAGGTCGGGGATCACGCCCGTCAGCTTCTGCAGGCCGCCGGCGGAATGGCGGCTGGTCATCACCTCGTCGAAGACCAGCACCATGCCGAGTTCGTCGCAGGCGGCGCGGATGCCCTTGAGGAACGGCACGGTGGCTGGGATGCAGCCGCCGGAGCCCTGCATCGGCTCGAGGATGACGGCGCCGATGCGGTCCTTGTGCTCGCGCATCAGGGCGACGGTGCCGTCAAGGTCGTTGTAGTCGGCCATGATGAAGTCCATCGGCGCGGTCATGGCGCTCGGCCCGCCGCCGGTGAAGGTCAGCACGCTGCCGTGGTAGCCGCCGCGGAACACCAGCACGCCGGCGCGCTTGCTGTGGTGGCGCGCCACGGTCAGCGCCATCATGTTCGCTTCGGTGCCCGAGTTGGTGAAGCGGACCTTCTCGATGCCGGGGAAGCGGGCGCAGACCAGTTCGGCGAACCTGGGCTCGTTCTCGCCGACCGAGGCGAGGCCGATGCCGCGGCCGATGGCGGCCTGGACCTTTTCCAGGATGCGGGTTTCGGAATGGCCGAACAGGCCGGCGGTGTATTCGCCGCAGAGGTCGAGGTAGGAATTGCCGTCGATATCGGTGACCTGGCAGCCCTGGCCGCCGGCCATCGCGGTGGGGAACGGCGAATAATAGAGGTTCGAGCGGGTGTTGCCGCCGGGCATCACCGCCTTGGCCTTCTGGTGCAGCGCTGCGCTTTTGGGACGGGCGGCGGTGTAGCGCTCATGCGCCTCGGCGATCGCGGACTCGAGGTCGCTGTTGCGTGGGGCGGCGATGGTGCTGGCGGACATGGCGGTTTCCCTGAATCCCTGTTCGATGCGGGTGGCTTCGGGCCGCGGAGGTGCGGCGGAAGCGCCGGTATGGGGGAAGTCTAGCGAAGGTCGCGGCGATGCACAGCCCGGATTGCTATCCCGGGCGCGACGCCAGCACCGGGCGGTAGCCGGCGCGCAGCACGGCGACGGTGCAGCGCGGGGTCAGGACCGTGACGGTCGCGTCGGGATCGGCGGGCTGTGCCGGTCCGTAGCCGGCGGGATCGAAGCGGTGCAGGCGGCCGTCGGCGAGCAGGGACGGGGCGTCGCAGTGGAGCACGAAGCTGCCGTGCGGCAGGTCGCCGAGGCGGGCCGTGTGGCGGCGCTGCGCCCTGCCCGCTTCGATCCGGTCGGCGTGCATGCGCGCGTTCATCGCCGGCGCCGTGGCGGGCTCGCCGTGGGCGGTGCGCCAGGCGGCCTGGAAGCGACGGAAATCGGCGCGGCGGCACTCGTAGCAAGGGCGGTGGCCGGCCGCGAGCGCCACGGCCTCGTCGTGGAAGAACAGCTCGGTGTAGCTGTCGCCCCACACCTGGCGCTGGCGGCCGCGGAAGCAGGTGAGACAGACGAGCCAGGCGTGCAGCGACCAGCGCGACGCGCCCAGCGTGCGGTCCGGCCGGTGGATGCGGCCGCGATTGCCCATGAACAGGCCGCGCGCGGGGTGGGCGACGATCTCGCCCGTGGGCAGCACGCGGTTCTGCAGCGGCATCGTTGCCTCCTTCGCGGCGCGTGTTGCCAACCCGGGCGCGGCGTGCGGCAATCGTTGCCGCAACAGGGGAGACGCGCCAATGGATTTCACCGGCAAGGTGGCACTGGTCACGGGCGGGGGCGGCGGCATCGGCCTGGCCACCTGCCTGGCCTTCGCGCGGCACGGGGCGAAGGTGGTGGTGGTGGACCACGACGCAACGCTGGGCGAGGCGGCGGCGGGCGAGGTGCGCGCGGCAGGCGGGCAGGCGATCTTCGCGCGCGCCGATGTGCGCTCGGCGGCCGATGTGCAGGGGTATGTGCGCGCGGCCACCGACGCGTTCGGGCGCATCGACTGCTTCTTCAACAACGCGGGGATCGAGGGCAAGGTGGGCCCGATCACCGAGATGGACGACGACAACTGGCATGCGGTGATCGGCGTGAACCTCACCGGCGTGTATCTCGGCCTCAAGCACGTGCTGCCGGTGATGCTGAAGCAGGAGAGCGGCACGGTGGTGAACACCGCCTCGACGGCCGCGCTGTTCGGCGGGCCGGGCATGGCGGCCTATGTCGCCTCCAAGCACGGGGTGGCGGGGATCACCAAGGTGTCCTCGGCCGAGGTGGCGCGCTACGGCGTGCGCATCAACGCCATCTGCCCCGGGCCGGTGGAGACGCGGATGATGCGCTCGCTGGAGGCGCAGCGGAATCCGGCCGATCCGGAAGCCGTCCATGCCGCCAACACCGCCGGCATGCCGACCGGGCGCTACACCTATCCGGAGGAGGTGGCGAACGCCGTGCTGTATCTGTGCTCCGACCTGTCCTCCAACATCACCGGCACGCAGCTGGTGATCGACAGCGGCCGCTCGGCGACCGGCGGGGCCATGATCGCGCCGCGGCGCAACCAGTAGGGGCCAGTAGGGGAACGCAAGGGAGGCCGGGCTACGTCCCGCCGGCCTTCCCCCGCACCTCCTGGTGCCACACCAGCAGGCCGGCGGCGATGATGATGGCGATACCGACGAAGCTCCACGCGCCCGGCATCTCGCCCCAGATCAGCAGGCCGAGCAGGGTGGAGTAGATGATCGCGCCATATTCGAAGGGGGCGACCAGGGTGGTCTCGCCGATGCGGTAGGCCTCGGTCATCAGCAGCTGCGCGGCGAGCGTCACGAGGCCGATCGCCAGCAGCCCGCCGAGCGCGATCCAGCCCGGCGTCACCCACACCGGGACCGACATCAGCCCGGCCAGCACCGTGCTGCCGACACCGAACCACAGCACGATGGCCACGTTGCTCTCGCCCCGCTCGCCCATGCGCCGGATCGAGATCATCGCCAGCGCCCAGGTGACGACGCCGGCCATGACGATCGCCACCGGCCCCAGCGGCAGCGCATCCGCCCCGCCATCCCACGGCCGCACCATCAGCAGAACGCCGCCCAGCCCCGCCAAAACCGCCACCACGCGCTGCCAGCCCACGCGCTCGCCCAGCAGCGGCACCGACAGGATGGTCAGGAACAGCGGCATGCAGAAGCCCAGCGCCGTGTTGGTCGCCAGCGGCAGGGTCGCGTACCCATAATAGGCGGTGAGCATGCCGGTGAAGCCGAACAGCAGGCGCCAGACATGGCCCATCGGCTGCCGCGGCCGCAGCGCGGACAGCCCGACGGTGCGCAGCTGGATCGGCAGCATCACGGCCGCCACCACCACGCTGCGGAAGAACATGATCTCCACGACGGGAAAGCCGAGTGCGAGCGCCTTCACCAGCGCGGCCGCGACCGTGTAGAGCCCCGAGGCGGCCATCACGCAGAGAATAGCCCGCCGTCGCGTTGCCCCATCCATGGCGGCGGACGCTATCGCGTGCGCGCGGGTGCCGCCAGGGCGCAGGGCGGCAGGGCTGGGTTGCCCCGCATGTCGTGATATAGCCGCGCCATGACGAGCCCCGCGAGTCGCTACCCCACTGTACTGCAGGTGCTGCCCGCGCTGGAGACTGGCGGGGTGGAGCGCGGCACGCTGGAGATCGCCGCCG
>CAMDGX010000076.1 GCA_945897825.1 Asaia bogorensis | reverse complement strand
CAGGGCGGTGTTCTTGTCGGTCTGGTCGAGGGCGGCGAGTTCGGCGGCGAGGCGATCCATCGCGGCCTCGTAGATCTGCCGCTCGGAGAAGCTCTGGTCGGGCTGGCCGGCGTTGCGGTGCAGGTCGCGGACCACCTCGGCGATGGCGGCCGGGTCGCCGGAGTTGATCTTGGCCTCGTATTCCTGGGCGCGGCGCGACCACATGGTGCGCTTGACCCGGGCGCGGCCCTTCAGCACGGCCAGCGCCTCATCGAACATCTTGCGCGTGGACAGGCGGCGCAGCCCGGCGGAGCGGGCCTTGGCGACCGGCACGCGCAGGGTCATGCGGTTCTCCTCGAAGGTGATGTGGATCAGCTCGAGGTGGTGGCCGGCGATCTCCTCCTTGGCGATCTTCTCGACCTTGCCGACGCCGTGGGTCGGGTAGACGACATAGTCGCCCTCGGAGAAGATTTCGTCCTTGTTCGAGGCGCGCGAGATGGTCGCCGGCCGGCCGCCGGGCGCGATCGCGCCGGTTCCGCCGTGGCGTGGCGCCTCGGGGGGCCTGGCGACGTCGGCAGGCTTGGCAGCCGGCTCGGCCGCGGCCGGGGGAGGGGCTTCAACGTCATTGGCAGGAGCTGTCACGATCTGGTGGGTCTCGATCTGGGGTTTGGCGGGCGACTTGGCCCGCGGAGCCGGAGCGGCCGCGGCTTGGGACGGAGGGGACGTGACGGAACGCACGCTTGCGGCATTGACGGCGGCAGGCTGGGCGGGGGCGGGACGGTGCGCCGGGGCGCCAGGCTTGCCGGATGGCTTCTTGCCCGCCAATTCGTTCACAGGCGGTTCCTTCTGGGCCGCTTCCTTCACGGGTGGCGCCTTCGCTGGTGGCCTTGGACTGGCCTTGGGCGCAGGCGCCGCGGTCGTCGTGGCGGGCAGCTTGGCCGCACCCTTCGTGGGCGCGGCTTCGGCAACCTCGGTGCCGGCCGCCGGGCCCGGCTTGCGGCCGCTGGTCTTGGGCGGCTCAGTCGGCGTGCCGACGGATTGGCCCGCCCGCGTCGCCACGGCCTTGGCCCGTGGGGTCGTCGGCTTGGTCGCGCCGTGCGACCGATCCGATGCGCCGGATGTCTTCATGGCGAACCTCGTCTGCCCGAAACCACGCCAACCCAGTCACTCACGCCCAACCAGTCACTTGGTAGCCACCTGGCTCCGGAGAAGGGAGCTGGCCGTCGCAATCACGCGAGGCACGGGCGACGCGGCAACAATAGCCGCCAACGGCGCACGGGGCCTTCGCCCCCATCGCCGCCGCCGCATCCCCGTACTGATCGGGACTCTTGATGATCGGGACGAGCGCCCGCGGATCGCGTGTCAGCGATCGCGGCTGCCCATCATCCGTCTAGACAATGTAGCACGATTTTCATCGAACGTCAGGGGGGTGGCGGCGCAGATTGGACGATCCTGCCCTCCGCCCCGCGCAGCACGCGAAGGGCGCTGGAGCGGGCGCGGCATCAGGGCGCAGTTCAGGGCTTGCCGGGCTCGGGCGAGAACAGCTTGGCCTTGCCGGGCTTGTCCTTCCAGTCGTCCGCGTCGGCGGGGGCCTCGCCCTTGCGGGTGATGTTCGGCCACAGCGCGGCGTAGGTGCGGTTCTGCTCCAGCCAGTCCGACGCCTTGTCGTCGCTGTCCGGTACGATCGCCTCGGCGGGGCATTCGGGTTCGCACACCCCGCAATCGATGCACTCGTCGGGATGGATCACCAGCATGTTCTCGCCGACGTAGAAGCAGTCCACCGGACAGACCTCGACGCAGTCCATGAACTTGCACTTGATGCAGGCTTCGGTGACCACATAGGTCATCGGCGGCTCCCCAATGGGTCGGCGGGTGGATCAGCTCTGGCGGTCGGCATTCACGCCTGACGCGGGATATGACGCCGTTTCCCTGTCCGGGCAAGAGAGCGTTGTGTCTGGTGGGATATCGCGGAACAGCGTGGCGGCCTCGCTGGCCGGGCCGCGGCGGCTGGCCAGGGCGAGCACCTCGAGCACGCGGACCTGGCCGCGCAGCGGCAGGGTGATCACGTCGCCGACGCGCAGCCTGGCGTGCGGCTTCTCGGTGGGCTGGCGGTTGATGCGCAGCCCGCCCAGCCCGACCAGGGCGGCGCAGTCGCTGCGGCTTCGCATGAAGCGGGCGCACCACAGCCACTTGTCCAGCCGTTGCCAGCCGACATCCTCGCGGTCGCTCATGGGCGATCCCGATGCTGGCGGGCCGGCGGGCGCAGGCTGGCCAGCGCGGCGAAGGGGCCTTGGGCGGAGGCGGGAGGCGCTGCCTCCAGGTCGGCGCGGCGGCGGCGCACCAGGGCGAACATCGCCGGCGCCGGCGGGCCGAACTGGCCTGGCGCCAGGGTGGCGGCGGGGTGGACGCGGAAGCCGAGGCCGCGCAGCACCGCGGGCAACAGCTCGGCACGCACCGACAGGCGCGGGCAGAGGTCGGTCGGCAGCGGTGCCGGGCGCGCCCGCGCCGCCCAGGCCAGCTCGGCGCCGACCCTCTCGGCGATGTCCAGCCGCACCAGCACGGGGCCGGCCGTCACCCAGCCCATGGCGGCGGCGAACCCGTCCGGCCACCCGGCTTGCAGCGGCAGCGACACCAGGCCCGGCTGCGGCAATTCCGGCGCGGGCACGCCGGATGCGAGCGCCCACAACGAAGCGCGCAACCGGGAGGGGCCGGGCTTGAGCATCGCCGGCATGTAGAGCGCGTGGCGGCCGGCACGCACGCCCATCGCCTTCAGTTGCTGGCGCTGCTGCGGCGAGAGGTCGTGGTCCGGCTCCAGCGTCGGCGTGACGCCCAGGCCCTCGGCCACCCGGTGCAGCGCGCCGCGCAGGGCGGGGGCGACGCGGGCGGTGTCGGCGGCATACAGGATCGGCAGGGCGGCGCGCAGATGCGTGTCGAGGAAGCGCTGCAGCCGGGCGCGGATGCGTTCCCGCTGGGCGCCATCGAGCAGCGGCGAGTCGCGCACCTCGACCAGCGGGCGCAGCCGGCTGGCGCCCGCGCGCAGCACGGCGATGACGTGCCCGTCCCAGGCGATGGCCGGGTTCGGCGCCAGGAGCAGGGCGAGGTCCTCGTCCGCGGCGGCTTCCAGCCGGGCCACACGGCGCGGGATTTCCTCGCCCAGCGCGCGGCGGGCGGCGCGCAGCACCAGCTTGCGCTCCTCGCCCTCGGTCCGCGGGTCCGGCACGAAGGTGAAGCCCTCGATGTGGCCGACCTGGTGGCCCTCCACCACCACCTCGCCGCGGCGGGTGACGGCGGAGAGCAGGGCTTCGCTGGCGCCAGGCTCCAGGCGGCGCAGCAGCATGGCGGCGCGGCGGTCGACGAAGCGGGCGATCAGCTTCTCGTGCAGCGCGTCGGACAGCAGGTCCTCGGCCTCGCGGGCGCGGGCCTGCCAGTGCGCGGCGTCGCGCAGCCAGTCGGCGCGGGCGGCGATGTAGGACCAGACGCGCACGCCGGACAGGCGCTGCATCAACGTGTCGATGTCGCCATCCGCGCGGGTGACGGCGGCGATGGCGCCGGCGATCCAGTCGGTGGGGATGGCGCCGTCGCGGGCGACGTGGGCGAAGATGCGGCCGCACAGGCGGGCGTGGCTGTCGTCGGCGATCTTGCGGAAATCAGGGATCTGGCACGCCTCCCACAGGATGCGCAGGCGAGTGCGGCCGCGGGCCAGCGCGCGGATGTCGGGGTCGCGGGCCAGAGCGGCGAGGGTCTCGAGGTCGGAGGCCTCGTTACCGCGCACCAGCACCGGCACCGGTGGCGGCGCCTGGAGGCCGGCGAGCAGCGTGTCGATGTGCGAGAAATCGAGCACGCTGTTGCGCCAGACGAGGTGGGAGAGCGGCTCGAAGCTGTGGTTCTCGACGGCGCGGACCAGCTCATCGTCCAGCGGCGGGCAGTCGGCGGTGCTGCCGAAGGTGCCGTCGCGCATGCCGCGCCCGGCGCGCCCGGCGATCTGCGCGACCTCGGAGGGCATCAGACCGCGCGGGCGGTGGCCGTCGAACTTGGAGAGGCGGGCGAAGGCGACATGGTCCACGTCCATGTTGAGGCCCATGCCGATCGCGTCGGTGGCGACGAGGAAATCGACCTCCTTGTCCTGGTAGAGCGCCACCTGGGCGTTGCGGGTGCGCGGGCTGAGGCGGCCCATCACCACGGCGCAGCCACCACGGCGGCGGCGGATGGCCTCGGCGATGGCGTAGACCTCGGCGGCGCTGAAGGCCACGACGGCGCTGCGCGGCGGCAGCTTGGTCAGCTTGGCCGGGCCGGTATGGGTGAGCTGGGACAGGCGCGGGCGGGTTTCGACCGATATGCCCGGCACCAGGCGCTGGAGCAGGGGGCGGATGGTCTCGGCGCCCAGGAACATGGTTTCCACCAGGCCGCGGGCGTGCAGCAGGCGGTCGGTGAAGACGTGGCCGCGATCGGGGTCGGCGCAGAGCTGGATCTCGTCGACGGCGAGGAATTCGGCGCGGCGGTCGAGCGGCATCGCCTCCACGGTGCAGGAGAACCAGCGCGCGTCGGGAGGGACGATCTTCTCCTCGCCGGTGATGAGGGCAACGTGGCGCGCGCCCTTGCGGGCGACCATGCGGTCGTAGTTCTCGCGCGCCAGCAGGCGCAGCGGAAAGCCGATGATGCCGGAGGCGTGCGCCAGCATCCGCTCGATCGCGAGGTGCGTCTTGCCCGTGTTGGTGGGGCCGAGAACGGCCTTCACCCGAGGTGCGAATCCGGACATGCCGTAAGGGTCGGATGCTGCGGTGCAAAATGCAAGCCAGCCATGATGACGGTCGGGTGAACTCGTTGAATCTCCTTGGCCGCCTTACATATGGCTGCATCAACGGATAGACCGGCCGGCGTGAGGATTGATCGATGACGACACAGGACCAGACGGTGGAACAGCACGATTTCGGTGCCGAGGTGGGGCGGTTGCTCGACCTGGTGGTGCACTCGCTCTACTCGGAGCGGGAGATCTTCCTGCGCGAGCTGGTGGCCAACGCCGCCGACGCGACCGACCGGAGGCGCTTCGAGGGCCTGACGAACCCCGCGCTGACCCCGCCCGAGGGCGCGGCCGTGCGCATCCTGCCCGACAAGCCCGCCCGCACGCTGACGATCAGCGACGACGGCATCGGCATGGACCGCGAGGAGCTGATCGCGAACCTGGGCACCATCGCGCGCTCCGGCACGCGGGCCTTCGGGGAAAAGCTGGCCGAGGCGGCGCCGGAGCAGCGGGTGAACCTGATCGGACAGTTCGGCGTGGGCTTCTACTCGGCGTTCATGGTGGCGGACCGGGTGGAGGTGACGTCGCGCAAGGCGGGCACGGAGGCGGCCTTTACCTGGGCGAGCGACGGGCGCGGCGCGTTCACGCTGGCCGCCGGCGAGCGGGCGCAGCCGGGCACCACCATCGTGCTGCACACGAAGGCCGACGCCGAGGAGTATCTCGACCCGCACCGGCTTGAGACCGTGGTGCGCAAATGGGCCGACCACGTCACGATCCCGGTGACCATCGCGCGCGACGGCCAGGATGTCGCGGCCAACGAGGGCACCGCACTGTGGCGCAAGCCGCGGTCGGAGGTGACGGAGGAGGACTACACCGACTTCTACCGCCATATCGGCCTCTATTTCGACAGCCCGGCCGCGACGCTGCACTGGCGCGCCGAGGGGATGGTCGAGTTCCACGCGCTGCTGTTCATCCCGGGCATGAAGCCGTTCGAGCCGGGCGGCGAGCAGGAGCGGGCCTCCAAGCTGCGCCTGCACGTGAAGCGGATGTTCATCACCGACCGCGCCGAGCTGCTGCCGCCGTGGCTGCGCTTCGTGCAGGGCGTGGTGGACACCGAGGACCTGCCGCTGAACGTGTCGCGCGAGATGCTGCAATCGACGCCGGTGCTGGCGCGCATCCGCAAGGCGGTGACCAACCGGATGATCACCGAGCTGAAGAACCAGGCGAAGGACGCCGAGGCATACGGGAAGATCTGGGAGAATTTCGGCGCCATCATCAAGGAAGGTGCCTGGGACGACCATGAGCACCGCGCCGAGATCGCGCCGCTGCTGCGCTTCGCCTCCTCCGCGCAGGAGGGGCTGGTCTCGTTGCCCGAGTATGTCGCGCGCATGAAGGACGGGCAGGAGGCGATCTACTTCCTGACCGGCGACAGCGTCGGGTCCCTGGCGCGGTCGGCGCAGCTGGAGGGGTTCCGGGCGCGCGGCGTCGAGGTGCTGTTGATGGCCGATCCGATCGACGCGTTCTGGCCGGAGCGGCTGGACAGCTTCGAGGGAAAGAAGCTGGTCAGCGTCACGCAGGGGGCGGCGGACCTGGCGAAGATCGCGCCGCTGGAGGCACCGCAGGGCGAGGCGGCGGATACCGAGGCGCTGCTCCCGGCGCTGAAGGCGGCCCTTGGCGATGCGGTGGCCGAGGTGCGCACGACCGACCGGCTGGTGGACAGCGCGGTGGTGCTGGCGGCCGGCGAGGCCGGGGCCGACCTGCAGATGCAACGGCTGCTGCGGCGCGCCGGGCGGGCGGGCATGACGGGCGCGCCGGTGCTGGAGGTGAACCCCCGCCACCCCCTGATCGGCGCCCTCGTGGCGCGGCTGGCCGGCGGGGAGGATATCGGCGCGAGTGCCGAGATGCTGCTCGACCTCGCACGGATCCAGGAGGGCGACGCGCCGCGCGACCCGGCGGCGTTCGCGCGCGCCGTGGAATCCAGGCTGGCAGAGGCGCTCACACGCGGGTAGGCATCATGGCCGCGCGGGCGCAGGGCAGCATTCGTTCGTGTGCAGGACGGATCCCACAGGCTTTCGTTGCTAGATCGGATTCGTCATAAGTGCGTGAATAGCACAACGGATTACGTATTTTTTAGGAACATTACGACCTCCAGAACCGTAACGAGGTTGTATTGTGGCCGGCGGGGTGTCATCTCATTGTCTCGTGATGCGGCACCGTGCGTGCCGCCGATTCGGGGCATGTCGCGCCGAGCCTTGCTGAAAAGGAATGGTCATGCCGGACCAGCAACTGCCTTTCGTGGAGGCATCGCCACAGGCGAAGTCGTTGCATGCCATCCGCCCGGGTGGGCTCGATGCCTGGCTCGCTGGCCTGCCCTCGGCGCAGTCCGCCTACCTGCGGGGCAGCGGGTTCACCGCCAAGGCACAGGAACTCCGCCTCATCCCTGGTCCCGACGGCGTGCAGGCAGCGGTGATCGGCCTTGGCGCCGATCGGTCGCCCTATGCGTTCGGCAACCTGGCGCTGGGGCTTCCCGAAGGCGACTGGACCCTCGTGCCCGGCGACTATGACGCCGACGCGGCGCAACTTGGCTTTGGTCTCGGCGCCTATCGCTTCTCCCTGTTTCGCACCCCGCGGCGGGCGCCGGCGCGGCTGGTCGCCAGCAGCGCGGGGCGGTCATTTTCCCAGGTGCGGGCAGCGTGGCTGGTGCGCGACCTGATCAACACGCCGGCCAACCTGCTTGGCCCGGCCGAACTGGCGGCCGCCGCCGTGGCGCTGGCGACCGCGCACAAGGCCACCTGGACACTCACCGAAGGCCCCGACCTCGAACGCGAGTACCCGACGGTGGCCGCGGTCGGCCGTGGCTCCGACCGGGCGCCGGTGGTGGCGACGTTCCGCTGGCGGGGCAGCACGGCGGGCGCCGATGCGCCGCTGGTGGCGCTGTGCGGCAAGGGCGTGTGCTTCGACACCGGCGGCTACGACCTCAAGCCCTCCAGCGGCATGTTGCGGATGAAAAAGGACATGGGCGGCGCCGCCACCGTGCTCGGGCTGGCCGCCATGCTGATGGATGCCGACCTGCCGATCCGCCTCGTGGTCCGCATCGGCTGTGTCGAGAACGCGGTGTCCGGCCGGGCCATGCGCCCGCTCGACGTGATCCGCACCCGGCGCGGCCTGACCGTGGAGGTCGGCAACACCGATGCCGAGGGGCGGCTGGTGCTGTGCGACCTGCTGGCCGAGGCCTCCGACGAGGCGCCGGCGCTGCTGGTCGATTGCGCGACCCTGACCGGCGCGGCGCGCGTGGCTGTCGGCCCCGACCTGCCGGCCTACTTCACCAACGACGACGGCTGGGCGGCGGCGCTGGAGCGTGCCGGGGCTGTGGTACATGACCCTGTGTGGCGCCTGCCGCTGTGGGACGGCTACGATTCCTGGCTCGACAGCCCGGTTGCGGACCTCAACAACGTGGCCGGCAAACCGATGGCCGGGGCGGTGGTTGCGGCTTTATTCATGCGTCGTTTCCTTGCACCCGGAACTTCCTGGCTCCATTTCGATCTTTATGCATGGAACGACTCCTCAAGGCCCGGCAGGCCCGAGGGAGGCGAGGCCCAGGCGATGCGAGCCGTCTGCGCCGCGATCGAAACCAAGCTGCTCGCCGCCTGACGCCGCATCGGCTCGCCCACCCGGGCGACGTGCCGCAGCGGCGGGGCGGACGATCCCGCAACAGGGTGCCGCCCGGACGATTCCCGGCCCGGCGCCATCTTCGAAACGGCCTCACTCCCCGACGGCACTTCCACAGAAAGGACCCTGTCATGGCTGCCAACGCGACTCCCGAGAACCTGGTCGGCGTGCTGCGAGATACGGTGGTCGCGCTGGTGCGTCGCGACGGCCCGGATCTTTCGGCCCGCCAGCTCGGCGTCTTCCTCACCTGCTACCTGCAGGAAGGGGCCCACACCGTCCGCGGCCTCGCGGCCGAGCTGAACGTGTCCAAGCCCGCCATCACCCGTGCGCTCGACCGGCTCGGCGAGCTGGACCTCGCCCGCCGCAAGGTCGACCCGATGGACCGCCGCAGCGTGCTGGTGCAGCGCACCCTGAAGGGCACGGCCTTCCTGCGCGACCTGCGCAGCATCATGGCCGAGGCCCAGACGACCGCGCGAAAGACCGCCACCGCCGAGCCTGCCGCCAAGAAAGCCGTCAACGGCTGATCGCCCCGCCGCGCGGAACGGGCCAGGCCTGCAGGGGGTCCTGGCTCGGTCCGCTTGGGTGTGATGTGATGGCGGGATGGTGAACCCCTTCGATCCCGCCACCTCCGACTATCCGCGCGACATGGTCGGGTATGGCCGAACGCCGCCCGACCCGAAATGGCCGGGCGGGGCGCGCCTCGCGCTGAACATCGTCGTCAACTACGAAGAGGGCGGCGAGTCCAGCGTGCTGCATGGCGATCCGCAATCGGTCGCCTTCCTCACTGAGCACATCACCACGCCCACCATTGGCCGCCGCGCGCCGACGGCGGAGAGCCTGTGGGAATACGGCAGCCGCGTGGGGTTCTGGCGCGTGTGGCGGCCGCTCTCGGCCCGCAAGCTGGCCACCACCTGCTTCGGCGTCACGATGGCGATGGCGCGCAACCCCGAGGCCGTCGCCGCGATGAACGAGGCCGGCTGGGAGATCGCCACCCACGGCATGCGTTGGAACATCGACCCGCCGGCGGACGAGGCGGGCGAGGCGGACGAGATCGCGCAGACGATGGCGCTGCACGCCGAGATCACCGGCGCGCCGGCCCGCGGCTGGTACAACCGGTCCACCGCGCGCACCTGGCGCCTGCTCGGGGCGCACGACATGCTCTATTTCGCCGACAACTATGCCGATGACCTGCCGTTCTGGGTGGATGTCGCGGGGCGGGCGGAGCTGGTGGTGCCCTATACGCTGGAGGCCAACGACATGCGCTTCGCCGTGGCGGGCGGCTTCCCCGATGGCGACGCCTTCTTCACCTACCTGCGCGATACGTTCGACGTGCTGCGGCGCGACGGGCTCGAAGGCCGCCCGCGCATGATGAGCCTCGGCCTGCATGGGCGGCTGGCCGGGCGGCCGGGCCGAACCGCGGCGCTGGAGCGCTTCCTCGACTATGTCGGCGCCCATGACGACGTCTGGGTCGCCACCCGGGCCGACATCGCGCGGCACTGGCGGGCGAACTTTCCGGCGCCGGCGCGCATCGTCCAGAAATGGTAACCGTCACCCCCGATCCCCGGCCCCTCCAGGGGGACGGGCCGCGCCTTCCTTGATCCCTGCCGCCGCCTGCGCCATCTAGTGCGGTTCCGACCGCAGGACGATCCACCCATGCGCTACATTTCCACCCGCGGCCAGGCACCCGTCCGCGACTTCGCCGGCGTGCTGCTGGCCGGCCTCGCCGAGGATGGCGGCCTGTATGTGCCCGAGGCCTGGCCCCATTTCAGCCCGGCCGACTGGCGGGCGATGCGCGCGCTGTCCTACCCCGAGCTGGTCGCCCGCGTGATGCAGCCCTTCGTGGGCGACAGCCTGCCCGGCGCCACGCTGCAGCGCCTGTGCCGCGAGGCCTATGCCGGGTTCGGCCATCCCGCCATCGTGCCGATGGTCCAGCTCGAGACCCATCTCTGGACGCAGGAGCTGTTCCACGGCCCGACGCTGGCGTTCAAGGACATGGCGATGCAGCTGCTGGGGCGGCTGTTCGACCATGTGCTGGCAGAGCGCGGCCAGCGCGTCACCATCGTCGGCGCCACCTCCGGCGACACCGGCTCGGCGGCGATCGAGGCCTGCGCGGGGCGGGAGCGGGTGGACATCGTCATCCTCCATCCGGAAGGCCGCACCAGCGAGGTGCAGCGGCGGCAGATGACCACGGTGATGGCCCCGAACGTGGGCAACATCGCGGTCGCCGGCAGCTTCGACGACTGCCAGGACCTGGTGAAGGCGATGTTCGCCGATGCGCCGTTCCGCCAGGAGATGCAGCTTTCGGCCGTCAATTCAATCAACTGGGCCCGCGTCGCCGCGCAGATCCCGTATTACGTGGCGGCCGCCCTGGCGATGGGCGCGCCGGACCGCGAGGTGGCATTCGCCGTGCCGACCGGCAATTTCGGCAACGTGCTGGCCGCCTGGGCGGCGCGGCGCATGGGGCTGCCGATCGCGCGCCTGGCCATCGGGTCCAACCGCAACGACATCCTCAGCCGCTTCCTGGCGTCCAACGACATGTCGATGCAGCCCGTGGCACCCAGCCTTTCGCCAAGCATGGATATCCAGGTCAGCTCCAACTTCGAGCGCCTGCTGTTCGAGCTGCTGGACCGCGACGGGGCCGCGACCGCCGCCACCATGGCGGATTTCCGCCGCACCGGGCGGATGGATATCCCCGAGGCGTCCTGGCGCCGGGCCACCGCGGTGTTCCATGGCCACACGCTGGACGACGAGGGCACGCTGGAGGAGATCCGCCGCCTGCATGCCGCAGCCGGCTACCTGGCAGACCCGCACTCGGCCATTGGCATTGCCGCCGCGCGCGCCCACATGCCCGGTCATGGCATTCCCATGGTGGCCATGGCCACCGCCCATCCGGCCAAGTTCCCCGACGCGATGGAGCGGGCCACCGGCCAGCGCCCCCCGCTGCCGGCGTCGCTGGCCGATCTGTACGACCGCCCCGAACGCTACACCCGCCTGCCCGCCGACCTCGCGACCATCGAGGCCCGCGTGCGCGCCACCGTCCTGAGGAACGCCGCATGAGCGACCCCGCCGTCCCGACCGACGCCATCCGCGTCACCCGCCTGCCCTCCGGCCTGACGGTGGTGAGCGAGCGGATGGACCGCGTCGAGACCGTCTCGCTCGGCGCCTATGTCGCCGCCGGCACGCGCCACGAGACCGCGGACGAGAACGGCGCCAGCCACTTTCTGGAGCACATGGCCTTCAAGGGCACCGAGCGGCGCACCGCCTCGGGCATCGCCGAGGAGATCGAGGCGGTCGGCGGCCACATCAACGCCTACACCGCGCGCGAGCAGACCGCCTACTACGTGAAGGTGCTGAAGGAGGACATGGCGCTCGGCACCGACCTGATCGGCGACATCCTGACCCACTCCACCTTCGACCCCGACGAGCTGGAGCGCGAGCGCGGCGTGATCCTGCAGGAGATCGGCCAGGCCAACGACACACCGGACGACATCGTGTTCGACCATTTCCAGGAAACCGCCTATCCCGGCCAGCCGATGGGCCGCCCCGTGCTGGGCACCGAGGCGCGCATCAAGGGCATGAAGCGCGATGCGCTGATGGGCTACATGAAGCGCCACTACACCGCCGCCAACACCGTGGTGGCCGCCGCCGGCAACCTGGAGCACGCCCGCTTCGTGGACCTCGTGCAGCAGCATTTCGCCGACCTGCCGATCGACCGCGCGCCCCCTGCCCTGCCCGGCATCTACACCGGCGGCGAGTTCCGCGAGGACCGCGACCTCGACCAGGTGCATATCGTGCTCGGCTTCCCGTCGGTGGCGTATGGCGATGCCGACTTCTACCCGACCATGCTGCTGTCCACCCTGCTGGGCGGCGGCATGTCCTCGCGCCTCTTCCAGGAGGTGCGGGAGAAGCGCGGGCTCGTCTACTCCATCTACTCCTTCACCGCCCCGTGCATGGACGGCGGGCTGTTCGGCATCTATGCCGGCACCGGCGAGAGCGAGGCGGCCGAGCTGATCCCGGTGACGCTCGACGAGTTGCACAAGGTGCAGAGCCAGGTGAGCGAGGCCGAGCTGGCCCGGGCGCGCGCGCAGGTGAAGGCCGGGCTGCTGATGTCCCTGGAAAGCACCGGCAGCCGCTGCGAGCAGCTGGCCCGCCAGATCCAGGTGTTCGGCCGCGTGATACCGACCGCCGAGACGGTGCAAAAGATCGAGGCGGTGGGCTTGGCCGATGTCCAGCGCGCCGCCGCGCGGGTGTTCCGCACCGCGCCCACCCTGGCCGCGATGGGGCCTGCCGGACAGGTCCCCGATGTCACCCGCATCCGCGAGAGGCTGACCGCATGAGCGATGCCCGCACCGATGCCTTGAACCTGATGGCCGACCTCATCGCCCGCGCCCGCGCCGCCGGCGCCGATGCGGCCGATGCGGTGCTGATCGCCGGCACCTCGCTCTCGGTCCAGCGCCGCCTAGGCCAGACCGAGCAGCTGGAGCGCGCCGATGGCCGCGATGTCGGCCTGCGGGTGTTCGTCGGCCGACGCGCGGCCATCGTCTCGTCCACCGCCGTCGATCCCGCCGGGTTCTCCGCCCTGGCCGAACGCGCCGTCGCCATGGCCCGCGTGGTGCCGGACGACCCCTATGGCGGCCTCGCCGACGAAGCCGGCCCGCCGCCCGCGCTCGACCTCGACCTCGTGGACGCCGCCGAGCCCGACGCCGCGGCCCTGATCGCCGCAGCCAACACCGCCGAGGAGGCGGCAATGGCGGTTCCGGGCGTGACCAATTCGGAGGGCGGCTCCGCGGGTTATTCCCGCACCGAGGTGGTGCTGGTGACCTCCGCGGGCTTCGCCGGGCGCACAGTGCGCACCGGCCACTCCATCTCGGCGACCGCCCTGGCCGGGACCGGGACCGGCATGCAGCGGGACTACGACTGGACCTCGGCCGTGCATCTGGCCGACCTGGAGGACGCGGCCACGATCGGCCGCAATGCCGGCGAGCGCGCGGTGCGGCGCCTCAACCCCTCCCGGCCCGCGACCGGCCGGCTGCCGGTCGTGTTCGACCCGCGCGTGGCTGCCAGCCTGCTCGGCCATCTTGCCGGGGCGATCAACGGCGCTGGTGTGGCGCGCGGAACCAGTTTCCTGAAGGATAGCCTGGGCCAGCGGATCTTCGCCGCCGGCATCACCATCGTTGACGACCCGCACCGCCACCGCGGCCTGCGCTCGCGCCTGTTCGACGGCGAGGGCGTGGCCGGGCAGCGGCGCGAGCTGGTAGCCGATGGCGTCCTCACCACCTAGCTGCTCGACAGCCGCAGCGCGCGCCAGCTCGGAATGAAATCCACCGGCCATGCCGGCCGCGGCACCGGCGGGCCGCCCTCGCCCGGGCCGACCAACCTCTATCTGGCACCCGGCGCGCTCACCCCCGCCGAACTGATGGCCGACATCAAGGAGGGGCTTTATGTCACCGAGATGATCGGCATGGGCGTGAACGGCGTCACCGGCGACTACAGCCGCGGCGCGGCCGGCTTCATGATCCGCAACGGCGCGCTGGCCGAGCCGGTGGCAGAGATCACCATCGCCGGGCGCCTGCAGGACATGTTCCTGGGCCTTTCCGCCGCCAACGACCTCACGCTGCGCCGCGGCATGGACGCGCCGACCGTGCGCATTACGGAAATGACACTTGCGGGCAGTTGATTGGCGCTCGAATCCGGGCCCGGCTGCGTTATATTCCCCGGAACCATAAACCCTGAGGGAGTGCCTCCTTTCATGCGCCGCTTCAACATCCTGGCCGCCATCGCCGCGCTGGCACTCGTGCTGGCACCGACCCTGGCCGACGCTGCGGCCGGACGCGGCGGCTCGATGGGCAGCCGCGGCAGCCGCACCTACAGCGCGCCGCCGGCCACCAACACCGCACCCGGCACCGCCGCGCCCATGCAGCGCAGCACCACACAGCCCGGCACCCCCGCTGCCGGCGCCGCCGCGGCGGCTGCGCCCTCGCGCGGCATGTTCGGCGGCGGTCTGATGGGCGGCCTCATGGGCGGCCTGCTCGGCGCCGGCCTGATCGGCATGCTGATGGGCGGCGGCTTCTTCAGCGGCATGGCCGGCTTCATGGGCTTCCTCGGCCTCATCCTGCAGGTTGGCCTTGTCGCCCTGCTGGTGATGTTCACGGTGCGCTGGTTCCGCCGCCGCAACCAGCCCGCCATGGCGACCGGCCCGATGATGGCCGACCGCACCATGGACCAGTCGCAGCCCGGCATGATGAACCGCACCGCCCACGGCGCCATGCCGATGGGTGCGGCCACCGCCATGCCCGCCGGTGCCGCCATGGCGCCGCACGCCGGCACCCCGGTCGCCATCGGCCCCGAGGACTACCAGGCGTTCGAGGCGCTGCTGCAGTCGATCCAGGGCGCCTGGTCGGCCGGCAACGAGGGCGCGCTGCGCCAGTTCACCACGCCGGAGATGGCCGCCTATTTCGGCGAGCAGCTCTCCGACATGGAGCGCCAGGGCCTGCGCAACGAAGTGTCCAGCGTGAAGCTGGAGCAGGGCGACCTCGCGGAAGCCTGGGGTGAACACGGCACCGACTATGCCACCGTCGCCATGCGCTTCTCGGCCATCGACGTCACCCGCGACCGCACCGGCCGCACCGTCGAGGGCGATGCTGCCACCCGCTCCATGATCACCGAGATCTGGACCTTCGCCCGCCGCCCCGGCGACCGCTGGGTTCTCTCGGCGATCCAGCAGGCCGCCTGACGCTCCAGGCGACCACGCACCGCCTCAGCCGCCCGGTGGGTCTTCCACCGGGCGGTTTGCGTTTGGCGGAACTCCGCTACCCGGGCCGGCATTCCCGTCCTGCCGCGGGTCGCGTGATGAGCCACCCTGCCAGGCCTCCTGGCAGGGCATATGCGGGCTAACCGAGCCGCCCGCCACGCAGGTCCGCGGCACCCCATCTCTGCCGGGTGGCTCATGGACCTCGCCGAAGCCGACGCCGCACTCGCCGCCATTGCCGCCGAAGCCGGTGGCTGCACCCGGTGCCCACTCCACCTCCTGGGCACCCGAACCGTGTTTGGCGAAGGCCCGACCACTGCGCCCCTTATGCTGCTCGGCGAACAGCCCGGCGACCAGGAGGACCGGCAGGGCCGCCCCTTCGTCGGCCCCGCCGGCAAGGTGCTGGACGCGGCCCTGGCCGAAGCCGGCATCGACCGCGCCACGATCTACCTCTCCAACGCCGTGAAGCATTTCAAGCACGAGCCGCGCGGCCGCATCCGCCTGCACAAGACCCCGACCCGCGAGGAGGCGGAGGCCTGCCGCTGGTGGCTGGACCAGGAACTGGCGCTGGTGCGCCCCCGCCTGGTGGTGGCGCTCGGCGTCACCGCCGCCAGCACGCTGCTGCGGCGAAAAGTGACGCTGAACCGCGAGCGCGGCCAGCCGGTCGCCCTGCCGGGCGGACAGATGGCCCTGCTGACTCTCCACCCCTCCGCGATCCTGCGCATGCCGGGCGAGGAGGCGCAGGAAGCTGCCCGCGCCGGGCTGGTGGCCGACCTGAAGCAGGCCGCGGAGATCGCCGCCGGCCGCAATGCCCCGATGCTGGACCTGGAGGGCGGCTGGCCTACGCCACGCCCATCGCGCGGCGCATGAACAGCCGCTTCAAGGGCCCGATCCGGTCCACCGCCGCGATCCCGAGGTCGCGCGCCAGCCGTACCGGCGCGGCGTCGGTACTGAACAGCCGGTCGAGCGCGTCGGTCGCCGCGGTCATCGCCATCACCGCCGGCCCCCTGGCCGCGCGGTAGCGCCGCAGCACGGCCTCGCTGCCCGGATCCTCCCCGGCGGCGACCGCCCCGACGATCAGGTCCGCCAGCGGCCCCACATCCTGGAACCCCAGGTTCAGGCCCTGGCCGGCGATCGGGTGGATGCCATGCGCCGCGTCCCCCACCAGCGCCAGCCGGGGTGCGGTGATGCCGTGCACCACCATCGCCGACAGTGGATAGCTCCAGCGCCGCCCGACCAGCCGGATCGCGCCCAGGTGCCCGCCCAGCCGCCGCGCCACCTCGCCGGTGAACCGCGCCTCGTCGAGCCCCAGCAGGTGGCGCGCCATCGCGTCGCGCTCCGTCCAGACGATCGCCGATACATGCGGCCCGACCTCGGCCGGCGCCATCGGCAGCTGCGCGAACGGGCCGCCGGGAAGGAAATGCTCCAGCGCCACGTCGTTGTGCGGCCGCTCATGGGCGATCGCGAACACCATGCCGGTCTGGCGGTAGGGCAGGTGCGTCACCCGGATGCCGGCCTGCTCGCGCAGCGGCGAGCGCCGCCCCTCGGCGCCAACCACCAGCCGCGCCCGCAGCACCGGCCCGCCGGCGATGCGCACCTCCGCTGCCTCCGCATCGCGCTCCACAACCGCTTCCGCCGGGGCAAACAGCGCCAGGTCCGGCAGCGCGTGCAGCCGCGCGTTCAGCGCCATGCGCAGGCTGCGCGCCTCGACCATCCAACCGAAGGCCGGCTCGCCCTGGAACGGCGGCGCCGCATCGGCCACCGCCTCCACGTCGAAATGCAGGTGCAGCCGCGAGGCCCGCCGCCCCACCCGCCCGTCGCTGACCCGGATGCCGCGGATCGGGTTGGCCGCCAGCGGCAACCGCTCCCACAGCCCCGCCGCCTCCAGCACGGCGCGCGAGCCGGCGGCGATGGCATAGGCGCGGCCGTCGAAATCCGGATGCTCCATCGGCGGCAGGGCCGCGCGGTCGACCAGCGCGGTGCGCACCCCGGCACCGGCCAGCCACGCCGCCAGCGTGCCGCCCACGGGGCCGGCGCCAACAACACAAACGTCCACATCAAGATGCTGGGTCATGCCACATCAGGAGGGGCGACGGCGCGGAAATGCAACCCTCTGCCCGCTGTTTGGGCAGCCACCCGCCCGCCACACGTGCAACTCCCCCCGCCGGACCCGCTTGCGGGCTGGCACGGTTCTTGATTGGCAATCTTCATACATGGAGGGTCGGGGCAACCGATGAAACTGATCATCGCCATCATCAAGCCGTTCAAGCTGGACGAGGTCCGCGATGCGCTGACCCCGCTCGGCGTGCAGGGGCTCACCGTTTCCGAGGTCAAGGGCTTCGGCCGGCAGAAGGGCCAGACCGAGATCTACCGCGGCGCGGAATACCACGTGAGCTTCCTGCCCAAGGTCAAGATCGAGGTCGCCGTGGCCTCCGAGATCGCCGAGCAGGTGGTGGAGGCCATCGTGAAGGCCGCCCACACCGGCAAGATCGGCGACGGCAAGATCTTCGTCCTCGACATCGAGCGCGCCGTGCGGATCCGCACCGGCGAGACCGACGGCGCGGCCCTCTGACCGGCGCGCAACAATGAACCCAAGGCACGTCATGAAAACGCTCCGCCGCGCCGCCCTGGCGCTCCCAGCCCTCCTCCTCTCGGTTCCCGCCTGGGCCCAAGACGCCAAGATCGAAGCCGGCGACACCGCCTGGATGCTCACCAGCACGGCACTCGTGCTGCTCATGACCATCCCCGGCCTGGCGCTGTTTTACGCCGGCATGGTGCGCAAGAAGAACATCCTCGCCACCATGATGCAGAGCTTCTTCATCTGCGCCCTGGTCAGCGTGGTGTGGATGGTGGCCGGCTACTCCATCGCCTTCGGCAACGGCAACGCCTATTTCGGCGACTTCTCGCGCCTGTTCCTCTCCGGTCTGTCCGAGTCCTGGGACAAGCCGTTTTCGCTCGGCGCAGGCACCGACGGGGCGGTTGCCACCACCATCCCCGAGTCGGTCTTCCTGATGTTCCAGATGACCTTCGCCATCATCACCCCGGCCCTGATCGCCGGCGCCTTCGCCGACCGGATGAAGTTCTCCGCGCTGTGCGTGTTCATCGTGCTGTGGTCGCTGCTGGTCTACAGCCCGGTCGCGCACTGGGTCTGGGCGCCGACCGGCTGGATCTTCGCCCTGGGAGCTGCCGACTTCGCGGGCGGCACAGTGGTGCACATCAACGCGGGTGTCGCGGGCCTGGTCTGCGCCATCGTGCTGGGCAAGCGCCTAGGCTACGGGCACGACAACATGGCGCCGTACAACCTGGGCCTGGCCGTGATCGGTGCGGCGCTGCTGTGGGTGGGCTGGTTCGGCTTCAACGCCGGCTCGGCGCTGACCGCGGGCCCGCGCGCCGGCATGGCGATGCTGGTGACGCAGATCGCTGCCGCCGCCGCGGTGCTGGCCTGGACCTTCGCGGAGTGGATGACCAAGGGCAAGCCTTCGGTGCTCGGCGCCATCTCCGGCGCGGTCGCCGGCCTCGTCGCCATCACGCCCGCCGCCGGCTTCGTGCTGCCCGGCTCGGCGCTGGTGATCGGCCTGGTCTCGGGGGCAGTCTGCTTCTGGGCGGCGACCGCGCTGAAGCACATGCTGGGCTACGACGACAGCCTCGATGCCTTCGGCGTGCACGGCGTGGGCGGCATCATCGGCGCGCTGCTGACCGGCCTGCTCGCCTTCGGCCCGCTCTCGGCCGACGCCAAGAACCCGGACGGCATCGTGATCGCCGGCATGGGCCAGTTCATGAACCAGGTGATCGCGGTCGGCGCCACGATGATCTACGCCGCCATCGGCACCTACATCCTGCTGAAGATCGTGGACGCCACCATCGGCCTACGCGTCACCGAGGACGAGGAGCGCGAGGGGCTCGACGTGGTGCTGCACGGCGAACGCCTCGGCTGAAGCTTTCCTGCCAGCCGTGCCGCGAAGGGGCGTTCCGCGAGGGGCGCCCCTTTCGTCATCCGCGCGCCGCCAATACTCCGCCCAGCGCCACCAATCCCGCCGCCCCCACCAGCATCGGCGTCAGCTCCGCGAACCCGCCGGCCGCCAGCAGCAGCGTGGAGACCACCGGCGTCGCATAGGCCAGCGTTCCCAGCAGACGCGGATCGCCGCGCTTCATGCCCAGGTCCCACAGGAAGAACGCCGCGCCCACGGGCCCGATGCCCAGCACCAGCACCGTCGCCAGCACCGCCGCGTCCGGCACCACGCTCGCCTCGAACGCCAGGTGCCCCACGCCGGCCAGCATCGCGGTCGCGGCGCAGAACCCCGCCACCGCCCCGGTCGGCACCGCGGACAGATGCCGCGCCAGCACCGAATAAACCGCCCAGGTCACGGCACTGCCCAGCGCCATCAGGTAGCCCGGGATCGCACCGGCCGACAGCGACGCACCGCCGCCCAGCAGCAGCACGCAGCCGCCGAGCCCGCACCCCACCCCCGCGAGGTGCCACCGGCTGAGCACCATGCCGGGCAGTGTCGCCGAGAACAGCACGATCAGCAGCGGCCAGAGGTAGTTGATCAGGTTGGCTTCGGCCGGCGGCGCCCAGGCCAGGGCGGCGAAGTAGAAGGCATGGAACCCGAACAGCCCGAAGATGCCGTGCGCCCACACCACCGGGCGCTGCCGCAGCACGCCCAGCTCGCCGCGCCGCGCCAGGACCGCCAGGCCGAGCACCGCCGAGACGGAGAAGCTCATCGCCGTCAGCTGCAGCGGCGGCACCGCGGCGGCCGCGCGCGACAGCAGGCCCAGCGTGGACCACAGCGTGATCGCGCCGCAGCCGGCCAGCGTCGCGGCGCGCATGGTGCGGTCGAAAGGCCCGGTCGGGCCGGATCAGTACATGTGTTGCCCGCCGTTGATCGACAGCGTGGAGCCGGTGATGAAATCGGCGTTGTCCGCGGTCAGGAACACCACCCCGCGCGCGATGTCCGACGCCTGGCCCAACCGCCCCATCGGGATGCGCGCGACGATCTTGGTCAGCACGTCCGGCGGCACCGCGCGCACCATGTCGGTATCGACGTAGCCCGGCGCGATCGCATTGACGGTGATGCCGAAGCGCGCGCCTTCCTGCGCCAACGCCTTGGTGAAGCCGTGGATGCCCGACTTGGCGGCGGCGTAGTTCACCTGGCCATACTGCCCGGCCTGCCCGTTGATGCTGCCGATGTTCACGACCCGGCCGAACTTCGCCGCGCGCATATCGTCGAAGGTCAGCTTGCACAGGTTGAAGCAGGAGCCGAGGTTGGTATCGATCACCGCGTCCCACATGTCGCGGGTCAGCCGGCTCATGGTCGCATCGCGGGTGATGCCGGCGTTGTTCACCAGGATCTCGATCTTGCCCAGTTCGGCATGGATCGCCTCCACTGCCGCCTGGCACTGCGCGAAATCGCCGGCGTCGAACTTCTTCACCGCGATGCCCGTCTCGGCCTGGAAAGCCTTCGCAGCTTCGTCGTTGCCGGCATAGGAGGCCACCACCGTGCGCCCGGCGGCCTTCAGCTGCCGGCTGATCTCGGCTCCGATGCCGCGCGTGCCGCCGGTGACCAGTGCGATCCTGCTCATGCCGAGTCCTCCCATATTGGTTTCCCGGTCTACTCAGCGCCGGGCCAGGGATTCAAGCAAATCCGCCGCCCCCGCCCCGGCCACCGCACGAGACGGCACCCTGGGGGGCTCCCCCCCGGCCTGGCATCCGGCGTAAAGTGGCGGCATGACCCGCCCCCCCCTCGACCCTGGCACCTCCCTGCGAGAGGCCGGCGCCCGCATCGCGCATGGCCACGCCCTCTCCCGCCTCGGCGACTGGGCGCAGGCCGCCGAGCGCTACCACGCCGCCCTCGACCTCGCGCCCGACCAGCCCGAGGCCTATTTCCACCTCGCCACCGCCCAGGCCCAGATGGGCGATATCGGCGGCGCGATCGATTCGCTGAACTCCGCGCTGGCCTTCGAGCCCAACCATGTCGGCGCGCGCACCAATCTCGGCCACCTGCTGCGTGCCACGGGCCGCAACGACGCCGCCCTGGACGAGTTTCGCCGCGCCCTCTACCTCACGCCGCACGATCCGGCGCTGCGCTTCCACATCGCCGGCACATTGGCCGCTGACGACCGGCTGGAGGAAGCCATCGTCTGGTTCACCCAGGCCGCGGACGCCCGGCACCTGCCGGCCTTCACCGCCCTCGCCACCACCCACCTCCAGCTCGGCCAACCCGGCGACGCGCTGCGCTGGTTCCGCCTGGCCCGCCAGGCCGGCGACAACTCGCCCAACGCCCGCCTCGGCGAGGCCCTCAGCCTGCTCACCCTCGGCCACCTCAAGGCGGGGTGGGACGGCTACGAGGCCCGTCCCGCCCCCTCCCCCTTTCTCGGCGGGCGCGATGCGGCGCTGCGCTGGACCGGCGCGCAGCCGATCCGCGGCAGAACGCTGCTGATCTGGGCCGAGCAGGGCCTCGGCGACAGCATCATGTTCGCCCGCTACCTGCCCCTGCTGCGCCAGCGCGGCGCGCGCGTGATCCTCACGGTCCAGGCGCCGCTGCTGCCGCTCATGGCCGACATGGCCGACCGGGTGGTGGCCGAGGGAAGCACCGTCACCTTCGACCTGCACTGCCCCCTGCCCAGCCTGCCGCGCGCCTTCGGCACCGAGCTGGACAACATTCCCGCCCGCACGCCCTATCTGTTCGCCGACATCGAGCGCCTGAAGCGCTGGCGCCCGCGCCTCGGCCCCGCGCCGCGCATCGGCCTGGTCTGGGCCGGCAACCCCGACCACGCCGGTGACCGCCAGCGCTCGCTCAGCCGCGACCATGTCATGCCCTTGCTGACCATCCCTGGCATCTCCTGGCACATCCTGCAGAAGGAGGTGGCGGCCGATGACAAGGTGGCGCTCTCCGCGTTCCCCGATATCCACATCCCCGGCGCCGACCTGGCCGATACCGCCGCCCTGATCACCGGGCTCGACCTGGTCGTCACGGTCGATACCTCCATCGCCCATCTCGCCGGCGCGCTGGGCAAGCCATGCTGGATCATGCTCCCCCACGCCGCCGACTTCCGCTGGCTGCGCGACCGCGACGACAGCCCCTGGTACCCCTCCGTGCGCCTGTTCCGCCAAACCCACCGCCGCGACTGGCCCGGCGTCATCGCCCGCGTGGCGGCGGCGCTGCCGGCGTTCCTCGCGCAAAGGTAGTCGCGCTCGCCTTGCCCCTGGCCCGCCCCCCTGGCATCGTCGGCGAAACGTCAGCGGGGGAGCCGGCAATGGATTTCACGGGCAAGGTGGCGGTCATCACCGGTGGTGCAAACGGCATCGGCCGAGCGGTCGCCGAAGGGTTCGCCGCCCGCGGCGCGCGCGGCATCCTTGTGGTGGACCGTGACGTCGCGGCCGGCGAGGCAACCGTCGCCGCCATTCGCGCCACCGGCGGCAACGCCGTCTTCACGACCGCGGACGTGACCAAATCCGCCGACGTCCAGGCCTATGTGAAGCTGGCGCTCGACACCTGGGGCGCGATCGACTGCTTCCACAACAACGCCGGCATCGAGGGCCGCGTCGCCACCACCGCCGAATACGACGAGGCGGTGTTCGACAGCGTGATCGCCGTGAACGTGAAGGGCGTGTTTCTCGGCCTGCGCCACGTGCTGCC
>CAMDGX010000075.1 GCA_945897825.1 Asaia bogorensis | reverse complement strand
AGGTCCGCCGCCCCGGTCCGCACCGCCTCCATCGCCGCCTGGAAGGATTCGCAGGGCAGGGTGGTCCAGGCCGGATAGGCGTGGCGGCAGGCCAGGTCGGAATAGGCCCCGGGGCGCCCCTGGAACGCGATGGTGCCGGTGGTGGGTGTCATCTGGTCTGGTCTCTCAGCTGGAGGCAAGTTCGGTGCGCGCGCGTTCAAGGTCGGCAGGGGTGTCCACGCCGAACGGCGCATGGCTCACCCGGGCGCAGGAAATCCGCATCCCGGCCTCCAGCGCGCGCAGCTGCTCCAGCGATTCGCGGCGTTCGAGCGGCGATTCCGGCAGCGCCACGAAGCGGGCCAGCGCCTGGCGCCGGAAGGCATAGATGCCGATATGGTGCCACAGCGGCCCCTCGCCCCACGGGATCGCCGCGCGCGAGAAATACAGCGCCGGCGCCACCGCGCGCCCGCCCTCGAACGCGCAGGCCGCCTTCACCACGCTCGGCGCCGCCGCTTCCTCGGGCGCGGTGATCGGCGCCACCAGCGTCGCGATGTCGATCGACGGGTCGGCCAGCGGCGCCAGCACGGCGCGGATGAAGGCCGGCGGGATGGTCGGCAGGTCGCCCTGCAGGTTCACCACCACGTCGTGCCGCCCGGAGGGGTCGAGATGCGCGAGGGCGGCATGCACCCGATCGGAGCCGCGCGGCAGCGACGGGTCGGTCATCACCACGGTGCCGCCATCGGCCAGCACGGCGATGGCGATCTCCTCGTCGGCCGCGGCCACCGCCACCGGGCCGATCCCGGCCTCCCGGGCGCGATCCAGCACATGCAGGATCATCGGCCTTCCATGGATGTCGGCGAGCGGCTTGCCCGGCAGCCGCGTGGCCGCCATGCGCGAGGGGATCAGGACAATGGGGTTCATGCGGGCCGGCTCATGCAGCGAACGTGTCCTGGGGCGCCTCTGGCGCCGGTTTTTTGCCCGCCAGGGGACGGGGCCGGGTTGATGCTGGCGGATCAGTTGCCTATGGTGCGCCGCACCTTAGGTAGCCCGCCCGCGCCGCGCAATGCGGCCCGCCAGGCCAACCGCAGGGAACCTCCCCCCGGCCGGCTGCCGGGGGCTGCCGGAACGCCGCCTGACGAGGAACTGCGCCGCATGGACAACCTGGAGTTCAACAAGGCCGCCGCCGCCGTTCTGGTGGCCGGCATCGTGTTCATGGTCTCGGGTGTCGTGGCCTCCATGGTGGTCAAGCCCAAGGCCCTGCACGAATCGGTCCTCAAGATCGAAACAGCCGCCGCCCCCGCCGCCGCGGCCGCGAAGGAGGAGCCGCTGACCCCGATCGGCCCGCTCCTCGCCACCGCCGATCTCGCGGCCGGCGAGGCCGTGGCCAAGCGCCAGTGCGCCTCCTGCCACACCTTCAACGAAGGCGGCCGCAACGGCGTCGGCCCCAACCTCTACGGCATCATGGGCCGCCCGCATGGCGGCGCCCCCGGCTTCAATTCCTCCGCCGCCCTGAAGGGCAAGCCCGGCAACTGGGAATACGAGGAGATGAACGCCTGGCTCAAGAAGCCCAGCGCCTACATCCCCGGCAGCCGCATGGCCTATGCCGGCCTGAACTCCGACAAGCAGCGCGCCGACGTCATTCTCTACCTGCGCAGCCTCGCCGCCACTCCGCTGCCGCTGCCCTGATCGGATCTCGGTGAACCAGTCCGACCTCGCCACCCTCGTCCGCGGCGCCGAGGCGGCTGCCGACGTCGCCGGCGCCGTCATTCGCCCGCTGTTCCGCACCGGCATCGGCACCGACCTCAAGACCGACGCCTCGCCCGTCACCATCGCCGACCGCACCGCCGAACAGGCGATGCGCGCCGTATTGGCCGAGCGCTTCCCCGGCCACGGCATCCTCGGCGAGGAGTTCGGGCTGCAGAACCCCGAAAGCCGCCTGCGCTGGGTGCTGGACCCGATCGACGGCACCCGCGCCTTCATCACCGGCCGGCCAAGCTTCGGCACCCTGATCGCCCTGCTCGACGGCGACACCCCGATCATCGGCATCATCGACCAGCCGATCACCGGCGAACGCTGGGTGGGCGCCAAGGGCAGGCCCACGACGTTCCGCGGCCCCATCGGCGGCACCGCGCAAACCCGCCCATGCCCCGCCATCGGCCAGGCCGAACTCGGCGCCACCACGCCCGACATGTTCGTGGGCGAGGACGCCGCCGCATGGGCGCGCCTGACCAGGTCCGTCGGCCGCACCTACTATGGCGGCGACTGCTACACCTACGGCCTGGTCGCCCTCGGCCATGTCGACATCTCGGTCGACGCCACCATGAAGGTGTGGGACTGGGCGGCGCTGGTCCCGGTCGTCGAAGGCGCCGGCGGGCGCGTCACCGACTGGCAGGGCAACCCCCTGCGCCCCGATGGCGACGGCCGCACCGTGGCCGTCGGCGACCCCGCGTTGCTGCCCCAGGTGCTCGCCATCCTTGCCGGCTGAGCCCTTCTCCTGCCACAAGCCAGGGCTGCACGCCGCGCACCGCCACCCCACATAGCGGCGCGGGACGTGCCGACAGCAGGAGGACGATCGTGCGACTCACCGCCGCCGCTCTGGCCATCATGGCAAGCCTTCTCCCCCCGGTCGCGCACGGCCAGACACCCAACCGCAGCCACGCCGTCTCCCTCGTCGGCCCTGCCGCGCTGCCGCCGAACTTCGCGCACTTCCCCTACGCCAACCCCAACGCTCCTAAGGGCGGCGAGGTGGCGCTCGGCGCCGTCGGCACCTTCGACAGCTTCTCGCCGCACATCGTCCGCGGCACCGCCGCCGGCGCCACCCTCTCCATCTACGACACCCTCCTGCGCGCCAACGCCGACGAGGCCCAGGTCGCCTACGGCCACCTCGCCCACACCATCGAGACCGCCGCCGACGGCACCTCCGTCACCTTCGAGCTCCGCCCCGAGGCCCGCTTCCACGACGGCACCCCGATCACCGCCGAAGACGTCGCCTGGACGTTCCAAACCCTCATCGCCCAGGGCCGCCCCCACTATCGCCAGTATTGGGCCGACATCACGGCCGTCGAGGTCGAAACCCCCCACCGCATCACCTTCCGCTTCAAGGATGCCCGCAACCGCGAGCTCCCCTCCATCCTCGGCCAGCTCGAGGTCCTGCCGAAGCACTGGTGGGCCACGCGAGACTTCTCCCGCCCCCTCACCGAACCCCCGCTGGGCTCCGCGGCATACCGGATCGGCCGCTTCGAATTCGGCCGCACCATCGAGCTCACCCGCGTGCCGGACTACTGGGCGCAGAACCTCGGCACGGCGAAGGGCCTGTCCAACTTCGACCGCCGCCGCGTCGAATACTTCCGCGACCCCACCGTCGCCATGGAAGCCTTCAAGGCCGGCCAGATCGACTTCCGCCAGGAGAACATCGCCCTGGTCTGGGCCACCGGCTACGACTTCCCCGCCGTGCGCCGCGGCCTGGTGAAGAAGGAGGAGTTCCGCCACCGCCTGCCCACCGGCATGCAGGGCTTCGTCATGAACACCCGCCGCGACGTGTTCAAGGATGTCCGCGTCCGCCAGGCCCTCGCCCTGGTGTTCGACTTCGAATGGGCCAACGCCAACCTTTTCCACGGCGCCTACACCCGAACCAGCTCCTACTTCTCCAACTCCCCGCTCGGCTCCGAAGGCCTCCCCCAGGGCGCCGAGCTCTCCCTTCTGGAACAGCACCGCGCCCGGCTTCCCGCCGCCCTGTTCACCACCCCCTTCACGCTGCCCGTCACCGACGGCTCCGGCAACAACCGCGAGGTCCTGCGCCAGGCGCTCGACCTCCTGCGCCAGGCCGGCTGGACCGTGCGCGAACGCCGCCTCGTCAACGCCGCCGGCCAGCAGCTCCGCTTCGAGATCCTGCTCTCCAACCCCTCCTTCGAACGCGTCGCCCTGCCCTACGTCCAGTGGCTCGCCCGCCTCGGCGTCGAAGCCCGCGTGCGCACCGTCGATCCCGCCCAGTTCCAGCGCCTCTCCGACACCTACGACTTCGACATGACCGTCGAGGTCTTCGCCCAGTCCGAATCGCCCGGCAACGAACAACGCGGCTACTGGACCTGCGACTCCGCAAAGCACGAAGGCGGCCAGAACAGCGCCGGCGTCTGCGATCCGGTCGTCGACTCCCTGGTCGAAACCCTCATCAACGCCCCCGACCGCCCCAGCCTGGAAGTCGCCACCAAGGCGCTCGACCGCGTTCTGCTGCACGGCTGGTACGTCGTGCCGCACTGGCACGTCCGAACCTTCCGCGCCGCCTACTGGGACCGCTTCGCCCGCGTCGATATCCCCATCCGCAGTGGCCTCGCCTTCGACGCCTGGTGGATCGACCCCCAACGTGCCGAAGCCACCGACGCGGCACGCAGAGCGGGCAACTGAGGTGGGCCGGAAGGAAGGAAGGCCAGGGCTCTGCCCTGGACCCGCCAAGGGCGGAGCCCTTGGAACCCCGGACCTTTTCCGCCTTCGGCGGGAGGGGCCGGTCGAGGCCGTGTCGCGCGCTGTGACGGCCCCCCCCGCCGAAGGCGGAACAATGATTGAAGGTCCAGGGGGCTCGGCCCCCTGGTGGGGTCCAGGGGCAACGCCCCTGGCCTTCCTGTCCTCCGGCCACCCCGGATGACCGCCTACATCCTGCGGCGTCTGTTACTGGTGATCCCGACGTTGTTCGGCATCATCACCATCAACTTCGTCGTGGTTCAGTTCGCTCCGGGCGGCCCGGTCGAGCAGATGATTTCCGACATCAAGGGCAAGGGTGGCGACGCCACCATGCGCATGACCGGCAGCGGCGCCGAGTCCATGGCGGCCGCCCCGACCGAGGGCTCCTACCGCGGCGCACGTGGCCTGGATCCGGCGGTGGTCAAGGAGATCGAGCGCATGTTCGGCTTCGACAAGCCGGCGCACGAGCGTTTCCTCAAGATGATCGGGGACTATCTCCGCTTTGATTTCGGCCGGAGTTTCTTCCGCGACCAGACGGTGCTGGAGCTGGTGCGCCAGAAACTGCCGGTGTCCATCTCGATCGGCTTGTGGTCCACCTTGCTGATCTACCTGATCTCCATCCCGCTCGGCATCGCCAAGGCCGTGCGCCACGGCAGCCGGTTCGATGTCGCGACCTCGGCGGCGGTGCTGGTCGGCTACGCGGTGCCCGGCTTCCTGTTCGCGATCCTGCTGGTGGTGCTGTTCGCCGGCGGGAGTTTCCTCACCCTGTTCCCCCTGCGCGGCCTGGCCAGCGCCGGCAGCGAGGCCTGGTCCTTGCCGGAGCGCGCGCTGGACTATCTCTGGCACATGGTCCTGCCCACCACCGCGCTGGTCATCGGCGGCTTCGCGGGCCTGACGATGCTGACCAAGAACAGCTTCCTCGAGGAAATCCGCAAGCAATACGTCGTCACCGCCCTGGCCAAGGGGGCCAGCGAGCGGCGCGTGCTCTACCGCCACGTCTTCCGCAATGCGATGCTGCTGATCGTCGCGGGTTTCCCCGCCGCCTTCATCGGCATCCTGTTCTCGTCGGCCCTGCTGGTGGAGATCGTCTTCTCGCTCGACGGCCTCGGCCTGCTCGGCTTCGAATCCGCCATCCGGCGGGATTATCCGGTGATGTTCGGCACGCTCTACATCTTCACCCTGCTCGGCCTGGTGATGCACATCATCGGCGACGTGATGTACACCGTGGTCGACCCCCGCATCGACTTCGAGGCCCGCGGGTGAAGCTCTCGCCGATCACCCGCCGTCGCCTCGCCGCCTTCCGCGCCAACCGCCGCGGCTCCTGGTCGCTCATCCTGTTCCTGATCCTTTTCACCCTCAGCCTGTTCGCCGAGTTCATCGCCAACGACCGCCCGCTGCTCATCCGCTACGACAACCGCTGGTTCGCCCCCGTCCTCGTCGACTACGCCGAGGAGGATTTTTCCCCGGACCTGCTGCCCACCGCCGCCGACTACAGCGACCCCCTCCTCGTCGGCCTGATCGCCGAGAAGGGCTGGGCGATCTGGCCCCTCATCCCCTACAGCCACCGCAGCGTGGTCAAGAACCTCCCCGTTCCCGCCCCCGCGCCGCCCTCGGCGAACAACCTGCTCGGCACCGACGACCAGGCGCGCGACGTGCTGGCCCGCGTCATCTACGGCTTCCGCATCTCGGTGCTGTTCGGCTTCACGCTGACGATCATCTCCTCGGCCGTAGGCATCGCCGCCGGCGCCATCCAGGGCTATCGCGGCGGGCTGACCGACCTGCTGTTCCAGCGCTTCATCGAGATCTGGGCCGGCATGCCCCAGCTCTATTTGCTCATCATCCTGGCCAGCATCATCACGCCGAGCTTCACCATCCTGCTGGTGTTCCTGCTGCTGTTCAGCTGGATGAGCCTCACCGGCGTGGTGCGCGCCGAATTCCTGCGCGGCCGCAACCTGGACTACGTGCGCGCCGCCAAGGCGCTGGGCGTGTCCGATGTGGCGGTGATGTGGCGGCACATCCTGCCCAACGCGATGGTCGCCACCCTCACCTTCCTGCCCTTCACCCTGTCCGGCTCGGTGACCATCCTGGCCAGCCTGGATTTCCTCGGCTTCGGCCTGCCCCCCGGCTCCGCCTCGCTCGGCGAGCTGGTCAGCCAGGGCAAGAACAACCTCCAGGCCCCCTGGCTCGGCATCACCGCCTTCGTCGTCCTCGGCAGCCTGCTCACCATGCTGATCTTCGTCGGCGAAGCGGTGCGAGACGCCTTCGATCCCCGCCGCACCCCCACCTGATCCGCAACATCAGGCGCGTTGGTCAGACCTTCATCGGCCCCAGCGCCGCCGCGAACCGCGCCACCGCCGCCAGCCCAAACGCATTGGGCGCCAGCCCCGGCGCGCGGTCGAACACCTCCAGTCCCAGCCGCGCCGCCGTCAGGCGCTTGCCGTAGCAGATGAGGTGGTCCACCGACTGCATCACGAACACGATCGCCGGCAGGATTTCCCGGTACAGCCGCTCCGCCTCCGCCTCGTCGCCCCGACGCATCGCCTCGTAGATCGCGATCTGCGCCTCGAAGCAGTCCGGCGCCGGGATCAGCCCCGCGCACCCCGCCCGCAGGTTATCCGGCAGCTCCAGCCCGCCGCGCCCGTTGAACACCGCGAGCTTGCCTTCCGTCTCCTCCACCACCCGCGCGATCAGCGTCGCCGGCCCCTCCCCCTTCAGCACGGTGAAATTGCCATGCCGCCGCGCCAGCGCCCCGATCGCCTCCGGCCCAAGCCCGATCCCGATCAGCTCCGGCGCGTTCTGGATCCCCGCCGGCACCGGCGAGGCCTCGATCACCCGCCCGAAGAACGCCATCAGCTCCGCTTCCGACATCCCCGGCACGCGCGGCGGCTGCAACACCACCCACGCCGCCCCACAGCCGGCCGCATGCGCCACCGCCGCGATCTGTTCCTCCGGCGTCGCCCCGAAGATCGTCACCGCCAGCGGAATCCGCCCGCCCAGGTCCGCCGCCGCCCACTCGATCACCTGGCGCCGTTCCTCGGGGGACAGCTTGCCCACCTCGGTCGCCAGCCCCATCACCGCCATCCCCGGCGCTCCGGCGGCCAGCACCGCGCGCACCTGAAGCCGCATCGCCGCGCGATCCAGCGTCAGGTCGCGGTTGAAAAACGCATACAGGATCGGCCAGATGCCGGCGGGCGCGGTGCTCATGCCCCGGGGCTACGGCAGCATCGGCAAAACGTCAATTTCGCGCCGCAAAGCACGGGCTGACCGCGGGCGCAAAACCCTCTACCCTGCGCGCCGCATGATGACCGACCTGCCCAACGTGCTGACGCTGTCGCGCATCGCCGCCATCCCCGTGATGGTGGTGCTGGCGTCGATCCGTTCGCCGGAAACCGACTTCGCCGCCTGCGTCGTGTTCGGCCTGGCCGCCATCACCGACTATTTCGACGGCAAGCTGGCCCGCGACTACGGCCAGACGTCGGATCTCGGCCGCATGCTGGACCCGATCGCCGACAAGCTGCTGGTCGGCGCCGCGCTGATGATGCTGGTCGGCTCCGACCGGCTCAGTTCCGCCGGCCTCTATCCGGCCATCGTCATCATGCTGCGCGAGATTCTGGTCAGCGGCCTGCGCGAGTACCTCGCCGGCATGCGCATCGGCCTGCCCGTCACCGCCCTGGCCAAGTGGAAGACCGGCTTCCAGATGGGCGCGCTGGGCACGCTGCTGGCCGGCAACCCGTCGGCCATGCTGCTCGGCATCCCCTGGCTGCCGGTGACGTTGATCGGCGAGTCGATGCTCTTCGCCGCCGCCGCGCTGACCCTGGTCACCGGCTGGGACTACCTGGTCACCGGCCTGCGCCACGCCTCCCAGCCGCACCGCGCCCCAGCCCCGCTGAGCGAATAGCCATGCAGCTCCCCCGGCAGCTCCCCTGGCAGCTCCTCGGCATCACCGGCTGGTCCGGCAGCGGCAAGACCACCCTGCTCACCGCCCTCCTTCCCCTCCTGACCGCGCGCGGCCTGTCGGTCTCCACCGTGAAGCACGCCCACCACGAGTTCGACCTCGACCAGCCCGGCAAGGATTCCTGGCGCCACCGCCAGGCCGGCGCGCGCGAGGTGATGATCGCCTCCGGCCGCCGCTGGGCGCTGATGCACGAGAACGACGGCCCGGAACCCGACCTCGCCGCCCTCGTCGCCCGCCTCAGCCCGGTCGACCTGGTGCTGGTGGAGGGCTTCAAGGCCTCCCCCCACCCCAAGATCGAGGTCCACCGCCCCGCCCTCGGCAAGCCGCCGATCTGGCCCGGCCGCACCGACATCCACGCCGTCGCCACCGACGCCCCGCTGCCCGAGTGCGACCGCCCCTGCCTGCCCCTCGCCGACCCTGCCGCCATTGCCGCCTGGATCGTCGCCGCCCGGATTGTGCCGTAACGCAGCACCCGCGTCCCGGCGCTTGAGCCCGGGCTGGCGGACGGGCACATTGGTTCCCATCTCCGAAGCGGGCGTCCTCACCGGACCCCCGCGAGCCGGACCGCCTCACAAGGAAGAGCCCATGCGGCGCATCGCCCTGCTTCTCGCCCCCGCCCTGCTCGCCGGCTGCGCCACCCATGTCGGCAACCCCGCCGACGGATTGGGCGGCTTCCTCGGCAACGTGCTGTCGTTCAACACCAATCCCAACCGCCCGGTGGTCGACAGCCCCAATGCCCGCCGCGCCATGGGAGTCGCCGAAGCCGCCGAACCGCTGGAGGCCGAGCCCGGCAATGTCTGGCCCGGCCCGCTGCCGCCGGCGCGCACCATGTCCGACATGCAGCGCGACATGGGCTCGCTGCCGCCGATCGACACACCGGCCCCGCGCTCCAGCGCCGCCCCGCCCCCCGCCGTCGCCCTGCCCCCCGCTTCCATTGCCGCGCCGCGCCCGGCGCCGCCCGCCGCTGCAACAACCCCTGCCGCCAGCGCCGGGCGCGTGCTGCAAACCCCCTCGGGCCCCGCCGTCACCACCATCGGCAGCAACGGCGTCGAGACCTACACCCTGCCCACCGGGCGCACGGGCATCGTCATGCCCAATGCCAATGGCACCCTCACCCTGATCGGACCCGACGGCACCACCCAGATCGTCGCCGCGCCGAGATAGCAGCAGATGGCAGCACTCGCCCCGATCCGCCTGCTCTACTTCGCCTGGCTGCGCGAACGCATCGGCCTCGGCGAGGAGGAGGTGACGCTGCCGCCCGAAGCCGCCACCGTCGGTGCCCTGGTCGCCTGGCTGCGTGCCCGCGGCCCCGGCTACGACGCCGCCTTCGGCACCACCGCCCCGGTGCGCTGCGCCGTCAACCAGGATTTCGCGGCACCGGACGCGCCGGTGCGCCCCGGCGACGAGGTGGCGTTCTTCCCCCCGGTGACAGGCGGCTGAGATGGCGACCATCCGCGTCCAGACCGAGGCGATCGATGTCGGCGCCGAGATCGCGGCCCTGACCGCCGGGCGCACCGATATCGGCGGCATCGGCAGCTTCATCGGCACGGTGCGCGAAACCGCCAAGGGACGGCGCATCACGTCGATGACGCTGGAGCACTACCCCGGCATGACCGAGCGGGCGCTGTCCGCCATCGCCGCCGACGCCGCCGGGCGCTGGAAGCTGCTCGGCTGCACGTTGGTCCATCGCGTCGGGCCCATGGCGCCGGGCGAGACCATCGTGCTGGTGCTCGCCGCCTCCGCCCACCGCCACGACGCGCTGGAGGCCACCGCCTTCCTGATCGACTGGCTGAAAACCCGCGCGCCGTTCTGGAAGAAGGAAAGCTTCGCCGACGGGAGCGAGGAATGGGTGGACGCCCGCGAGGCCGACGACCTCGCCGCCGCGCGCTGGGGGCCTGCGCCAGGGTAGCGGTCTCTTCACCTTTGCCGGGCAGGCTGGGCCTCCGGAGAGCCCCGCATGCCGTATCCCGAGACCGACGCGACTGAAACTTCTCCCCCGCCAGGCATGCTCGAGCGCCTGGCCGAGGGGCTCGCGCTGCACCGCGCCGGCGATCGCGCCGCGGCGGAGGCCACCTATCGCGAGGTGGCGGAGGCAGCGCCCCACCTGGCCCAGGCGCATTACCTGCTCGGCGTTCTGCTGGTCGAGGCCGGCCGCGCCGGCGAGGCCTGCGCGCCGCTGCGCCAGGCCGCCCTGCTGCGGCCCGGCCATGCCGATACCCGCCTCGCCCTGGCCCGCGCCTGCGCGGAAGCCGGCGAACTGACCGAGGCGATCGCCCTGCTTCGCGCGGTGCAGGAGGAACGCCCGCGCGACATCGCGATCATGCTCGCCCTGGCCCAGCTTCTCTCCCGCACCGGCGACGTGCGCGCCGCGCTGACGGCCGGGCGCCACGCGGTCGGCCTCGCCCCCGACAATCCCCAGGCCCGCGCGGCCCTCGCCTGCCACCTCGTCCAGGCCGGCCAGCCCGAGGCGGCGCTGGTGGAGGCCGAGGCCGCGCTGGCGCGAACGCCGCGCATGGCCGATGCGTGGCTGGCGCGGGGCATCGCGCTGCGCGCCCTCGGGCGCGCCGCCGAGGCGGTCGCTGCGCTGGAACAGGCGGCCTCGCTGGCGCCCGACGCGGCGGCGGTGCTGCTCGCCATGGCCAATGCCCGCGCCGATTGCGGCGACACCGGCACGGCGGCCGAGCTGCTGCGCCAGGCCATCGCCCGCGCGCCGCAGCTGGCCGAGGCGCATGCCAGCCTGGGCGCGGTGCTGACCGCCGAGGGACGGCTGCTGGAGGCCATCGCCGCCTGCAACGGCGCCATCGCCGCCGATCCCGGCTTCGCGCCCGGCTGGTGGAACCGCGCCATCGCCCGCCTGCTCGCCGGGGACCTGGAGGGCGGCTTCGAGGATGCCGAATGGCGCAAGCGCCACCCCCGCTTCGCCGCCGATTTCGCCGCGCTGACCGCGCCCGAATGGACCGGCGGCCCGCTGGCGGGGCAGCACCTGCTGGTGCACGCAGGCCAGGGCATGGGCGATACGATCCAGTTCGCCCGCTACCTGCCCGCCCTGGTGGCGCGCGGCGCCCGCGTCACGCTGGCCTGCGCCGCCGCGCTGGTGCCGCTGCTGTCGCGCATCGAGGGCGTCGACGTGGTGGCGCGCGCCGACGGGTTCCCGCCGCACGACCTGTGGGTGGACCAGATGAGCCTGCCGCACCTGCTGGGGGCGGAAACCATCCCACACGCCGAGGGCTACCTGGCCGCCGATCCGGCCCGTGTCGGGGCATGGCGGCGGGAGATCGGGTTGGGTGTGCGGATCGGGCTGGTCTGGGCCGGCAACCCCGCCCATGGCAACGACCGCCACCGCTCGCTGCCGCCAGGCGCCGCCGCGCGGTTGCTACGCCCGATCCAGCGCATCGCCGCCGCAGTGCCGCGGCTGCGCGTGGTGGGGTTGCAGGTCGGGTCTCGGCATGGCGAGCTGGCGCCGCTGGGCATTTCGAATCTCGGCCCCGAGCTGCCCGATTTCGCCGCGACGGCGGCGCTTGTGAGCGCGCTGGACCTCGTAGTGACGGTGGATACGGCCGTCGCGCACCTCGCCGGGGCGCTGGGCCGGCCCGCCTGGGTGATGCTGCCGCATGCGCCGGACTGGCGCTGGCAGCTGGTGCGGGCGGATTCGCCCTGGTACGCCGGGCTGCGCCTGTTCCGCCAGCCGCGGCCGGGGGATTGGGAAAGCGTGGTGCGCGCCGTCGCCGCCGCGCTGCGGGCGCGCTACGCCCCGCGCGACATCCAGCTCGCCGCCAGCATACCCCCGGTGGCCGCCGAGGCGGTCAGCACCGCGCCCCAGGCCATGTCGATCAGCGAGACGCGCACCGACCAGCCCTTGAGCGTGGCTAGGTTCGTCAAGTCGTAGGTGCCGTAGGCGAACAGGCCGAGCAGCGCGCCGAGGCCGAGCGCCAGCGTCCAGTCCTGCGCGCGCACCGCCGGCATCACGGCGAACACCACCACGCCGAGCACATACAGCAGGTAGAACGGCACCGCGGCGGCAAGATTGGGCCGGTCGGCCATGAGGTGGCCGATGCCGGGACGATAGACCCGGTCGACCATCGTGGTCAGCCAGATCGCATCCAGCACCAGGAACACCAGCGCGGTCGCGCCATAGGCCGTCAGCATTGTCCGCATCGTCGATCCCCGCCTTGCCCGCACTGAGGTCGTGTCGCTTGCGTGGTTTGCAACAGGTCGCTTGCGCCGGCGTGCGGGCTGCGGCTTCCATGGCGGCGCACCGGGAGGGATCGGAACATGCAGGACGGGGCGGCAATGCAGGCGCTGGACTTCACCGAGCGCGGGCCGGAGGAGATGGCCGCGCGGGCGGAGGCCTTCCTGGCGCTGATGTCCCGTCGGCGCAGCGTGCGTGACTTCTCCGACCGGCCGGTGCCGATGGCGGTGGTGGAGGCGGCGATCCGGACCGCGGGGCGCGCGCCCTCCGGCGCGAACCAGCAGCCATGGCATTTCGCGGTGATCGCCGACCCGGCGCGCAAGCGCCGTCTGCGCGAACTCGCCGAGCGGGAGGAATACGCCTTCTACCACGGCGGCAAGGCACCCGAGGAATGGCTCGACGCGCTGGCGCCGCTGGGCACCAATGCCAGCAAGCCGTTCCTGGAAACCGCGCCGGTGCTGATCGCCATCTTCGCGCAACGGCATGGCATCGCGCCCGATGGCAGCCAAGTGAAGCACTACTACGTGCCCGAGAGCGTGGGCATCGCCACCGGCTTCCTGATCGCCGCCCTGCACAACGCCGGGCTGGCAACCCTGACGCATACGCCGGCGCCGATGAACTTCCTGAACGAACTCTGCGGCCGGCCGGCGCACGAGAAGCCGAGCATCCTGCTGGTGGTGGGATACCCCGCCGAAGGGTGCCTGGTGCCGGTGGCGGGCGGGGTGAAGAAGGCGTTCGATGAGATTGCGAGCTTCAGGTAGGAAGGATGTTCTTTTTTGAAAAAAAGAACCAAAAAACTTTCTCCTCATTGCGCCGTGGCTTAAAAATTAGGCGCGAGGAAAATGGATAAAAGTCTTTTTGCTTCTTTTTCTTCAGAAAAAGAAGAATCTTGCTTGATTGCCTTCCTTGCCATCACCGCAGGTGCCCTGCTGCTGGCCTGGCCAGCGCTGCTGAACGGCTTTCCGGTCGTGTTCAGCGACACGCATGCCTTCCTGGTGCAGGGCGGCGCGCCGCAGATGGTGTGGGACAAGCCGTTCGTGTTCGGGCCGGTGCTGGCGCTGCTGCACCTGCGGCTGACGCTATGGCTGCCGTTGGCGGCGCAGGTTCTGGTACTGTCGCATCTGCTGTGGCTGGTGCGCGGGGCATTCGCGGTGCCCAATTGGCGGTTCCACCTGGCGCTGTGCGCGGGGCTGGCCGCGCTGTCGGCGGCGCCGTGGTTCGCCTCGCTGCTGATGCCGGACATCCTGGCGCCGATGGTGGTGCTGTGCCTGTTCTTGCTGAGCTTCGCGCGGCTGGGCTGGCCGGTGCGTCTGTGGCTGCTGGCGCTGGGGAGCTTCGCGATCGCCAGCCACCTGTCGCATCTGCCGCTGGCCCTGGCGGTGGGGGTGGTGGCGTTGCTGCTGCGTGGGCGGCGGATGGTGCTGGCGCCGCTGGGGCTGGCGCTGGCGGTGCTGCTGGCGACCAACGCCGTGGGGCATGGGCGCTTCGGGATTTCCCCCTACGGCAGCGTGTTCGCCCTGGCGCGGCTGGCGACGGACGGGCCCGCACAGGCGGTGCTGGGGCGTGAATGCCCGCGGGCGGAGTGGAAGCTGTGCGACTGGCAGGGGCGGTTCCCCGACGACAGCGACTTGTTCCTGTGGAAGGGATGGGGCCCGGTGTGGTCGACCGGCGGGCCGATGGCGCTGGCGCCGGAAGCCGCGGCGATCGTGCGTGCGACGCTGGTGCAGGAGCCTTGGGCCGTGCTGCGCACAGCGCTTGGTAATTTCTGGGCGCAGCTGTGGCAGGTGCGGCTGGGGGACACGCTGGGCGACGATTGGCTGGAGGGGTCGATCACCGGGAGCCTGCAGGCCTACTTCCCGGCCGCCGAGATGGCGCGATTCCGCGCTGGGCGGCAGATGCAGGGAACGCTGCGGGCGGTGGCGGAGCCGCTCAATCCCTGGCACCTGGCGATCCTGGCCGCCGGCGCGGTCGTGACGCTGGTGCTGGCGCTGCGGGGGCAGAAGCTGGCCGTGCTGGTGCTGGTGGGGGTGCTGGCGAACGCGGCGACGAGCGGAGCGCTTTCGGGACCGCATGACCGCTATCAGGCGCGGATCGCCTGGCTGGTGCTGGTGCCGGTGGTGATGAGGAAGAAAGAGTCTTCTTTTTGTGAACAAAAAGAAGCAAAAAAACTTCATCCATTACGCCGGGGCGAACCTGACGCGGCGGTGATGCTGGCAAATGGATGAAAAGTCTTTTTGCTTCTTTTTCTTCAGAAAAAGAAGATTCTTATAACTGGATCTCCCTCCGCCGCAGATACCGCAGCGCAATGGCCGATGTCGTGGCGATGAACAGGAACATCAGCACGGCGAGCGCGCTGCCGCGGCCGAAATCCTGCAGGCCGGAGGTCGTGTTGCCGAAGGCGGTCCGGTAGAAATACAGGCCCAGCACGTCGGTGGCCCCGCCCGGGGAGCCGTTCAGGCCGCTCATCACGTAGGGCAGTTCGAACCAGTTGAAGCTGCCGATGAAGGTCAGGGTGAAGATGATCGTGGTGGCCGGGGCGACCAGCGGCCAGATGATCTTCGTCAGCAGCACGCGGTCGTTGGCGCCGTCGATGCGCGCGGCTTCCAGCGTTTCCTTCTGGATGCGCTGCATGCCGGCGAGGAAGATCAGCGCGGGGAAGCCGATCCAGTGCCAGGCGTTGGTGAAGATGAGGCTGCCAAGCGCGGTGGATTCGTCGCCAAGCCAGGGGCGGCCGGGCAGGCCGACCAGCGCCAGCGCGGCGTTCACCAGGCCGAACAGCGGGTGGAGGAACAGCTTCCATAGGAAGCCGACGATGACGGCCGAGAGCACCACGGGCAGGAACACGATCACCTGGTGGACGCGGTGGCCGGGCAAGCCCTTCAGCAGGGCGAAGGCGATCAGGTAGGCCAGGCCGTTCTGCACCACCATCAGGGAGGCAAACACGATGATGTTGTTCTTGAGCGCCCGCCAGGTCCAGCCGGCGAACGGCTCGGCGAACAGCACGTCGGAGAAGTTGGCCAGGCCCACGAAGGCGCCAGGGGCGACGCCGTTGAAGCTGTAGAATGCGTAGCGCAGGGCGGAGAGCAATGGCCAAGCCACGAACGTCGCCATGATGGCGAGCGCCGGGGCCAGGAGGAACAGAATCCAAAGGTTGAGGCGAGCGCGGCGCATGGAATAGGCCAGGGCTCTGCCCTGGACCCCTCGTGCGCCAGCACGCTTGCGCGTGACGGGGCCTGAGGCCCCGGACCCCCATTCATCGAGGGTCCAGGGGGCTCGGCCCCATGGCGGGGTCCAGGGGCAGCGCCCCTGGTCTTACTTCTGGAACGGCTTGTGATAGCGCCCGATGCCCTGCGTGAGGGATGCGCCAACTTCGGCCGGGGTCATGCTGCCGGCCATCATCTTCTGGATGCCGGATTGCAGCAGCTCGGAGCCGGTGGGGGTTTCGTAGCGGAAGTGGACCGCCATCAGGTAGGGGGCGGAGGTTTCGTTCAGCTTGGCGATCTCCGCCAGCATGGGGTCTTTCAGCTCCACGCCCTTGATGGGCGAGATGTTGCCGAGCAGCGCCGCGAACTTGTCGCCGAATTGCTTGGTGCCCATGAAGCGGACCAGTTTGAGCGCGTCGGCCTGGTTGGCCGACTTGGCGTTCACCGCGTAGCCGCCGTCGAAGAACTTGGAGACGAGGCGCGGCGCCCCGGCCGCCGGCGCGGGGGGCGCGATGAAGCTCATGTCCAGCCGCGGGTTCTGCTTGCGGAAATTGGCGATCTCGAAGCTGCCGCCGGCGAACATCGCGGCCCGGCCGGAGAGGAACAGCTGCTGGGCGGTGGGGTAGTCGATGCCGGTGAAGCCCTGCGGCATGAAGTCGCGCAGCTCAAGCAGCTTCGCGAGCGCGCCGACATAGCGCGGGTCGGAGAACGTCGCCTTGCCCGAGAGGATCTCGTCGGCGAAGCCCGGCCCAAGCAGCGGGTTGGTGAACACGGAGGTGAACACCTCGCACATCCAGGCGGTCGCGGTGCCGTTGGCGAGCGGCACGATGTTCTTGGCCTTCAGCGCCTTGGAAACCTCGATCAGCTCGGCCCAGGTGGTCGGCGGGGTGAGGCCGGCCTGCTTGAACACGGCGTTGTTGACGAACAGGCCGAGGGTCTGGCTGGCGAAGGCGTAGGAGTAGACCTTGCCGTCGCTGCGCAGGGTGAGGCTGGCCTTCGCGTCATCGGGCAGGTTGGCGAGTTCGGGGACGTTGCTGGTGTCGAGCGGCAGCAGGTAGCCGGCCTTGGCGAACTGCTCCAGCCCGCCATAGGCGCGGGTGTGGATGACATCGCCGCCCTTGCCGGCGGCCAGCGCGGTCGAGAGGATCGTGGCGTATTGCTCGACGGCGAAGGATTCGAACTTCACCGTGATGCCGGGGTTGGCCTTCATGAAGTCGCCGAACAGCTCGGTGTAGGCGGCGCGGTCTTCCTGGCGCCAGGTCCAGAAGGTGACCTCGCCCGCCTGGGCCTGGCTGGCGGCGGCGCCGAGCAGGGTGCCCGCCGCGATGGTGGCCGCCAGCATGCGCCGGCCGATGCGCTTCAACATGGTCCCCGTCTCCGTTCGTTGGTGGCGCGAAGCTATGGATGGCGTGATTTCGAAGTCAAGCGAGACAGCGCCGCGCGGGCCTGGGCGGCGTGGCCGGAGAGGGTAAGCAGCGCCGGGATCTGCCCGGGGCGGCGCAGCAGGGCGGCGATGACGCGGCCGAGGGCGATGCGCCCCCCGGAATCGAGGGCCGCGAGGGCCAGCGGCGGCAGGGTGAAGCCCGCCGGGTCGCACACCGCGCGCACGACCGCGAAGGGCAGGCCATGGCGGGCGGCGACGCGCGCGACTGCGCCCGACTCGAGATCGACGATCACCGCAAAGGTGGCGTGCCGCGCCGCGTGCTTGGCCTCCGACGTGGCCAGGATCGCCTGGGCCGCCAGGGCTCGCACCGGCGATTGGCCGCCGAAACGGGCGCACAGGGCGTAGTCGGTGCGGTAGCCGCACCCGTTCTCCATCACCTCGGCGGGGATGATGATTGCGCCCGGCAGCAGCGCGGGATCGAGCCCACCGGCCAAGCCGAAGCTGACCAGGGCCGTCGCGCCGCGCGCCACCAGGCGTTCGGCGGCGTCCTCCGCCCCGGCGGGCAGCCCGCCGCCGACCTCCGCCATGCCCAAGCGGCGGGCGAGCCGCGCTTCGGCCTCCAGCCCGGTGACGATGCCGAGGGTGGACATCAGAATCCCCACGCGACCCGGCGGTCGTTGCTGCGCTGCAGGTTGCGGTAGCGGGCCAGGGCGAGCAGCGGGAAGAACAGCCGGTAGCCGTGGTAGCGCAGGTAGAACACGCGCGGAAACCCGACGGCGGTGTAGGGCGCCTCCTCCCAGCCGCCATCGGGCGTCTGCGTGCTGGCGAGATATTCGATGCCGCGTGTAACGGCTGGGCTCTCGGCCTCGCCCGCCGCCATCAGGGCGAGCAGCGCCCAGGCGGTTTGCGAGGGCGTCGACACGGTGTGCTGCCCCGCCGGCGCGCCGGCATAGCTCTCGTTGTCCTCGCCCCAGCCCCCGTCCTCGCGCTGGACGGCGAGGAGGAAGGCGACCGCGCGACGGAACGCCGGATCGTCGTGCGCAACTTGCGCCGCGTTGAGCGCGCAGAGCACGGACCAGGTGCCATAGATGTAGTTCGTCCCCCAGCGGCCAAACCAGGCGCCGCTCGCCTCCTGTTCGGATTTCAACCAACCGACGGCGCGGGCGAGGACGGGGCTGTCGAGCGGCTCGCCGATCTGGGCCAGGAACGACACGCAGCGGGCGGTGACGTCGGCGGTGGGTGGGTCGAGCAGGGCGCCGTGGTCGGCGAACGGGATGTGGTTCAGGTAGTGGTGGGTGTTGTCGGCGTCGAATGCGCCCCAGCCGCCGTTGCGGCTCTGCATGCCGATCACCCAGTCCCGCGCCCGGCGGATCGCCTCGGCGTGGCCTGCAGGGTCCTCGCGGTGCAGCAGCATGCCGACGACGGCGGTGTCGTCCACATCCGGGTAATGGGCGTTCTCGTACTGGAACGCCCAGCCGCCGGGGGGCACGCCCGGGCGGGCGGCTTCCCAGTCGCCGACGACGTCGTTCACCTGCTTGCCGCGCAGCCAAGCGTTGGCGGCGACAACCGGCGCGGCGGCGCTGCCGTCCGACTCCGCCAGCGCATGGCCGGCCAGGCTGGTGTCCCACACCGGCGAGAGGCACGGCTGGCAGTAGGCTTCACCATCCCTGATGACCAGCAGCTTGCGCAGCGCCCGCCAGCAGATGGCGGCATCCGGATGGTCCGGCGCATAGCCTAGCGTGTCGAACATCATCATGGCGTTGGCCATGGCCGGGTAGATGCCGCCGAGCCCGTCCTCGCCGTTCAGCCGGGGGACGACGAAGGCAACGGCCTTCGCGATGGCGCGGCGGCGGATCGCGGCCGGAAACAGTTTCTCCACCACCCGCAGCACACGGTCGAGGTGCTTGAACACATGGCCCCAGGTGGAGCGGAACGGCCCGCGGATCCAGTCCGTCACCTGCTCCGCCGGGGTGCGGAACAGCTCCTGGACGCGGATGCGGCGTGGGTTGCGGGCCCTCGGGCGCAGCGCCATCAGCACCAGCAAGGGCACGATGACGGTGCGCGACCAATAGCTGACGCGATCGAGATGGAACGGAAACCGGCGCGGCAGCAGCATGATCTCGACCGGCATCACCGGCACCGCCCGCCACGGCACCTCGCCATAGAGCGCCAGCTGCGCGCGGGTGAACACGTTGCTCCGCTCCGCCCCCCCGGCCGCCAGGATGGCGCCGCGGGCGCGCGCCATGTGCGGTGCGTCGGGATCGTCGCCGATCATCTTCAGCGCGAAATAGGCCTTCACGCTGGCGGAGAGGTCGAACGCGCCGTCATGGAACAGCGGCCAGCCGCCATGCGCGCCCTGGATGCGGCGCAGATAAACGGCGATCGCCTGCTCCAGCGCCGTGTCCGGGCGGTCGAGGAAATGGGTGAGCAGGACGAACTCGGCGGGAATGGTGGCGTCGGCTTCGAGTTCGAAGACGAAATGCCCGTCAGGCTTCTGTTCGCGCAGGAGCCGTGCCTGGGCGCGGGCGACAGAGTCGTCCAGGTGGATGGTGTCCATGGTGAGGGGTGATTAGGACAATGGGGGAAGGAAGGGAAGGGGAAGGCAGGAAGCACGTTCTTTTTTGAAAAAAAGAACCAAAAAACTTCCATCACTTGACGCCGTGCCTGGGTTTTACCCAGGGACTCAAATGGATAAAGTCTTTTTGCTTCTTTTTCTTCAGAAAAAGAAGATTCCTTCTACTGGAACAACACCCTGGCCGCCGTGTTGCCCGAGCGAATGGCGCCCTCGATCGTCGCGGGCAGACCGGTCGCCGTCCAGTCCCCGGCCAGGGCGAGGTTCGTCAGGTTGGTGAGCGGCCCCGGCCGGCGGCGTTCCTGCTCGGCGGTGGCGGCGAAGGTGGCGCGCTTCTCACGCACCAGGCGCCATGGCGGGCGCGGGCCGGAGAGATCGAGGGCGGCGCAGACGTCTTCCCAGCACACGGTCGCGAGGTGATCGGCGGAGAGGTCGGCATGACGGTTGGCGGCGCTGGTCGTGGTGGAGACGATCCCGGGCTTGACGAACACCCACTCCGCAGTGCCGCCGACCAGGCCCGCGAAGCCAGCGGGGCGGGGGTCCGCCTCGGCGCGGAAATGCAGGTTCACGATCGCCTCGAACGCATCGGGCGCGGTGAGGCCGGGCAGCAGCGTGGTGGCAACCCAGGGCGGCACGGCGAGGATGACCGCTTCGTCCCGGCCGATGTCGACCGGACCGTCGGTGGTCTGCAACCGGCGGACGCGGCCACCATCGACATGCAGGGCCGCGACGCGGCGGTTGGTGTGCAGCACGGCGCCGCGCGCGCCGAGCCACGCCAGGGCGGGATCGACGAACGATTCCGAAAGCCCCTCGCGCGGCACCAGCGGGCGGCAGGCGGCGCCGCCCTGGGCCAGCGTTTCATCCACCACGGCGCCGAGCAGGCGGGCCAGGGCGACATCGGGCATTGTGTTCAGCGCCGCGATGGCAAGCGGCTCGAACAGCCGGCGATAGAGGACGCCAGCGCCGGAGAGTGTTTCAGATACGGTATGGTGCGGTCGGGCGAGCTTCAGGCGCAGCAATGCGAGGTAGTCCACCAGGCGCGCGCCCTTCACGCCGCGTGCCCGCGAGAGCACCCACCACGGAATGCGGCCGGCGTTGGGGGCGACGATCCAGCGTTCGCCGGTGGTGAGGTCCATGAACGGGAAGATCGGCTCGGCGGGGCCGGTGAGCGTGTCGGCCGCGCCGATGGTGTCGAGATAGGCCAGCGCGGCGCGGTTGCCGGAGAGCAGCAGGTGGTTGCCGTTGTCGATGCGGCAGCCCAGTTCGCGATCGAAATAGGAGCGGCAGCGCCCGCCGGCGGCCGGCCCGGATTCGTGCAGCGTCGCGCGGTGCCCGGCCTGGGTGAGGGCGACCGCGGCGGAGAGTCCGGCGAGCCCGGCGCCGATGACGTGGATGTGCGCCATCAGCCGAGCAGGTGCCGCAGCGCGATACGCAGCTTGGCCCATTTCGAGAGTTTCACGGGCTGGTCGAGCGCTTTCCAGCCGCGCGCCTCCAGCTTCGCCAGGATGGCGGCGTAGGTGGTGCCCATCAGGCGGGCGGGTTTCATGGCGCGACGGTCGCAGCGTGCCATCGCAGCCGATGCGCTGGCGAAATGCTGCCGCGCGCGTGCGGCGAGCGCCTCGCAAACGCGCGCCAACGCGGGATGGACGAGCGCCGCGCCGGGATCGGGCGGAATGCCGTTCGCCGCGAGCAATTCGCGCGGCAGGTAGAGGCGGCCTCGCCCCGCATCCTCGTGGATATCCCGCAGGATGTTGGTGAGCTGCAGGGCGCGGCCAAGGTGATGGGCAACCAGGTCGGCATCGGCCGACGCATCGCCGAAGGCGCGCACCGAGAGCCGGCCGACGGCCGAGGCGACGCGGTCGCAGTAGAGATCGAGCGTGGCCTCGTCGGGCGCCACCAGCGGGGCGTCGGCATCCATCTCCATGCCATTTATCACGGCATCGAAATCCTCACGCCTCAGGGCGTAGGCCCCGATGGCGCGCAGCAGTTCGCGGGTGACGGCATCGTGCGCCTCGCCGCGATACAGCGCCGCGACATGGGCGCGCCATTCCTCAAGTCGGGGCTTGCGGGTTTCGAACGGCGAGTCCTCGTCGGCGATGTCGTCGACGATGCGGCAGAACGCGTAGATGGCATACATCGCCTGGCGGCGCGGCGGCGGCAGGATCGACATGCCCCGGTGGAAACTGGTGCCGGCGGCGCGGACGATGGCCTCGACTGTTGCGATATCGTTGCTCACCAGTGCCGCACCGCCGCGAGCAGCGCTCCCATCGCATCGTATTTCGAGAGCTTCACCCGCCGGGCGAGCGGGTCCTGCCGGCGCAGCCGGGCGGCCAGGCGCTCGGCGAGCCCGACGATCATGGCGGTCTCCAGCCGCAGGCGGCGGTCGCGCACGTGGTCGGGCAGCGCCCGGGCGCTGCGGTTCAGCCCGTCGCACTCGTCGAGCAGCGCATCGATGACGGCGCGCAACCCCGCCGTGGCGGTGGGGCGCGAGAGATCGTCGATGCCGGTGCCGTGGCGCTCGAGCAGCGCCAGCGGAAGGTAGCAGCGGTCCAGCGCCAGCAGGTCCTTCTGCAGGTCCTGCAGGTGGTTGAGCACCTGGAGCGAGGCGCAGAGGGCGTCCGAGGCAGGGAACGTGTCCGCGGATTCGCCGTGCAGGCACAGCACATGGCGGCCGACCGGCATGGCGGAAAAGCGGCAATAGTCGAGCAGCTCGGCCCAGTTGCCGTAGCGCAGCTTGGTGGCATCCTGGCGGAAGGCAACCAGCAGGTCGGTGGCGTGGCGCGCGTCGATGCCGGTCTCGGCCAGGCTGGCGCGCAGCCCGAGCGCGCTGGGGCTGCCGGTGTTGCGCGCGCCCAGCAGCACGTCCTGCATCACGTCGAGGCGCCGGACCTTGTCGGAGGCGGAAAGGTCTGGGCTGTCGGCGATGTCGTCGGCGTTGCGCGCGAAGGCGTAGTAGGCATGGACATGCGGGCGCAGGTGGCGGGCGATCAGCGCGGAACCGACCGGGAAGTTCTCGTCCTCGCGCGCCTTGCCGGACCAGGCTTCCACATTCTCGGGCACGTTGTCGTTCATGCGCGCCCGGCCTCGTAGGCACGGCCCTTCCAGGCGACGCCGCGGCCGAAATGATGGCGCCATGCCGCCCCCAGCGTGGCGGCCATGTAGAACAGCGCGACCA
>CAMDGX010000074.1 GCA_945897825.1 Asaia bogorensis | reverse complement strand
CGCGACTCCCGAGCCAGGCACCCCCGACCGCACGCTCCAGCCCTACGTCCGCGCCGCCGCCCGCGCCTGGCGCCACCGCCCGGCCTGACCAACCCCACCCACGCCCTTATCGTTCCGATTCAACATCCTTCCGTCTCCATCGCCCTCTTGCGCCCGACCGCCAGCCCCCCCAGAACCCCCAAATGGACTGGGAAGCCCCCGCGATCATCCTCGACGCCCGCCCCTACGGCGAAGCCGACGCCATCGCCACGGTCATGACCGAAACCCACGGCGCCCATCGCGGCCTCGCCCGCGGCGCCCAGTCCCGCAGCCGCGCCGCCCTCTGGCAGCAGGGCAACCTCATCCAGGTCCGCTGGGTCGGCCGCCTCTCCGACCAGCTCGGCTCCTTCACCGCCGAGCTGATCCACCCCGCCGCCGCCCTGGTGCTCGACGACCCCCTCGCCCTGTCCATGCTCACCAGCGCCTGTGCGGTGGCCGAAGGCGGCCTGCCCGAGCGCCACCCCTACCCCGCCGTCTTCGACACCTTGCTCCACCTCCTCGCCCGCCTCCCCGAGGCCGAGCGCCAGCTGGCCGAGCTGATCCGCTGGGAAACCCTCCTCCTGCGCGACCTCGGCTACGGCCTCGATTTTTCTTCCTGCGCGGTGCTTGGCACATCAGGAAAACTAGCCTACGTATCCCCCCGCACCGGCCGCGCCGTCAGCGAGGAAGGGGCCGGGCTGTGGAAGGAGCGCCTCCTCCCCCTCCCCCCCTTCCTGCGCGATGGCGGCCAGGGCACCCCACCCGAATGGTCCGACGGCCTGCGCCTGACCGGCCATTTCCTCGCCCGCGACGTCTTCGGCCTCCAGCACAAGCCGTTGCCCCAGGCCCGAGTCGCCCTTTACGACCGCGTCGCCGCCCTGAAGGAACCCGCCCCCGATGCCTGACGACCTGATCGGCAACGTCGAGAACACCAACCTGCGCGACGCGCTCTCGCAGCGCTACCTCGCCTACGCCATGTCCACCATCACCAGCCGCTCGCTGCCCGATCTGCGCGACGGCCTGAAGCCCGTCCACCGCCGCCTGGTCTACGCGATGCACCAGCTCCGCCTGGACCCGACCGCCGGCTTCAAGAAATGCGCCCGCATCGTCGGCGACGTCATGGGCAAGTATCACCCCCACGGCGACGCCTCGATCTACGACGCGATGGTCCGCCTCGCCCAGGATTTCGCCGCCCGCTTCCCCCTCGTCGAGGGCCAGGGCAACTTCGGCAACATCGACGGCGATAACGCTGCAGCCATGCGCTACACCGAGGCCCGCCTCACCGAAGTCGCCAAATCCCTCCTCGCCGGGATTGATGAAGACGCCGTCGATTTCCGCCCCACCTACGACGGCGAGGAAGCCGAACCTCTCGTCCTGCCCGGCAGCTTCCCCAACCTGCTGGCCAACGGTGCCGCCGGCATCGCCGTCGGCATGGCGACCAGCATCCCGCCGCACAACGCCGGCGAAGTCTGCGCCGCCGCGATCCACCTGATCCGCAACCCCCAGGCCACCACCGCCGACCTCCTCGCCCACATGCCCGGCCCCGACTTCCCCACCGGCGGCCTGCTGGTCGAGGAACCGGCCGCCCTGCTGCAGGCCTACGAAACCGGCCGCGGCGGCTTCCGCGTCCGCGCGAAATGGGAGGTCGAGAAGGGCCGCATGGGCACCTGGTCCATCGTCGTCACCGAGATCCCCTACCAGATCCAGAAATCCCGCCTGATCGAGCAGATCGCCCAACTGATGGAGGACAAGAAGCTCCCCCTCCTCGGCGACATCCGCGACGAATCCACCGAGCAGGTCCGCCTGGTCCTGGAGCCCAAGGCCCGCGGCGTCGAGCCCGAGGCCCTGATGGCCACCCTGTTCCGCGCCACCCAGCTCGAATCCCGCTTCCCGCTGAACATGAACGTGCTCACCGCCGACCGCACCCCCCGCGTCCTCGGCCTGCGCGACCTGCTCACGCAGTGGCTCGCCCACCGCCAGGAAGTCCTGCTCCGCCGCAGCCGCCATCGCCTGGCCGCCATCGAGCGCCGGCTGGAGATCCTGGAAGGCTTCCTCGCCGTCTACCTCAATCTCGACGAGGTCATCCGCATCATCCGCACCGAGGACGAGCCCAAGCCCGCCCTCATCAAGGCCTTCACCCTCACCGACATGCAGGCCGAAGCCATCCTCAACATGCGCCTGCGCAGCCTGCGCCGCCTGGAGGAGATGGAGATCCGTAAGGAACACAAGGCCCTCACCAAGGAGCGCAAGGACGTCCAGGCCCTGCTGGCCAGCGAAGGCAAGCGCTGGGAGCACATCACCGGCGAGCTGGAAGCCATCCAGACCAAATTCGGCACCGGCCCCCTCGGCACCCGCCGCACCGCGCTGGCCGGCGCCCCGCAGGAGATCGACGTCAACCCCGACGCCTATGTCGAGCGCGAGGCGATCACCGTCATCCTGTCCGACAAGGGCTGGGTCCGCGCCGTGAAGGGCACCGTCGCCAACCCAGACGACCTCAAGTTCAAGGAGGGCGACCGCCTCAAGCTGCTGGTCCCCTGCGAGACCACCGACCGCCTCTGCCTGTTCGCCACCAACGGCCGCGCCTACACGCTGAAGGCCGCCGACCTGCCGCGCGGCCGCGGCGACGGCCAGCCGATCCGCCTGATCGCCGACCTCACCAACGAGGACGACGTCACCGAGCTGTTCATCTGGCGCGAGGGCGTGAAATACCTCGTCGCCAGCGACACCGGCCGCGGCTTCGTCGTGAAGTCCGACGACATGCTGGCCGAGAAGCGCACCGGCAAGACCGTGCTGAACCTCAAGCCCGGCGAGGAGGCGGCCTTCTGCGTCCCTGTCGCCGGCGACCACGTCGCGGTCATCGGCACCAACCGCAAGCTGCTGGTGTTCCCGCTGGACCAGGTGCCGGAGATGGCGCGCGGCGGCGGCGTGATGCTGCAGAAATACAAGGAAGGCGCGATGGCCGACATCAAGACCTTCGCCCTGGCCGACGGCCTCACCTGGCGCCTGGGCGAAAAGACCCGCACCGAGAACACCCTGCGCGACTGGATCGGCGAACGCGCCCAGGCCGGCCGGCTGCCGCCCAACGGCTTCCCCAAATCCGGGAAGTTCGCCTGACCCGGCCGCCGCGTCAGGCGCCCGCTGCCCGAACGCCCTGGGCCACGTCGCATGTGCGCCGTGGCGAGGACCGCACCTGTTCCATCCGCGCAAGCAGCTCGGCATGGGTGAACGGCTTGCGCAGCAGGTTCAACGACGCCTCGTCCGCCCCCTGCGCGGCCAGCGTGGCGGACGGGTAGCCGGAGATCAGCAGCACCGGCAGGCCCGGGCGCACCTTCTCGGCGATGCGGGCGAGGTCCACGCCGCTGATCCCGCCCGGCATCACCACGTCGCTGACCACGATGTCGAGCGCCACGCCCGACTCGAGCACCGACCGCGCCGCCGCGCCATCGGCCACCGGGATGACATGCGCGCCGCTGGCGGCCAGGCTCTCCCGCAGCACGTCGCGCACGTCGGCATCGTCCTCCACCAGCAGCACGCGCCCTTCCCCGGACGGCCGGGCGGCAGGCGGCGCGACGGCGGGTTGTGCGGCCTGGGCCGGCAGCAGGATCGAGATCGTGGTTCCCCCACCCTCATCGGCCTCGATCCGCGCCGTGCCACCGGACTGGCGGGCGAAGCCCAGAACCTGGGACAGGCCCAGCCCGCTGCCCTGGCCGACCTCCTTGGTGGTGAAGAACGGCTCGAACGCCCGCGCCGCGACCTCGGGGGCCATGCCGGGCCCGGTGTCGATGACGCGCACGCAGGCGAAGGGGCCCGCATGGGCGGCCCCGGCGGCGTCGTCTTCCGTGACCAGCGCCGTCGCGATGGTCAGGTGCCGCCCCGCGGGGCTCGCATCGCGCGCGTTGATGACCAGGTGCATCAGGGCCGCCTGGAAATGCGCGGGGTCCAGCAGCACCATCATCGGGCCGGGTGCCAGGTCGAGCGCCAACTCCATCCGTCCCTCCAGCGTGCGGCGCAGCAACGGGGCGAACTCGCGGACCCGCTCGTTGAGATCCACCGGCTCCGGGCGAAGCGGCTGCTCGCGGGAGAAGGAGAGCAGGCTCGCGGTCAGCCGGGCGCCGCGCTCGGCCGCGCGCTCGGCGGCGGCGGCGAGGCGGCGGATGTCGGGATTTCCCTCGGCGCGGCGGGCGATCAGCTGCAGGTTGCCGCCGATCACCGCCAGCACGTTGTTGAAGTCATGCGCGACCCCGCCGGTGAGCTGACCGATCGCCTCCATCCGCTGGGCCTGGCGCAACGAGTCGCCGGTGGCGCGGTGATCGGCGATCTCGGTGCGCAGGCGGGCATTGGCCTCGTCCAGTTCCTCGGTGCGCCGGGCGAGCGCGATCTGCAGCCGGAAGGTCTCGTCGAACTGCCGGCAGGACCGGCGGGCGACGAGGACCAGCACCACGACGCAGGCCAGCACCAAGGCCGCCAGCAGGAGGCCACGCGCATCGGCCTGCATCGCCAGGCGCAGCGCCAGCGGCAGCCCGGCGGGGATGATGAAGGCCAACGCGGTCGGCGCGTGGACCGCATGCACGGTGGCCGTCCCGACGCCCATCGCGCCGAGCAGGAGCAGCAGCACCACCTGCCCGACCAGCGCACCGTCGGCCGTCGCCTCGACGGATGGCAGCAGGGCGGCGCCAAGCCCCCAGAGCAGGCCGGAGGCGAGCGCCCCGCCCACCGCAAGCTGCTCCCACAGCGCGATCCGCGGCAGGGCCGCATCGCGCCGGACCGCCGAGCGGGCCACGAGGCGCAGACCCGCGAGGATGAGCATCAGCCCGAACCACGCCCAGACCAGCCGCGACGCCCCGCCGGCCGCCAGCGCCGTCGCGGCCACGGCACCGGCCACCACCGTGATCGCGAGGGTGACGCCCAGGCGCTCGTAGACGGCGCGCACACGCGCCGCACGGATGTGCGCATCGAAATCCATCGCCCTGCTCCCGGCCACATCGCCCAGGTGGGAGAGCGCCGCGAGGCGCCTCGGCGCCACCCCGGTGATCTTCCCGCGCCAGGAGTAGCACAGTCGCAGGCCCCGCGGCAGTCGCGATCCGCTGGGGTAATGTGTTGATACGATTGCATGAAACCTTGGCTGTCCGGTCGCGTCCCGGGGAAGGTTTCAGCCGTCGTAGCGCTCCTCGCGCCAGGGATCGGCGTTGTTGTGGTAGCCGTTGCGCTCCCAGAAGCCGGGCTTGTCGCGGTCGGCGAGCTCGATGCGGCGAATCCACTTGGCCGATTTCCACAAGTAGAGCCGCGGGACGAGGGCGCGCACCGGGCCGCCATGCGCGCGGCTGATCGGCGCGCCTTCCCAACTGTGCACGAGCAGGACATCCGGCTGGTCAAACTGGTCCAGGCGCAGATTGGTCGCGTAGCCGTCATGCGCATGCAGCACGACATGGCGGGCCGAGGACAGCGGCTCGACCATCTCCAGCAGGGTGCGGGCGGCGACACCGCGCCAGTGGTTGTCGTAGCGCGACCACTGGGTGACGCAGTGCATGTCCGACACGCTGTCCTGCTGCGGCAGGGCCATGAACTCGGGCAGGGTGAGGCTGAGCGGGCGGCGGACGGTGCCGTCGATGTCGAGGCGGAAGCGCGCGGGGGTGACATCGGGCTGGGCGCCGAGGTCGAGCACCGGCCAGTCGGTGGTGAGGCGCTGGCCGGGCGGCAGGCGCTGGGCGGCGGGGTCGGCCTCGGTGCCGGTCAGCAGCCTTCCGTCGCGGGCCCAGCCGCGCTTGGCCTGCAGCAGCTTCTCGCCTTTCGGGCCCAGCTCGGGATCGTCGGGCGCGGGATCGTCGGGCATCGGCACCTCCGTTGCGGGATAGGGCGCGCGGTCAGGGCCGGGCCAGGACCGAGCCGACCATGGCGCGCGGCGCCAGCCCCAGGAACGATTCGACCAGCGGGCCCCAGACCGCCGAGCCGCCGCGGCCGAAGAACAGGGCATGGCCGTCGGTGCCCCAGGCAGGCAACTGCGCCAGCTGCGCCCGCCCGCCGGCATCGACATAGGCGCGGTGCATCGCGGCGGCGAGGTCCGGGCCGAAGAAACTGTCGTTGGCGGTGTAGACCCACAGCATCGGCAGGCGGGCCGTCGCGCCGAACTGGCCGGCGGCGCGGACCAGCGCGGGGGGCTGGCAGACCGCGTGGCGCACCTGGTTCAGGTGGCCGCCATCGCCGCCGGCCATGTTCACCAGGGCGGCGACCTGCGGCGGGTTCAGGCTGGACAGGGCGACCGTGCCCAGCCCGCCGGCCGACTGGCCCACCACGACAACCCCGTCGGGCCGGACGCCTGGCAGGGCGGTGCCGTAGGCGATGGCGGCGCGGATGTCGCGCGCCGTTTCCAGCGCGCCGGTGGCGTAGTCGCGCGAGGGAGCGCAGGTCGGGTACAGCTCGGCCAGGGTGCCGGCGGACGGGCCGTAGCCGCGGCGGACCGGGAGGATGACGGCGAAACCGCGCTCGAGGAACCAGCGCACGGCCTCGGCGTCGCAGGCAGGGGGGCGATAGGCGGCGCGCTGGGATGGTTGCGTGGCCTTGCCGTGGTTGATGACGACCAGGCGGCGCGGCTGCTCCCCCGGCGGGCGGCAAATGCGGGCGTAGATGAGGCGCGTGGCGCCGCCGGGCTCGGGGACGGGCAGGAAGTGGGTCTGCTCAGCCCAGCTTCCGGACGCCTGGTCGGCCGGTCCGGCGCGGCGCGGCTCGGCACCCGGTGGCTCAGAGGGGGCGCAGGCGGCGAGGAGGGCGAGGACGAGGCCCAGGACCGACCCGCGAAAAGCCCATCGGCGTCGGTCGGTCGGGGCCACCTGGTCAGCCGCGGTCGCGCATCAGGCGGGCCTTGTCGCGCTGCCAGTCGCGCGCGGCCACGGTGGCGCGCTTGTCGGCCTTGTTCTTGCCGGCGCCCAGGCCGAGCTGGACCTTGGCCACGCCGCGCTCGTTGAAATGGATGTCGAGCGGCACCAGCGTCATGCCGTCGCGGCCGATGGCGCCAAGGAGCTGGTCGCGCTGCTTGGCCTTGACGAGCAGCTTGCGCGGGGCGCGCGGCTCGAAGCGGCTGAGCACGCCGCCCTGGTATTCCGGGATGTAGCAGTTGAACAGGAACAGCTCGCCGTCGCGCTCGCCGGCCCAGGCCTCGGTGAGGGTGGCGCGGCCGTGGCGGAGGGACTTCACCTCCGGGCCCTTGAGGACCATGCCGGCCTCGATGGTCTCCTTGATGGCGTAGTTGAAGCGGGCACGGCGGTTCTGGGCCGCGATGCCGTGGCTGATCAGGCCCGATTTCTTCTTCGTCGCGGGGGCCATGGGAGTCTCCAGAAAAGAAAGGCCAGGGCTCTGCCCTGGACCCGCCAGGGGGCTGAGCCCCCTGGACCCTCAATAGATGGGGGTCTGGGGCCTCAGGCCCCAGCGGGTCGAGGGCAGAGCCCTCGCCTTCCCTATCCTAGTTCAACAACCCCGCCGCCGTCATCGCCGACCTGACGTTTGCCCGCGTGCCTTCGCCCGGGGGGGCGAGCGGCAGGCGGACGGTTTCGGCGGTGAGGCCGAGCAGGGAGGCGGCGTATTTGACCGGGCCGGGGGAGGTTTCGCTGAACAGCGCGTCGTGCAGCGGCATCAGCCGGTCCTGGATGGCCAGTGCGTCCTTGATCCGGCCTTCGCTCCAGGCGACGTGCATGGTGCTGCACAGGCGTGGCGCGATGTTGCCGGTGACCGAGATGCAGCCATGGCCGCCGCCGGCGAGGAAGGCCAGGATGGTCGCGTCCTCGCCCGACATCTGGGCGAAGTCCTCGCCGCAGGTGGCGCGGGTGTGGATCGGGCGGGCGAGGTCGTTGGTGGCATCCTTGACGCCGACGATGTTGGGGATCTTGGCGATCCGGGCCATCGTCTCGACCGAGATGTTGACCACGGAGCGGCCGGGGATGTTGTAGACGATAATCGGAATATCAACGGCTTCGGCCACCGCCTTGAAGTGGAGGTAGAGGCCTTCCTGGGTCGGCTTGTTGTAGTAGGGCGTCACCAGCATGGCGGCGTCGGCGCCGGCCTTCTTGGCGTGCTTCGTCAGGTCGATGGCTTCCGACGTGCTGTTGGAGCCGGTGCCGGCGATGACCGGGACGCGGCCCTTGGTGGCGCCCACGACGATCTCGACGACGCGCTTGTGTTCGTCATGCGAGAGGGTGGGGGATTCGCCCGTGGTGCCCGTCGGCACGAAGCCGTTGGTGCCTTCGCGGATCTGCCACTCCACGAGTTCCTCGAGTTTTTTCTCGTCGACCGAACCATCCGTGCGCATGGGCGTGATCAGGGCGACATAAGACCCTTTGAACATCTGCGTCCTCCGGTTGGGGTCGTTGGGCCCGGCCGCGTTTTCCTGGGCCGGTCGGCGTGAAGCGACGAAAGCTAGTGCCGCGGGGGATGCAGGGCAAGGCCGGACGCGATAGGATGAGGCATGCTGTATTGGGTATCCGTTCCGATTCGCGCCCTGTTCCTGGTGGCCGCGCTGGCGATGGCGGGGCCGGCCATAGCCCAGGACGTGATGGGGCATGTGCGCGCCGATCGGTGGGCGGAGGCCGCGGCCGCCGTGGAGGGGCATCCCGACCCGGTGGCGCGCAAGCTGGTGACGTGGATGCGGCTGGTGGCGCCGGGGGCGGGCCGGGTGGACGAGATCGGCGCCTTCGCGGCTGCCAACCCCGATTGGCCGATGGCGACGGTTCTGGCGCGGCGGCGCGATGAGGCCTTGGCGCTGGAGCCTGACCTCGCGCTGGTGCGCGCCGAATGCCGGCGGGCGGCGCCGACACTGACCGGGGCGTTGCTGCGCTGCGCCGATGCGCTGGCCGAGGCGGGCGAGAGTGCCGCGCCGATGCTGAAGCTTGCCTGGGCGACGGCGCCGGGGGATGGGGCCTGGGAGGCGCGGTTCATCGCGCGCTGGGGCGGGATGCTGTCGCGCGCGGACCACCTGGCGCGGTTCGAGCGGCTGGCGTGGACGGATCTTGCGGCGGCGCGGCGGCAGGCGGACCGGCTGGAGCGCGGGCACCAGGTGCTGATCGAGGCGCGGCTGGCGCTGCGGCGCGACGATCCGGCCGCACTGGTCCTGGTCGGCGGGGTGCCGGCGGCGCAGCGCGGCGATGCCGGGCTGATGCTGGACCAGGCGCGCTACCTGCGCCGGGCGGCGCGCGACGAGGAGGCGGCGGCGTTCTGGCGCGCCCATGGCGGGGCGGCGGAGCGGGCGGCGCCGGCGGAATGGCGGCGCGGCTTCTGGGACGAGCGCAACCTGATGACGCGGCGGCGGCTGCGCCAGGGCGACGATGCCGGGGCCTATGCGATCGCCTCCGGCCATGCGCAGGCGGGCGAGCAGCGGCTCGACGCGGAGTTCCTGGCCGGGTTCATCGCACTGCGCCGGCTGAAGGACCCGACGGGGGCGGACGCGCATTTCCGCGCGCTGGCCGACGGGTCGCGCTCGGCGATCACCCAGGGCCGGGCGCAGTATTGGCTGGGGCGCGCGGCGGGCGAGGCGGCGGCGCGGGAGGCGGCGTGGCGGCGGGCGGCGGCCTGGACCAGCACGTTCTATGGCCAGCTGGCGGCGCACAAGCTGGAGCGCGACGCGCGGGCGTTCACGGCGCTGGTGGCTGCGTCGCGCGATCCGGCGGCGGATGCGACGCGGGCGCTGGATCTCGCCGGGCGGGAGCTGGCGCGGGCGGCGGCGCTGCTGGTGGCGTGGGGCGAGCCGCGGCGGGCGACGCCGTTCCTGCTGCAGCTCTACGAGGTGTCGCCCGATCCGCCGGACCGGGCGTTGGCCGCGCGGCTGGCGGCGGGGCTGGGGCTGACCGAGGCCGCGGTGGCGATCGCGCGCCGGGCCGGGCGGGACGGGGTGATGCTGCCGGAGACCGGCTGGCCGACCGCGCTGGCCGGCGAGTCGCTGGTGGTGGAACCGGCGCTGACGCTGGCGATCATCCGGCAGGAGAGCAATTTCGACAGCGCCGCCGTGAGCCCCGCGGGGGCGCGGGGGCTGATGCAGCTGATGCCCGGCACGGCGGCCAATGTGGCCCGCGGCCTGGGAATCGCCGCGCCGCTGCCGGCGCTGACGCGCGACCCGGCGCTGAATGTGCGGCTCGGCACCACCTACCTGCGCGGGCTGATGGACCAGTTCGACGCCAACATCGCCATGGCGGCGGCCGGCTACAACGCGGGGCCGCGCCGGGTGGTGGAGTGGATCGACCTCAACGGCGACCCGCGCGCGCAGGGCGGCGACATCATCGACTGGATCGAGCTGATCCCGTTCTCCGAGACGCGCAACTACGTGCAGCGCGTGGTGGAGAACATCGTGATCTATCGCGCCCGCATCGCCCCGCCCGGCACGGCGGAGGGGCATCCGCTGGCGCCGTGGCTGCGCTGAGCCAGGCACGCCGCGGCACCGCCTTCTGGGTGGCCTGCGGCCTGGGCACCGGATTGTCGCCGGTGGCGCCGGGGACGGTGGGGTCGCTGGCGGCGCTGGCGGTGGGGGTGGCGATCCTGGGGGTGGCGCCGGCGTGGTTGCCGTTGGCCGCCGCGGTGGCGACCTCGGGCGGGCTGTGGGCGGTGCGAGCCTCGGGCGCGGATCGTGCGCCGGGCGGGGACCCGGGCTGGGTGGTGGTGGACGAGGTGGCCGGGCAGTGGATCGCGCTGCTGCCGCTGGCGCTGCTGCCGGCGGCCGCGGCCTGGAACCCGCCCTCGCTGCTGCTGGCCTTCCTTGCGTTCCGGGCGCTCGATATCCTCAAGCCGGGCCCGGTGGGCTGGGCGGACCGGCAGGAGGGGGCGTTCGGCGTGATGGCCGACGACGTGATCGCCGGGGGGCTGGCGGCGCTGCTCGTGATGGGCGCGCAATTCCTGTGGCCGGCCTGGTTCGCAGCACCGCACACTGCGTTCCTCGGCTGACGCCGGGCCTTCCTCGGCTGACGCCGGGGCAAAACGACAAGGGGAGACGGACATGCCTGCCACGCGACTTTCGATCCAGGGCGAGCGCTTCCTGGTGAACGGCACGGCCACCCATGCCGGGCGGAGCTTTCGCGGCCGGTCGATCGAGGGGCGGCTGTTTATCTCGCGCATGGCCAACGCCATCGTGGACGACCGCAACCCGGCGACATCGGGCGTGTGGGCCTATGCCGACGGGCCATGGAGCGCCGAGCGGAACACGCGCGAATTCATCGCCGCCCTGCCGCTCTATCGGCGCTGCGGGCTGGATGCGGTGGCGGTGAACCTCCAGGGCGGCAGCCCGCAGGGCTATTCGTGGTACCAGCCCTGGCGCCTGTCCGGCTTCGCGCCGGATGGCACGCCCTATCCTGACATGCTGGACCGGCTCGCGCGGGTGCTGGGTGCTGCGGACGCGCTCGGCATGGTGGTCAATGTCGGGCTGTTCTACGGCGCGGCAGCGCAGTCGTTGCACGGCGAGGCCGCGGTGGTGCGGGCGGCGACGGCTTCGTGCGACTGGCTGGCGGGCGCGGGCTTCGGCAACGTGCTGCTGGAGATCGGCAACGAGATCGACATCCCGGCCTTCAGCCACGACATCATCAAGCCGACGCGCTGCGGGGAGCTGATCGCGCTGGCCAAGGCGCGGGCGCCGGCGATTCCGGTCAGCACCAGCTTCAAGGGCGGCGTGGTGCCGCCGGACCACCTGCTGGCGGCGAGCGACTACGTGCTGCTGCACGGCAACAGCGTGGAGCACCCCGACGGCATCCGCGCGCAGGTGGCGGCGACGCGGGCGAGTGCAGCCTATCGCGGGCAGCCGATCCTGTTCAACGAGGACGACCACTACGATTTCGACAAGCCGGACAACAACTTCGTCGCCGCGATCGAGGGCGGGGCGGGCTGGGGCTTCTTCGACTACCGGCGCATCCGCGAGCGCTTCGAGGAGGGCTACCAGTCGCTGCCGGTCGATTGGGGGATCAACTCGGCGCGCAAGCGCGGGTTCTTCACCCTGCTGGCCGAGGTGACGGGCGGGGAGGCGCCGGCATGATCGACGATGCGATCCTGCACCAGGCCGAGGTGCTGCTGGCGCGGTGCAAGGCGGCGGGGCTGATGGTGGCGACCGCTGAGAGCTGCACCGGCGGGCTGATCGCCGCCGCGCTGACCGCCATCGCCGGCAGTTCGGCGGTGGTGGACCGCGGCTTCGTGACCTACAGCAACGAGGCGAAGCACGAGCTGGTCGGCGTTCCGATGGAGCTGATCGCCGCGCACGGGGCGGTGAGCGAGCCCGTGGTGCGCGCCATGGCCGAGGGGGCGCTGGCGCGGTCCCGGGCGCAGCTGGCCATCGCGGTGACGGGCGTGGCCGGGCCGGGCGGCGGCAGCGCGGAAAAACCGGTCGGGCTGGTGTGGTTCGGCTGCGCGCGGGCGGGCGGGATCACGGTGACGGCGCGCCACGTGTTCCCGGGCGACCGGACGGCGATCCGGCGCGCGACGGTGGCGGAGGCGCTGGCGATGCTGGGTCGTTGACCCGGCCCGCGGGCGACCCATCTTCCCGGGCGGAACGGGTTCGTAGGCGGAAGGCTTTGCGCGTAGCATGGCCAACGCCGGGAGCGCCTCGCATGGACAAGAAAACCACTTTCAACGTCTGGTACTTCGTCGCCGCCTTTGCCGGCATTCTGCTGCTGCAGAGCCTGATCGCAGGCTTCGCCGGCACGCGGCCGATCGCCTACAGCGATTTCCAGCAGTTGCTGCGCGACAACAAGGTGGCGGAGGTGGCGGTGTCGGACCGGTTCATCTCCGGCGCGCTGAAGGAACCCCTGCCGACCGGGGAGAGCCGGTTCACCACCACGCGGGTGGATGACAGCTTCGCCGAGGAGCTGGGGCGGTTCGGCGTCAAGGTGACCGGGCAGATCGAGAGCACCTTCCTGCGCGACCTGCTGTCCTGGGTAGTGCCGGTGGCGCTGTTCGTGGGCATCTGGTTCTTCCTGATCCGCCGCATGGCCGCCGGCGGGGGGCTCGGCGGCGGGCTGATGGCGATCGGGAAGAGCAAGGCCAAGGTGTATGTCGAGACCGACACCGGGGTCACCTTCGCCGACGTGGCGGGCGTGGACGAGGCCAAGCAGGAATTGCAGGAGGTGGTCGACTTCCTGAAGAACCCCGAGCACTACGGCCGGCTGGGCGGGCGGGTGCCCAAGGGCGTGCTGCTGGTCGGGCCGCCGGGCACCGGAAAGACGTTGATTGCCAAGGCGGTGGCGGGCGAGGCGAAGGTGCCGTTCTTCTCCATCTCCGGCTCCGAGTTCGTCGAGATGTTCGTGGGCGTGGGCGCCGCGCGGGTGCGCGACCTGTTCGAGCAGGCGCGGACACGGGCGCCGGCGATCATCTTCATCGACGAGCTGGACGCGATGGGCCGCAGCCGTTCGCCCGGCATGGCCGGCGGCGGCAACGACGAGAAGGAGCAGACGCTGAACCAGCTGCTGGTCGAGCTGGACGGGTTCGACACGAAGTCAGGCGTGGTTTTGCTGGCGGCGACCAACCGGCCAGAGATCCTCGACCCCGCGTTGCTGCGCGCCGGGCGGTTCGACCGGCAGGTGCTGGTGGACCGGCCCGACAAGCGCGGCCGGGTGCAGATCCTGGCCGTACACCTGCGCAAGATCCGGCTGGAGGCGGCCGTCGAGCCGGAACAGATCGCGGCGCTGACGCCAGGGTTCACCGGGGCGGACCTGGCCAACCTGGTCAACGAGGCGGCGCTGCTGGCCACGCGGCGCGATGGCGAGTCGGTCACGATGGTGGACTTCAACAACGCCATCGAGCGCATCGTGGCCGGGCTGGAGAAGAAGAACCGGCTGCTGAACCCGAAGGAGCGCGAGATCGTGGCGTTCCACGAGATGGGGCACGCGCTGGTGGCGATGGCGCTGCCGGGGAGCGACCCGGTGCACAAGGTGTCGATCATCCCGCGCGGGGTGGGCGCGCTCGGCTACACCATCCAGCGCCCGACCGAGGACCGCTACCTCGTCACGCGCGAGGAGCTGGAGAACAAGATGGCCGTGCTGCTGGGCGGGCGGGCGGCGGAGTGGATCGTGTTCCACCACCTGTCGACCGGCGCGTCGGACGATCTGCGGCGGGTGACGGATATCGCGCGGGCGATGGTGGTGCAGTACGGCATGTCGCCGGACCTCGGGCATGTGACCTATGAGCGCGACCAGCGCGGCATGCTTGGCGGCATGGCGCTGCCGGCGGAGCGGGCCTATGCCGAGACAACGGCGAGCGCCATCGACCGCGAGGTGCACGACATCGCCCAGCGCGCCTTCGACCTGGCCGTCGCGGTGCTGACCGAGCGGCGGCCGCTGCTGGACCGCACGGCGCGCAAGCTGCTGGCGCAGGAGACGCTGGAGGCGGAAGACATTACCGCCATTGCCGTGGAGATGAAGGTTCCGGCTTGACGCGGCGTCCATATCCGGAAAATCATCCCGGATATGGAAAGCATGTTGGAAACGGCGTTGGATTCCCGCTTGGCCGCCCGGCTGGCGGCGCTGCGGGCGGAGCGGGGGTGGTCGCTGGACCAGCTCGCGCAGCATTCCGGCATTCCGCGCACCACGCTGTCGCGGCTGGAGCGCGGCGAGACCAGCCCGACGGCGGCGTTGCTCGGGCGGCTGTGCACCGCCTATGGCCGCACCATGTCCCGCCTGCTCGCCGAGGTGGAGGCGGAGCCGGCGAAGCTGTTGCGGGCGGGGGAGCAGCCGGTGTGGACCGATCCCGAGACCGGGTTCGTGCGCCGCAGCGTCTCGCCGCCGGCGGCCGGGTTCGATGCCGAGCTGGTGGAGGCGCGGCTGCCGGCGGGGGCGGACATCGCCTATGCCGCGCCGGGGGTGGCCGGGCTGGAGCAGCATATCTGGGTGCTGGGCGGCGTTCTTGACCTGACGGTGGAAGGGACGACGCATCGGCTGGCGCGCGGCGACTGCCTGCGCTTCCGGCTGTTCGGCCCCACCCGCTTTCGCGCACCGGCGGATGATGGCGCGCATTATGCCCTGGTGGTGTGCCGGCCATGATTGAGGAACTGACGCCAGAGACATTCGAGGCGGCGCTCGACGGCTTGGCCGAGGTACTGCACGCATGCGTGCTGGAGGGCGCGAGCGTGGGCTTCGTGCTGCCCTTCTCCGTCGCCGAGGCACGGCGGTTCTGGGAGGGGCAGCGCGGGGCGGTGTCCGCGGGAGACAAGCTGGTGCTGGTGGCGCGCGAAGGGGATCGCATCCTCGGCACCACGACGCTGATCGTCGGCATGCCGCCGAATGGGCGGCAGCGGGGGGAGATCGCCAAGGTGCTGGTGCATCCGGCCGCGCGGCGGCGGGGGCTCGCGCGGCGGCTGATGCAGGAAGCGGAGGACCGCGCCCGGGCGGCCGGGCGGCGGACGTTGGTGCTGGACACCGCAGGGGCGGCGGCGGAACAGCTTTACCTCGCGATGGGCTGGCTTGTGGCCGGGATCATCCCGAACTACGCGCTGAACATCCACGGCGTGCCGGAGCGCACCATCTTCATGTTCAAGGAGTTGCCGCACGATGCGTGAGATCCGCGCCGGCGACAACGGCGGCCCGCCGCTGGAGGAGGAGGATCCCGGCGAGGTTTCCTGGAAGGGTTGGATCTGGCGCAAGCGGCACAAGGCCGCGTGGAAGACCCCGCCACGGGAAATCGCGCTGCGGCGGCTGGAGCGGGCCGAGGCGCTGGGGATGACCTACAAGGAATACACCCTCGAGATCATGGAGCGCGGGCGGCATCTGTAGGCAAGGGAAAGGCCAGGGCTTGGCCCCATAGGCTTTGAGAAAAACAAGGCTGGGCTCTGCCCAGACCCGCCTGGTCCGGCGCGCGCCTTCGCGCGACGGGCCGAGCCCCTGGACCTCCAATCTTATGATAAAATTGGGTTTCCAAAGGCCGTCGGCCTTTGGTGGGTCCAGGGCAAAGCCCTGGCCTTGCCTATTCCTGGCCTTCCCGCTCTTCAGGCCGCCTTCACCACCTCGCCGATGATCTGAACTGCCGTGTCCATGTCGGCGGCGGAGACATCGAGATGGGTGCAGGCGCGGACGCGGTATTTGCCGTTGGTGCTGACGGCCACGCCGTGCGCGCGGGCGCGGTCGGAGAGTTCGGCGGCGGTGAGGCCGGCGCCCTGGGTGTTGAAGAACACCAGGTTGGTCTCCGGCTCCTCGACCGTGATGCCCGGCAGCTGGGCGAGGCCGCGGGCGAGGCGCTTGGCGTTGCCGTGGTCGTCGGCCAGGCGATCGATGTGGTGGTCAAGCGCGTGGATGCAGCCGGCAGCGAGCATGCCGGACTGGCGCATGGAGCCGCCGAGGCGCTGCTTCCAGCGCCAGGCGGCGCCGATGAACTCCTTGCTGCCGACCAGCACGGCGCCGACGCCGGTGCCGAGGCCCTTGGTGAAGTCGAGCCACAGGCTGTCCATGCCCGCGACCATGTCCTTGGCCGAGATGCCGGCGGCGACGCAGGCGTTCATCAGGCGGGCGCCGTCCATGTGGGTGCGCATGCCGTTCTCGTGGGCGATGGCGCAGAGCTCGTTGATGGTCTCGACCTTCCACACCGCGCCGCCGCCGGAATTGGCGGTCTGCTCGATTTCCAGCAGCGCCTGGGGCGGCGAGTAGCGGGTTTTCGGGCGGATGGCGGCGCGCAGCGTGTCGGCGTCGAACTGACCGCGGGCGCCCTTCAGGCCGGTGATCTGCGCGCCGGTGATGGCGCCGACCGCCCCGCCCTCGCTGGTGAGGATGTGGGCGGTTTCATGCGCCAGGATCTCGTCGCCGGGGCGGCAATGGGTGGCGATGGCGATCTGGTTGCACATGGTGCCGCTGGGCAGGAACAGGGCGGCTTCCTTGCCCATCATCGCGGCCATGCGCTCCTGCAGGGCGTTCGTGGTGGGGTCCCAGCCGAACTGCTCGTCGCCGACCTCGGCCGCCAGCATCGCCGCCTTCATCGCCGGCGTCGGCTTGGTCTGCGTGTCGGAATACAGGTTCACGCGCAGCGGCGGCAGCGAGGCGTCCATGCGCAGCGGGGTGTAGTCCATGGCGGGCATTCTCCGGGATCTTTGCGCAGGCAGAGAAGCACTCCCCTCGGCGTTGCGCCAGGGGGCGTGCCAAGGGGGGGCGTCAGATCTCGGCGGCGGCCCTGGGCGCCGGCAGGGCGGGGGTGCAGGCATCGCCGGCCGTGGCGGGCATCACCTGCGCCGGTGCGGCGATGCGGGCCTCGGCGCGCGGCAGCACGCGCTCGTAGGCAGGCTCCGGCCACAGCAGCATGGCGCCAGCGCCGCCGGTGAGGGCGAGTGCGACGGCCAGCATGGCGGGAATCTTCATGGCGGGGGTCCTTTGCAGGGTCAGTTGGGCGGCGCCTCGATGAGGCGGCCGTAGAACAGGATCGGGCCGGTGGGGCGGCCGGTGGGCGAGCCGCCCTCGGGCTCCAGGCTGATCTCGATCAGCATGTCGTTCACCGGGCGCAGCGCGGGCGCCGGGATGTTGACCAGGCCGGGCGTGCGCGGCAGCAGCGCGAGGCTGGTGGGGGCGGGGTCGCCGGGGCGCAACGCCCAGAGCTGCATCACGCGGCCTTCGGGGGTGGTGGGCTGCGGCGCGCCGAAGGCCGGGCGGACGGCGGCCAGGGTGATGCCGCCGGTGCGGTCGGCCTGGGCGATCCAGGCGGGGGCGGCGCGGTCGCTGACCAGCACGGTCATGTAGGCGGGTTTCTCGGCCGCCGGCAGGAAGGCGATGGCGGCGAACACGGCGGCGGCGAGCGAGGCGCCGAGCGCCCAGGCCTGCCAGAAGCGGGTGCGGGGGACCGTGGCTGGCCGGGCGGCGCCGGGCAGCCGGGCGGCGATGCGGTTCCAGAGGTCGGGCGGCGGCGCCTCGGGCGGGGCGAGGCGGGTCAGCGGGGCGAGGCGGTTGGTCCAGGCGGCGACGGTTTCGGCCAAGGCCGGATCGGTGGCCATGGCGGCCTCCACGGCGGCGGCCTGGCGGGCATCGAGCGTGCCGAGCACGTATTCGCCGGCGAGCAGGTCGCGGGCCTCCGGATCGGTGGGGAGCGCGCCGCTCACGACAGGCACTCCCTGAGCGTGAGCAGGCCGCGGCGGATCCAGGATTTCACGGTGCCCAGCGGGCTGCCGAGGCGCTCGGCCACTTCGGGGTGGGACAGGCCGTGGACGAAGGCGAGCAGGATGCCCTGGCGCGGCTGGGCGTCGAGCCGGGCGAGGCATTCGCGCAGACGGGCGCCGTCCTGGGCGGACGCGAGATCATCGAGCGCGGTGGCGTCGACGGCACCGTCGCCGAGCGTGGGATCGTCGGTCAGCACCTCGCGGCCACGGGCGCGGGCGGCATCCAGCGCGGCGTTGCGGACGATCTGGCCCAGCCAGGCGGTGGCGGGACCGCGCGCCGGATCGAACTGGCCGGCGCGCTGCCAGACCTTCAGGAACGCCTCCTGCAAGGCGTCCGCCGCCGCGGAACGGTCGCGCAGGATCGCCATGGCAATTCCAAAGAGCCGGGTCGACTGCCTGCCATACACTGCCTTCAATGCCCCGCGATCGCCGGTGGCGACCGAGGCCAGCAGCCCGGCCAGGTCGGCCTGTTCCGACATTACGTGCCCGCACTCCCTTCGGATGCGGTGCGGCGCAGGAGCCCGGGCGCAGGGCCGGGCGGCGGGCCATAGACGGTGCGGGCGCGGGTAAGGAAGGCGGCGACCATGCGGCGCACCGCCTCGTGGAACACGGCGCCGATCGCCATCTGCAGCAGCCTGGAGCGGAACTCGAAATCGACGTGGAAATGCACGCGGCAGCCGCCGCCCTCCACCGGCTCGAAGCGCCACTGGTTGGTCAGGTAGCGGAAGGGGCCGTTCTCGTAGCGCACGCCGATGCGATGCTCGTCGCCGTCGGCGGGCCGCTGCAGGGCGACGCGGCTGGTGAAGCTTTCGCGGAATGGGCCGAAGCCGATGGTGAGATCGGCGACCATCTCGGTCTCGGTGCGGGTGCGGACGCGGGCGCCGACGCACCAGGGCAGGAATTCCGGGTAGCGGCCGACATCGGCCACCAGGTCGAACAGCTGGTCCGGGCTGTACGGGACCTGGCGGGTTTCGCTGTGGCGCGGCATCGTCCTACCGCGCGGCGGCCAGCCTGCTCGCCCGCGCCTGTTGCAGCAGGGCGAAATCGGCGTCGGCGTGGTACGAGCTGCGGGTGAGCGGGGTGGCGGAAACCAGCAGGAAGCCGCGCGCTCGGGCGAGGCTGGCGTAGTCCGCGAAGGCCTCGGGGGTGACGAACTCGGCGACGGCGGCGTGCTTCACGGTGGGCTGGAGATACTGGCCGATGGTCAGGAAATCGACCTCGGCGATGCGCAAATCGTCCATCACCTGGAGGATCTCGGACTTGGCCTCGCCGAGGCCGACCATCAGGCCGGATTTGGTGAAGATGGTCGGATCGTGGCGCTTCACCTGGTCGAGCAGTCGCAGCGACTGGTAGTAGCGCGCCCCAGGGCGGATCGAGGGGTAGAGGCGCGGGACGGTTTCGAGGTTGTGGTTGAACACGTCGGGCCGCGCCTCGGCGACCACTTCCATGGACCCCGGCTTGCGCAGGAAATCGGGCGTCAGCACCTCGATCGTGGTGTCGGGGGCGGCTTCGCGGATGGCGCGGATGACGGCGGCGAAGTGCCCTGCCCCGCCATCCGCCAGGTCGTCGCGGTCGACCGAGGTGATCACGACGTGGCGCAGGCCGAGCTTGGCCACCGCATCGGCGACGCGGGCGGGCTCGCTGGCGTCCAGCGCCTCGGGCATGCCGGTGCGGACGTTGCAGAAGGAGCAGGCGCGGGTGCAGGTGTCGCCCATGATCATCATGGTGGCGTGGCGCTGGGACCAGCACTCGCCGATGTTCGGGCAGGCGGCTTCCTCGCACACGGTGGTCAGCCGGTTGTCGCGCATCAGGCCCCGTGTCTCGTGGTACACGGGGTGGTTGGGCGCCTTGACCCGAATCCACGCGGGTTTGCGCTGGATCGGGTTGTCGGGCCGGTGGGCCTTCTCCGGATGGCGGGGAAGGGCAGCGCGGTGGTCGATGACGAGCCGGGTGGTGGTCATGGACTAGAAGTGGAGGGCCTGTCCGTAGGCGTCAAGCACGGCCTCGTGCATGGTCTCGCTGATGGTGGGATGCGGGAAGATGGTGTGCATCAGCTCGGCCTCGGTGGTCTCGAGCGTGCGGGCGATGGTGTAGCCCTGGATCAGCTCGGTGACCTCGGCGCCGATCATGTGGGCGCCGAGCAGTTCGCCGGTTTTCGCGTCGAAGATGGTCTTCACCAGGCCTTCGGGTTCGCCCAGCGCGATCGCCTTGCCGTTGCCGATGAACGGGAACTTCCCGACCTTGATCTCGCGGCCGGCGGCCTTCGCGGCGGCCTCGGTCATGCCGACGCTGGCAACCTGGGGCCAGCAATAGGTGCAGCCGGGGATGTTGGCGGCGTTCATCGGATGAACGCCCTTCACGCCGGCGATCTTCTCGACGCAGACCACGCCCTCGTGCATCGCCTTGTGCGCGAGCCAGGGCGCGCCGGCGAGGTCGCCGATGGCATAGACGCCCGGCTCGCCGGTCCGGCACCACTCGTCGATCACGACATGGGTGCGGTCCACCTTCACGCCGGTGCCTTCAAGGCCGAGATTCTCCACGTTGCCGACGATGCCGACGGCGGAGATGACGCGCTCGACGGTGATCTCCTGCGCCTTGCCGCCCTGCTCGACGGTGACGGTGACGCTGTCCGCGGCTTTCCTCACGCCCTTCACCGCGGCGCCGGTCATGATCTTCATGCCCTGCTTTTCGAACGCCTTGCGCGCGAGGCCGGAAATCTCGGCGTCCTCGACCGGCAGCACGCGGTCCATCACCTCGACCACGGTCACCTCGGCACCCATGGTGCGGTAGAAGCTGGCGAACTCAATGCCGATGGCGCCAGAGCCGATCACCAGCAGAGATCTCGGCATGGCGGGCGGGACCATGGCCTCGCGGTAGGTCCAGATCAGCTTGCCGTCCGCCTCGATGCCCGGAAGCTGGCGCGCCCGGGCGCCGGTGGCCAGGATGATGTGCGGCGCCTTCAGCGTGGCGGTGGGCTTGCCTTCGGCCTCGACCGCGACGGTGTGCTTGCCCGCGAGCTTGCCGCTGCCCATCACCACGGTGATCTTGTGCTTGCGCATCAGGTGGGCGACGCCGCCCGACAGTTGCTTGGCCACGTCCCGCGAGCGCTTCACCACGGCGGCGAGGTCGAAGCGGATGTTGTCGGCGGCCAGGCCATAGGCCTTGAGGTTGTGCAGCGTGTGATAGATCTCGCTGGTGCGCAGCAGCGCCTTGGTCGGGATGCAGCCCCAGTTGAGGCAGATGCCGCCGAGGCTCTCGCGCTCGACCACCGCGGTCTTCATGCCGAGCTGGGCGGCGCGGATGGCCGCGACATAGCCGCCGGGGCCGCCGCCGAGCACGATCAGGTCGAATTGCTGGTCGGCCATGGTGGATCCTTTCGCACGGCGGATGCCGCTACAACAGGTTGAGCTGTTCGAGGGCGGTCGCCACGCGTCCGCTCAGTGTCGCGGCCGCCGTTGCAAGCCCGATCGTCAAGGCCACCAGGGCGTATCCAAGCTCCGGGCAGCCCAGAAGCAGGCAGATGGCCACCGGCCGAACCGTCATCGAGGCGCCAACCGGCGGAAGCGGACGAAGGGCGCCAGCCGCTTCAGGAAGGGTGCGCGCCCAAGGCGAAACAAAGGGCACGGCGCGTGCTCCCTTACCGTCCCGCCACCTTGGCCAACGTCTCGCCTTGCAACCGCTGCACCGTCCAGTCCTCCATGCCGACCGCGCCGAGCGAGCGGTAGAAGGCGATCGAGGGCGCGTTCCAGTCCAGCACCGACCACTCCATCCGCGCGCAGCCTTCGTCCAGCGCACGACGGGCCAGGACGCGGAAGATCGCCTTGCCGATGCCGCGGCCGCGATGGGCGGGGTCGACGAAGATGTCCTCCAGGTAGAGGCCGGGTCGCGCCATGAAGGTGGAGAAGTTGAAGTAGTAGAGCGCGAGCCCGATCGGCTTGCCCTCGTGCTCCACGATCATCGCCCAGACGCGCGGCGGCGTGGAGAACAGGGCGCGGGCGAACATCTCCGGCGTGCCTTCGGCCAGGTGCTCCATCTTCTCGTAGATGGCGAGCTGGCGGACGAAATGCTCCACCAGCCCCTCATCGCCGGGCACGGCGTCGCGCAGCGTGACGCCGGGGGGAAGCTCGCTCACAGCGGCAGGCCCGTCACAGGAGCAGACCGAGGGGATCCTCGCACAGCCGCTTGAACTCGCGCAGCCAGGTCGCGCCCAGCGCGCCGTCGACGATGCGGTGGTCGCAGGAAAGGGTGCAGGTCATGACCCGGGCGACGGCCAGCTCGCCATTCTTCACCACCGGCTTGGGCGCGGCAGCACCGACGGCCAGGATCGCGGCCTGGGGCGGGTTGATGATGGCGCTGAAGTGGCTGACGCCGAACATGCCCATGTTCGAGATCGAGAAGCCGCCGCCCTGGAACTCCTCGGGCTTCAGCTTGCCGGCCTTGGCGCGGGCGGCGAGGTCGCGCATCTCCGCGCTGATGGTCTGCAGGCCCTTCTGGTCGGCGCGGCGGATGATCGGCGTGATCAGCCCGTCGGGGATCGCCACGGCCACCGAGATGTCCACGTCGTCGAACAGCACGGTTGCGTCGTCGGTCCAGGCGGCGTTCACCGTCGGGATGCGGCGCAGGGTGCGCGCGGCGGCCTTGATGACCAGGTCGTTCAGGGTGATGACGTAGCGGCCCTCGCCCTCCTTCGGGCTGCGGGCGTTCAGCTCCTCGCCCAGCTCCCACAGCGCGTCGGCCTCGATATCCATCGAGACGTAGAAATGCGGGATGGTGGACTTCGCCTCGGACAGGCGGCGGGCGATGACGCGGCGCATCGAGCTGTGCGGCACGAGCTTGTGCGGCGCGGTGATCGCCGGGGCCGGGCCGCGGGCAGCGGGGGCCGGCGCGGCGGCAGGGGCCG
>CAMDGX010000073.1 GCA_945897825.1 Asaia bogorensis | reverse complement strand
CGGCTACGGCTACATCCGCGAATACGGGATGGAACGCTACCTGCGCGACCTCCGGGTGCACCGCATCCTGGAAGGCACCAACGAAATCATGCGCGTCATCATCGCGCGCAAGCTCCTGGAGGCTGCATGAAAGTCGCCCTCATCGGCCTCGGCAACATGGGCCTGCCCATGGCCGCCAACCTGCTCAAGGCGGGCCACCAGGTCATCGGCTTCGACCTCAACCCCACGGCACTCGCCGCCCACCGCGCAAACGGCGGCGAAACGGCCACCACCATCGCGCAAGCCGTGGCGGACGTGGACGCCGTCGTCACCATGCTCCCCACCGGCAAGCATGTCGCCGACGTCTGCACCGGCCAGGGCGGCATCCTCGCCAGCATCTCCCCGCGCACGAAGCTGGTCATCGACAGCTCCACCATCGACGTCGCCACCGCCAGGCAGGTCGGCGCCGACGCAGCAGAGAAAGGCATCGAATTCCTCGACGCCCCGGTCTCCGGCGGCACCGCGGGTGCGGCCGCCGGCACGCTCACCTTCATGGTCGGCGGCACCGAAGCCGGCTTCGCGCTGGCCGAACCGCTCCTGAAAGGCATGGGCCGCGCCATCATCCACGCCGGCCCCGCCGGCAGCGGCCAGGTCGCCAAGGCCTGCAACAACATGATGCTCGCCATCAACATGGTGGGCGTCAGCGAAGCCTTCGCCATGGCCGAGCGCCTCGGCCTCTCGCGCCAGAAGATGTTCGACATCGTCGCCCCCAGCACCGGCCAGAGCTTCGCGCTCACCGGCTACTGCCCGCTCCCCGGCCCGGTCCCCACCACGCCCGCCAACCGAGACTACGCGCCCGGCTTCGCCACCAAGCTGATGGTCAAGGACCTCCGCCTCGCCCAGGACGCCGCCGAATCGGGCGGCGCCCCGACCCCCCTCGGCGCCCACACCCTCAAGCTGTTCGAAGCCATGATGGAAGACGGCAACGGCGACCGCGACTTCTCCATCATCGCCCAATGGCTTGGCGCCAAGTTCCGCCACGATCTCAAGTAAGGAAGGACATTCTTTTTTGAAAAAAAGAACCAAAAAACTTTTCCGACTTGACACCCTGCTCTTCCAGGAGAGCGAGGCACAAACGGACAAAGTCTTTTTGCTTCTTTTTCTTCAGAAAAAGAAGGACTTCCTTCCTTCCTGCCTTCCCCTCAGGGAGCCCCGCCGATGAGCCTCGAAGCCTTCAAGCAGGCCCGCCAGTTCCTGCTCGACAACCGCACGAACTACGCCGCCGCCTATGCCGGCTTCCGCTGGCCGCACGTGGAACAATTCAACTTCGCGCTCGACTGGTTCGACGCCGAACTGGCCTGCGGCCCCCTGGCGAACAATCTGGCCCTCCAGATCGTCGGCGAAGGTGCGGCCGCCCTCACCTTCCGCGACCTCTCCGAACGCTCCAACCGCGTCGCCAACGGCCTGCGCGCCCTGGGCGTCGCCCGCGGCGACCGCATCCTGCTCATGCTCGGCAACGTCGTGCCGCTGTGGGAAGTGATGCTCGCCGCCATCAAGCTCGGAGCCGTCGTCGTCCCCACCTCCACCCTGCTGCACCCAGCCGACCTCGCCGACCGCATGGCCCGTGGTGACGTCGGGCACATCGTCGCCGCCACCGCCGACTGCGCCAAGTTCGACGGCATCGCCCCCCAGGCCACCCGCATCGCCGTCGGCGACGCCCCCCCGGGCTGGACCGCCTTCGAAACCCTGCACGCCGGCGCCGCCACCTTCACCCCCGACGGCCCGACCAACGCCACCGACCCGCTGCTGCTCTATTTCACCTCCGGCACCACGGCCAAGCCCAAGCTCGTCCTGCACAGCCACCAGAGCTACCCGGTCGGCAGCCTGTCCACCATGTTCGCCCTCGGCCTGCAGCCCGGCGACAAGCACCTCAACATCTCCTCCCCCGGCTGGGCCAAGCACGCCTGGTCCTGCTTCTTCACCCCCTGGCTCGCCGGCGCCACCGTCTTCATCCTCAACCAGCCCCGCTTCAACGCCCGCGCCATGCTCGACGCCGTCGCGCACCACAAGATCACCTCCCTCTGCGCCCCCCCCACCGTCTGGCGCATGTTCATCCAGGAAGACCTCAAGTCCTGGAACATGTCCCTGCGCGAACTCCTCTCCGCCGGCGAGCCGCTGAACCCCGAAGTCATGGACCAGGTCGAAGCCGCCTGGCACATCGTCATCCGCGACGTCTACGGCCAGACCGAAACCACCGCCCAGATCGGCAACCCCCCCGGCCACCCCGTCAAGCCCGGCTCCATGGGCATCCCCATGCCCGGCTACCGCATGCGCCTGCTGAACACGGCCGACCAGGACAGCAACGAAGGCGAAGTCTGCATCGCGCTCGACCCCAAGCCCCCCTCCCTCATGCTCGGCTACCAGAACGAGGACGGCACCTTCCAACCCCTCGGCCGCGAAGTGTACCGCACCGGCGACGTCGCCAGCCGCGACGAGGAGGGCTACCTCACCTTCATCGGCCGCGCCGACGACGTCTTCAAGGCCAGCGACTACCGCATCTCCCCGTTCGAACTCGAATCCGCCCTCATCGAACACCCCGCCATCGCCGAAGCCGCCGTCGTCCCCGCGCCCGACCCGATCCGCCTCGCCGTCCCCAAGGCCTACATCGTCCTCGCCGGCGGCGCCAACGGCTCGCCCGAACTCGCCCTCTCGATCTTCCGCCACTGCCGCGAACGCCTGGCCCCGTTCCAGCGCATCCGCCGCCTGGAATTCTCCGACCTGCCGAAAACCATCTCCGGCAAGATCCGCCGTGTCGAACTGCGCCAATCCGAAAACGCGCGCACAGACCGTGCCCCCGGCGAGTATCGCGAGGAAGACTTCCCGGAGCTGAAGGCATGAAGGAAGATTCTTCTTTTTGTGAACAAAAAGAAGCAAAAAAACTTCATCCATTGGCTCCCGCCCCTTTCATGCAGGCGCGGGCCAATGGACAAAAGTTTTTTGGTTCTTTTTTTCAAAAAAGAACATCCTTCCTTCCCTTGAAGGACTGAACCCATGGCCTCAAACACCGACTACGGCCTCGATTTCGACCTCGGCGAAGAGATCGACATGCTGCGCGACAGCGTGCGCCGCTTCGCCGAAGCCGAGATCGCCCCCCGCGCCGCCGCCATCGACCGCGACAACGACTTCCCCGCCGACCTCTGGCGCAAGATGGGCGACCTCGGCGTCCTCGGCCTCACCGTCGAGGAGGAATACGGCGGCGCCGGCATGGGCTACGTCGCGCACACCGTCGCCGTGGAGGAAATCAGCCGCGCCTCGGCCTCCGTCGGCCTGTCCTACGGCGCCCACAGCAATCTCTGCGTCAACCAGATCCGCCGCAACGGCACCGACGCCCAGCGCCGCAAATACCTGCCGAAGCTCATCTCCGGCGAACACATCGGCGCCCTGGCCATGAGCGAACCCGGCGCCGGTTCGGACGTCGTCTCGATGCGCCTCAAGGCCGAACGCCAAGGCGACACCTACATCCTCAACGGCACCAAATTCTGGATCACCAACGGCCCGGACGCCGACGTGCTCGTCGTCTACGCCAAGACCAACCCCGACGCGCACCAACGCGGGATCACCGCCTTCCTCATCGAGAAGTCCATGCCCGGCTTCAGCTGCGCCCAGAAGCTCGACAAGCTCGGCATGCGCGGCTCCAACACCGGCGAGCTGGTGTTCGACAACGTCGAGGTCCCCGCCGAGAACATCCTCGGCCGCCTCGATGGCGGGGTAGGGGTCCTGATGAGCGGCCTGGACTACGAACGCGTCGTCCTTTCCGGCGGCCCGCTCGGCATCATGCAGGCCTGCCTGGACGTCGTCCTGCCCTACATCCACGACCGCCACCAGTTCGGCCAGGCCATCGGCGAGTTCCAGCTGATGCAAGGCAAGATCGCCGACATGTACACCGTGATGAACGCCGCCCGCGCCTATGTCTACGCCGTGGCAAAAGCCTGCGACCGCGGCCGCACCACCCGGAAGGACGCCGCCGGCGCCATCCTCTACAGCGCCGAAAAGGCCACCTGGATGGCGCTCGAAGCCATCCAATCCCTCGGCGGCAACGGCTACATCAACGACTACCCCACCGGCCGCCTGCTCCGCGACGCCAAGCTCTACGAAATCGGCGCCGGCACCTCCGAAATCCGCCGCATGCTCATCGGCCGCGAGCTGTTCCGGGAAACCGCATGACCCTCCCCACCACCATCGACCCCCGCTCCCCGGACTTCGCCGCCAACGCGCAAGCCATGCGCGACCAGGCCGCCGAAATCCGTTCGCTTGCCGAAAAAGTCGCCCAGGGCGGCGGCGAAGCCACCCGCAAGCGCCACCTCTCCCGCGGCAAACTCCTCCCCCGCGACCGCATCGAAGCCTTGCTCGATCCCGGCACCCCGTTCCTCGAACTCTCCCAACTCGCCGCCCACGGCATGTACAACAACGAGGTCCCCAGCGCCGGCATCATCACCGGCATCGGTAGGGTGTCGGGCCGCGAATGCGTCATCGTCTGCAACGACGCGACGGTAAAGGGCGGCACCTACTTCCCCGTCACCGTCAAGAAACACCTCCGCGCGCAAGACATCGCCCGCCAGAACCGCCTCCCCTGTCTCTATCTCGTGGACTCAGGCGGCGCCAACCTCCCCAACCAGGACGAAGTCTTCCCCGACCGCGACCATTTCGGCCGCATCTTCTTCAACCAGGCCCAGATGTCCGCGGAGGGCATCGCCCAGATCGCCGTCGTCATGGGCAGCTGCACCGCCGGCGGCGCCTACGTCCCCGCCATGTCGGACGAGAGCATCATCGTCAAAGGCCAAGGCACCATCTTCCTCGGCGGCCCCCCCCTGGTGAAAGCCGCCACCGGCGAAATCGTCACCGCGGAAGACCTCGGCGGTGCCGACGTCCACACCCGCATCTCCGGCGTCGCCGACCACTTCGCCGAGAACGACGCCCACGCGCTCGGCATCGCGCGCCGCATCGTCGCCACCCTCAACACCACCAAATCCCCCGGCCTCGCGCTCCGCCCGCCCAAGCCCCCGAGGTACAACCCCGAAGAAATCTACGGCATCATCCCCGCCGACCGCCGCCGCCCCTACGACGTCCGAGAAATCATCGCCCGCATCGTCGACGACAGCGAGTTCGACGAATTCAAGCGCCTCTACGGCACCACCCTCGTCACCGGCTTCGCCCACATCCACGGCTACCCCGTCGGCATCGTCGCCAACAACGGCATCCTGTTCAGCGAATCCGCCCAGAAGGCAGCCCACTTCATCGAGCTCTGCGCCCAGCGCGGCATCCCGCTCGTCTTCCTGCAGAACATCACCGGCTTCATGGTCGGCCGCAAATACGAGAACGGCGGCATCGCCAAGGACGGCGCCAAGATGGTCACCGCCGTCGCCACCGCCAACGTCCCCAAATTCACCGTCGTCATCGGCGGCAGCTTCGGCGCCGGCAACTACGGCATGTGCGGCCGCGCCTACGATCCCCGCTTCCTCTGGATGTGGCCGAACGCCCGCATCTCCGTCATGGGCGGCGAACAGGCCGCCAGCGTCATGGCCACCATCCGCCGGGACAACATTGAGGCCAAAGGCGAAACCTGGCCCCCCGAACAGGAGGAAGCCTTCAAGCAACCAATCCGCGACCAATACGAATCCCAGGGCCACCCCACCTACGCCACCGCCCGCCTCTGGGACGACGGCATCATCGACCCCATCGACACGCGGCGCACACTTGCCCTCGGCCTCTCGGCGGCGCTGAACGCGCCCATCCAACCGACCAAATTCGGCCTCTTCCGGATGTAATGGCGATGTTCACCAAGCTCCTCATCGCCAACCGCGGCGAAATCGCCTGCCGCATCATCCGCACCGCCCGCCGCATGGGCCTGTACACCATCGCCGTCCATTCCGACGCCGACGCGAACGCCATGCACGTCGCCCAGGCCAACATCGCCCTGCGCATCGGCCCCGCCGCCCCCTCCGCGTCCTACCTGAACATCCCCGCCATAATCGAAGCCGCCCGCCGGACCGGTGCGGAAGCCATCCACCCCGGCTACGGCTTCCTCTCCGAGAACGCCGCCTTCGCCGAAGCCTGTGCCCAGGCCGGCCTGATCTTCGTCGGCCCGCCCCCCGCCGCCATCCGCGCCATGGGCGGCAAGTCGCAAGCCAAGGCCCTCATGGCCGAAGCCGGCGTCCCCCTCGTCCCCGGCTACCACGGCGAAGCCCAGGACCTCCCCACCCTGCAATCCGCCGCCGACACCATCGGCTACCCCGTCCTCATCAAGGCGTCAGCCGGCGGCGGCGGCAAAGGCATGCGCGTGGTCGAATCCCGCGCCGACTTCCCCGCCGCCCTCGAAGGCGCCCAGCGCGAAGCCCGCTCCAGCTTCGGCGACGACCGCGTCCTGGTCGAAAAATACCTCACCCGCCCCCGCCACATCGAAATCCAAGTCTTCGCCGACACGCACGGCAATTGCGTCTCCTTGTTCGAACGCGACTGCTCCATCCAGCGCCGCCACCAGAAGATCATCGAGGAAGCTCCCGCCCCGGGCATGACCACCGAGATGCGCCGCGCCATGGGCGAGGCCGCCATCGCCGCCGCCCGCGCCGTCGACTATGTCGGCGCCGGAACAGTCGAATTCATCGCCGAAGGCGAGCAGTTCCACTTCATGGAAATGAACACCCGCCTCCAGGTCGAACACCCCGTCACCGAAGCCATCACCAACCTCGACCTGGTCGAATGGCAACTCCGCGTCGCCGCCGGCGAACCCCTCCCCCTGACCCAGTCCCAGCTCGCCATCGACGGCCACGCCATCGAAGTCCGCCTCTACGCCGAAGACCCCGCCCGCAACTTCCTCCCCTCCGTCGGCACCCTCACCCACCTGAAACTCCCGCACGACATCCGCGTCGACAGCGGCGTCCGCGAAGGCGACACCATCACGCCGGACTACGACCCGATGATCGCCAAGCTCATCGCCCACGGCCCCGACCGCCGCACAGCACTCGCCCGCCTCGCAGCCGCCCTGGCGCAAACCGCGATCGTCGGAGTCCACACCAACCTCCCCCTCCTGCGCGCCATCGCCACCCACCCCGGCTTCACCGCCGCGCAGTTCGACACCGGCTTCATCGGCCGCCACCCCGAACTCCTCGCCGGCACCGCCACCACGCCGGACCTCGCCATCGCCGCCGCCGCCCTCACCCTCCTGCACGACCGCGCCCAATCCGCCATCGTCCCCACCGACCCCCACTCCCCCTGGTCCGCCCAGGATTCCTGGCGCCCCAACCTCCCCGGCCGCCAAACCATCCGCCTGCGCCACCGCGACGTCGAAACCACCATTGCCGCCTGGCCCGAAGCCGATGCCTGGCGCCTGGAATGGGACAGCATCGGCCGCACCGCCCGCGCCACCGCCCACGACGGCGCCCTCCTCCTCCGCCTCGACGATGCCGCCGCCCGCCTGTCCGCCATCCCGCAACCCGGAACCGCCCGGATCGTTATCGTCATGGACGGCGCGAACCACGTGATCGAGGAGATCGACCCCCACGCCCCGCCCGAGGCGTCCGCCGCCGGGGCAGGGCGGGTCATGTCCCCCATCCCCGGCCGCGTCGCCCGCCTGCTCGTCCAGCCCGGCGACACCGTCGCCCGCGGCCAAACCCTCCTGGTCCTGGAGGCGATGAAGATGGAACTGCCCCTCGCCGCCGCCGCCGACGGCACCATCGCCGCCATCCGCTGCGCCGAAGGCGAGATGGTCGCCGAGGGCGTGGAGCTGGTCACGATGGAAGAATAGGAAGCATGTTCTTTTTTGAAAAAAAGAACCAAAAAACTTTCTTCCCCTTGGCCCCGATGCCAAACTCCAAGCCACGGCGCAAACGGATGAAAAGTCTTTTTGCTTCTTTTTCTTCAGAAAAAGAAGGCCTTCCCTTCCTGCCCTTGTTTGGGTCAGCACCCATGCCATATCATCGCCAAGCCACCGGGGAGCAGCGGCCATGAAGCATTCGGCAGTCACGCTCGACGACAAGTACCAGGTCGATTCCGACCGCTATTTCCTCACCGGCTCCCAGGCCCTCGTCCGCCTCCCCCTCCTGCAGCGCCAGCTGGACCAGCAGGCCGGCCTCAACACCGCCGGCTACATCTCCGGCTACCGCGGCTCCCCCCTCGGCGGCGTCGACATCCAGATGTGGCAGGCGCGCAAGCGCATCGAGGAAGCCCACATCATCTTCCGCCCCGGCGTGAACGAGGAACTCGCCGCCACCGCCATCTGGGGCACCCAGCAGCTCCCCCACCTCCAGGCCGCGAAATACGACGGCGTCTTCGCCTACTGGTACGGCAAGGGCCCGGGCGTCGACCGCTCCGGCGACGTCTTCCGCCACGCCAACTACGCCGGCACCGCCCGCCACGGCGGCGTCCTGGCCATGGCCGGCGACGACCACGGCTGCAAATCCTCCACCGTCCCGCACCAGAGCGAACTGGCGCTGACCGCCGCCCTCATGCCCATCCTGGTCCCCGCCGACGTCCGCGACATCCTGGAATTCGGCCTGCACGGCTGGGCCATGTCGCGCTGGTCCGGCCGCTGGGTCGGCTTCAAGCTGGTCGGCGACGTCATGGACAGCTCCACCTCCGTCGCCTTCGACCTCGCCGACCTGCGTATGGTCCTCCCCGAAGGCCCCCACCCCGACGCCGGCCTGCGCATGTCAGACCTCGGCGGCCGCATCCCCATCCTGCCGCTCGACCAGGAAGCCCGCGTCGTCAATCTCGGCCTGCCCGAAGCCCAGCGCTACGCCCGCGCCAACGGCCTGGACCGCACCGTCCTGAACCCCATCGGCGCCCGCCTCGGCATCATCACCGCCGGCAAATCCTACCACGACACCCGCCAGGCCTTCGCCGACCTCGGCATGCCCGAACCCCCCGGCACCCGCCTGCTGAAGCTCGCCCTCACCTGGCCCGTCGACCCCGAGACCATCCGCAAGTTCGCCCGCGGCCTCGAGGAAATCATCGTCGTCGAGGAAAAGCACCCCCTCGTCGAACAGCAGATCCGCGACATCCTCTACGACGCGCCCGACCGCCCCCGCGTCCTCGGCAAGCGCGGCGCCGAAGGCCAGCCATTCCTCAAGGCCCACGGCGAATTCACCTCCGCCGAGATCGCCCTCGCCCTCGCCTCCCGCATCGCCCGCTTCGCCGATTCAGAGAGCCTGCAAGCCCACACCGCCCGCCTGCGCGAAAACCTCGACGCCATTGCCAAAGCCGAAGTCGCCGCGTCCAGAAAACCGTATTTCTGCTCCGGCTGCCCGCACAACACCTCCACCAAGGTCATCGACGGCTCCCGCGCCCTGGGCGGCATCGGCTGCCACACGCTCGCCGTCTGGATGGACCGCAACACCGACAGCTTCAGCCAGATGGGCGGCGAAGGCGTCGCCTGGTCCGGCCAGGCCCCCTTCACCGAGGAAAACCACGTCTTCGCCAACATGGGCGACGGCACCTACTTCCACTCCGGCTACATGGCCGTCCGCGCCTCGGTCGCCGCCGGCGTCAACATCACCTACAAGATCCTGTTCAACGATGCGGTGGCCATGACCGGCGGCCAACCCGTCGACGGCCCCATCTCGGTCCCCATCATCTCCCGCCAGGTCGCCGCCGAGGGCGCGAAAGCCGTCGTCATCGTCACCGACGAGCCCGAGAAATACGACGACGTGAAAGACCTCGCCCCCGGCACCGAGGTCCACCACCGCCGCGACATCGACGCCGTCGCCCGCCGCCTGCGCGACACCCCGGGCTGCACCGTCCTGATCTACGACCAGACCTGCGCCAGCGAAAAGCGCCGCCGCCGCAAGCGCGGCACCTTCCCCGATCCCGCCAAGCGCGCCTTCATCAACCAGGCCGTCTGCGAAGGCTGCGGCGACTGCTCGAAGGCGTCGAACTGCCTCTCCGTCCAGCCCGTCGAAACCCCGCTCGGCACCAAGCGCACCATCGACCAGTCCACCTGCAACAAGGATTTCTCCTGCGTCGAGGGCTTCTGCCCCAGCTTCGTCACCATCCACGGCGCCGAACCCAAGAAGCCCGCCCGCGTCACGCCGGAGGACTTCAACCTCCCGCTGCCGCCCCAGCGCCACCTCGACCAGCCCTGGAACATCCTCGTCACCGGCATCGGCGGCACCGGCATCGTCACCATCGGCGCCCTCATCGGCATGGCCGCCCACCTCGACGGCAAGCACGTCACAGTGCTCGACCAGACCGGCCTCTCCCAGAAGGCCGGCGGCGTCACCAGCCACATCCGCCTCGCCAACTCCGCCGAGAAACTCCACGGCCTCAAGGTCAGCCGCATGGGGGCCGACCTCCTGCTCGCCTGCGACATGGTCGTCGCCGCCAGCAAGGACTCCCTCGCCACCTACGCCCAGGGCGTCACCCACGCCGTGCTCAACACCCACGAAACCCCGACAGGGGACTTCGTGCTCGACACCACCATCCGCCTCCCCGGCCTCCAGCTCCGCCGCAGCATCGCGCAAGCCATCGGCAGCGAAGCCATCGACCAGTTCGACGCCACCGCCATCGCCACCGCCCTGATGGGCGACAGCATCGCCACCAACCCCTTCCTCCTCGGCTACGCCTGGCAGAAGGGCCTCGTGCCGCTGACGCTGGACTCCCTCCTGCGCACCATCGAGCTGAACGGCACCGCGGTCGACGCCAACAAGGCCGCCTTCACCTGGGGCCGCTGCGCCGCCCACGACCTCGCCCGCGTGCAAACCGCCGCCGGCCTCTCCACCGAAAAGCCCGAGCCCGCGACGCTCGACGACATCATCGCCACCCGCGAAGCCCACCTCGTCCAGTACCAGTCCAAGCGATACGCCCGCCGCTACCGCGCCCTCGTCGAGCGCGTCCGCGAAACCGAAGGCCGCATGTTCTCCGGCAACACCGCGCTCACCGAAGCCGTCGCCAAGGGCTACCACCGCGTCCTGGCCTACAAGGACGAATACGAAGTCGCCCGCCTCTACGCCGCCCCCGAATTCAAGGCCTCGCTCGCCGCCCAGTTCGAAAACCCCAAGCGCATCGAGTTCCACCTCGCCCCGCCGCTCCTGGCCCGACGTGATCCCCACACCGGCCAGATGATCAAGAAAACCTACGGCCCCTGGATGCTCACCGCCTTCGGGATCCTCCAGCATTTCCGCATCCTGCGCGGCACACGCCTCGACCTGTTCGGCCGCACCGAGGAACGCCAGATGGAACGCGCCCTCATCCCCGAATACGAAGCCACCATCAACGACATCCTCGCCCACCTCTCCCCGAAAACCCTGGCCACCGCCACCGCCCTCGCCGCCCTGCCCGAAACAATCCGCGGCTACGGCCACGTCAAGGAACGCAACGCCCGCACCGCCGCCGCCGAACGCACCCGCCTGCTCGAAAAACTGCACGGCACCGCGCCGCAGCCCGCCATGGCCGCGGAGTAACGGAAGGGCAGGGGCCCTGCCGTCGCGGCGCGAAGCCGCGCCACGCAGACCCCGCTGGGGCCTGAGGCCCCAGACCCCCATCCATCCGGGCCTATCCCCACGAACCCGCCCCACCGCAGCCGCGCGCATGTGAACGTTCTGTCATCGCCGCGCATGCCATCGGAAATCCCGATGCCAGCACTGTCCCCCCAACCGATTCGGGGGGAACGATGCATCCAGGCGATCGCATCGCGGCGGGGGCCTGCCCCGTGTGCGATGCCCGGGCGCGCGAGGTCGTCGCGCGCGGCGGCCGCGACGACCCCGCCCTCACCACGGTCGTCTGCCCGGGCTGCGGCCTGGTCTCCCACCACCCGCTGCCCGATCCCGCCGCCGTCGCAGCCTTCTACGAGCGTGACTACCGCATCGCCTACAAGGGTGCCGCCGAACCGCGCCTGAAGCACACCCTGCGCGCCCAGCGCGGCGCCATCGCCCGCGCCCGCCGCCTCGCCCCGCTGCTGCCGCCGGCCGCAAGGGTGCTGGACATCGGTGCCTCCTCCGGCGAGTTCACCTATGTCATGTCCCGGCTGGGGTTCGACGCCGCGGGCATGGAGCCGAACCGGGGCTACGCCGCCTTCGCCCGCCGCACCTATGGCGCCGCGGTCCAGGATGGCGGCTACGAATCCGCCCCGGCGGCGCCGGGCGGCTACCACCTCATCACCCTGAACCACGTGCTGGAACACCTGCCAGACCCCGCCGCGGCCCTCGCCCGCTTCCACGACATCCTGGCGCCGGAGGGGCTGCTCTTCCTGGAGGTGCCGAACCTGCTCGGCGTGCGCAAGCGCGCCGCGACGCTGTTCCACACCGCCCATATCTGGAACTTCACCCCGCAAACCCTGGTCGGCCTCGCCGCCCGCCACGGCTTCGCCCCCCTGGCCGCGCAGGACATGGCGGAAACCTCGCTGGTGTTCCGCCGCATGCCCGCGACCGTGCCGCAAGCGCCGGACGAAACCCTCGCCGCCCGGTTGCGGCAACAGGTGGCGACCGAGCAGCGCAGCCTGGCCTACCTGCTCTCCGGCATGCCCTTCATCCGCCGCTGGCACCGGCTGTGCCGCAACATCGAGGAACAGCGAACCGTCCGCCGCCACGCCGGCGTGCGCGCGATGGCCGACGCGCTGGTCGCGGCCGCCTTTCCGCCCGCCTGCCGAACCTTGACCCAACAAACCTTTGGCGCGGCCCCGCCGACCGCCTAAACTAACCGAGTGAGTTATTTCCACTCCCTCCTGGCCCTGGCCCTCGCCACCCTGCTCCCACCCGCAAACGCGGCTGGCGGCGGCGCGCGCGCGCCGCAAACCGCGCCGCAGGTCCTGTTCCTGGCCCTCCTCGCGGCCCTGATCCCGCTCGCCGCCCTCGCCCGCGCAGCGACCGGGCAGCGCCTCCGCCACTCCCCCTACGCCACCCCCTACGGCCGGCCGGGCCCCCGCACCGCCCGCCATCGCGGCCCCGTGCCCCCGCGCGCCCGCCGTCTCGGCCGCTTCACCGCCTGGTGGTCCCGCAACCGCGGCGCCCGCGCGCTGCCCAGCGACGCGCCCGACCCCCGTCCCGACCAGCCGGCCCGCGCCCCACCGAGCGCCCGCCAAATCCCATCAGCCGCCAAAACACACCCCCAAAAGGGGTGCGCGTCCGCGCGCCCACAGGTTGCCTGACCCTGAAATCCATCTTCCTTGCTTCTCCCTTGCCTTGCTTCTCCCCATCTCCGTGCCTCCGTGTTGAATCTTCTTCTTGCTTGCTGCCCTTCACCGACACCCCACCCCTCCGGCCGTTGACTTCCCCCCCGGCACGCGCCACCACGCGGAACAAGCCGGAGGAACCCAGATGCCCACCGACCGCACCGCCCTGCGCGCCCATCTCGCCGCCAGTGAACAGCAGCAGACCGACCTCCTCGCCGCCCTGGTCCGCGAACCCTCCGACAACCCCCCCGGCGACTGCGCCCGCCACGCCGAGCTGACCGCCACCCTCCTGGAACACGCAGGCCTCACCGTCGAGCGCCACAAGGTCCCGACGGAACTCGCCCGCCGCCACGGCATGATCTCCGCCACCAACCTCGTCGCCCGCCACCGCTACGGCCCGGGCCCCACCATCGCGCTGAACGCCCACGGCGACGTCGTCCCCCCCGGCACCGGCTGGACCACCGACCCCTACGGTGCCGAAATCCGCGACGGCTGGATGTACGGCCGCGGCGCGGCGGTCTCGAAGTCCGACATCGCCACCTACGCCCACGCCATGCTCGCCCTGCGCGAAGCCGGCCTCCAGAACGGCACCATCGAGCTCCACGTCACCTACGACGAGGAAACCGGCGGCGAAATCGGCCCGCAATACCTGCTCGAACAGGGCATCTCCAAGCCCGACATGGCGCTGGCCGCCGGCTTCTCCTACCAGGTCGTCGAAGCCCACAACGGCTGCCTGCACCTCGAGGTCGAGGTCACCGGCCGCTCCGCCCACGCCGCCAAGCCGTACACCGGCATCGACGCCCTGGAAGCCGCCACCGCCATCCTCTCCGCCCTCTACGCCTGGCGCCCCACCCTGGCCGACCGCGTCTCCAAAACCCCCGGCATCGGCGCCCCCCAGCTCACCGTCGGCCTCATCGAGGGCGGCATCAACACCAACGTCGTCCCCGACCGCGTCACCATGCGCCTCGACCGCCGCATCACCCCCGACGAATCCCCCGCCTCCGTCGAACAGGAACTCCGCACCCTCATCGAAACCGCCGCCGCCGCCCACCCGCAAGCCGGCCTGTCCATCCGCCGCATCCTCCTCGCCACCCCCCTGACCCCCACGCCCGCAGCCGCCGCCTTCACCGCCATCCTCTGCCGCCACGCCAGCGCCGAACTGCAAACCGAAGTCACCGCCGGCGGCGTCCCCCTCTACACCGACGCCCGCCACTACGCCGCCGCCGGCATCCCCATCGTCCTCTACGGCGCCGGCCCGCGCAGCATCGAGGAAGCCAACGCCCACCGCGCCGACGAACGCGTCCGCCCGTCCGACCTCCACGCCGCCACCCGCGTCGTCGCCCTCGCCCTGGCCGACCTGCTGGAATCCTGATCAAGCCCGGCCTTGACCTGGGTCAATGGCGGGGCCGGGGGCGGGGCGCATCGTGCCTGCAACAAAACTGCAACGGAACCTGACGATGGCACGCGCGACCCCCGCCCGCGGCAACGGCCCCAAGCCCAACGGCCCGACGGGTCCGGCCCCCGATCAAGCGATCGACCAGGCGATCGAACCGGCACCCCAGCAGGCGATCGAACCGGCCGCCGCCACCGCGCCTGCCGCCCCCGAACCGCCCGTCGAGCCGCTCCTGGCCGAACCTCCCCCGGCCCCGGCGACCATCGAAGAACCGCCCACCCCCGACCCCGCCGCCGCGCTGCATCGCATCGCCGAAATGAAGCGCGACCCGGCGGCCATCCACCGCCTGTTCGAAACCGGCGAATACCCCTACGCCACCCGCATGCGCGCCAACGTCTACGAGCACCACATGCTCGACCTCCAGCGCGAGCTGCTGAAGGCCCAGCGCTGGGTGGAGCAGACCGGCGAACGCATCGTTATCCTGTTCGAAGGCCGCGACGCCGCCGGCAAGGGCGGCACGATCAAGCGCTACATGGAGCACATGAACCCGCGCACCGCCCGCGTGGTCGCCCTGCAGAAGCCCACCGACCGCGAGCGCACCCAGTGGTTCTTCCAGCGCTACATCGCCCACCTCCCCTCGGCCGGCGAGATCGTGATGTTCGACCGCTCCTGGTACAACCGTGCCGGCGTCGAGCGCGTCATGGGCTTCTGCACGCCCACCGAATACCTGGAGTTCATGCGCCAGTGCCCGGAGTTCGAGCGCATGATCACCCGCTCCGGCATCCGCCTGTTCAAGTTCTGGTTCTCCGTCAGCCGCGACGAACAGCGCAAGCGCTTCGAGGCGCGCGAGACCGACGCGCTGAAGCAATGGAAGCTCTCGCCCATCGACCGCGCCTCGCTGGACAAGTGGGACGACTACACCGAGGCCAAGGAGGCGATGTTCTTCTACACCGACACCGCCGATGCGCCCTGGACCGTCATCAAGTCCGACGACAAGCGCCGCGCCCGCCTGAACAGCCTGCAATACTTCCTCACAAGCCTGCCCTACGCCAACAAGGACCACGGCCTCGTCACCGGCCCCGACCCGCTGATCGTCGGCTCCTCCGCCCAGGTCATCGGCTCCGGCTCGATCATCGACAAGACCGTCCACCCGGCCCTGAAACGCGCCCGCGCCTGAGTGCCCGGCCGAATTGACTTCCCCCGCCCACCCCGCCACATGCCCCGCAACCAAGGAACCAAGGGGCCACCATGACCGAGACCATCCGCGTGCTGGGCATTTCCGGCAGCCTGCGCCGCGACAGCTGGAACACCCTGCTGCTGCGCGCAGCACAGAAGCTGGCGCCCGCCGGCATGACCATCGAGATCGCCAGCATCCGTGAGCTGCCGTTCTACGACGGCGATGTCGAGGCCGCCGGCATGCCCGCTTCCGTGACCGCCCTGCGCGAGCAGATCCGCGCCGCCGATGCCCTGCTGATCGCCTCGCCGGAATACAACGCCTCGGTCTCCGGCGTGCTGAAGAACGCCATCGACTGGGCCAGCCGCCCGCCGAGCCAGCCGCTCGACGGCAAGCCGATCGCCGTCTTCGGCACCAGCCCCGGCGCCACCGGCACCATCCGCGGCCAGGCCCATCTGCGCCAGATCCTGGCCAACGTGAATGGCCTCGTTCTCGTCCAACCCGTCGTCGCCGTCGGCAACGCCGCCCAGCGCCTGGACGCCGAGGCCAACATCACCGACGAAGCCACCCGCAAGTTCGTCGAGACCATGCTCGCCAAGCTCGCCGACTGGACGCGACGCCTGAAGTAGCGCCCCCTTCCCCTCCGGGCGCACCGGTGCCAGCCTTCGCACCCGGAGGACTCCCGCCATGACGCTCGACATCACCGAACGCCGCAGCTTCGCCGCCGGAACGTCCTTCGGCGAGGTGGGCGCCTACGAGGTGCTGAAGGGCCGCTTCCACGGCGCCGTCGATCCGAGGGCATCGGGCCAGCGGCCGATCGTCGATATCGACCTTGCCGCCGCCGATGGCGTGGTGCGCTACGCCGCCGACGTGTTCATCCTCAAGCCGGTCGACATGGCGCGCGGCAACAAGCGCATCTTCTTCGACTGGGGCAACCGCGGCAACAAGCGCGCGCTGCAGTTCTTCAACGACGCGCCGCACAGCAACGACCCCGCGACCTCCGCCCATGCCGGCAACGGCTTCCTGATGCGCCGCGGCTACAGCATCGTCTTCGGCGCCTGGCAGGGCGACCTGCTGGCGGGCGATGGGCGGATGCTGCTCGATCTGCCGGTTGCGCAGGAGAACGGCGCGCCGGTGCGCGGGAAGGTCCGCACCGAGATCATCGGCCGGCCCAACTGCGACACCATGCCGCTCTCCGGCTGGCCGTCCACGCGCAGCCATCCCGCCGTGTCGCTCGACACCACGAAGGCCTCGCTCACCCGCCGCCGCTACCCCGGCAGCCCGGCCGAGACGCTGCATCCCTCGGCCTGGTGCTTCGCGCGCACGCAAGGCGGCGCCGGGCAGGACGCGCAGGGGGCGGAGCGGGCGATCGTGCCGTGCCGGGAGAGCATCCATCTGCCGGGCGGCTTCCAGCCCGGCTGGATCTACGAGCTGATCTATGAGGCCGAGGCGCCGCTGGTGCTCGGCCTCGGCCATGCGGCGGTGCGCGACCTGGTCAGCCATCTGCGCCACGATCCCGCGACGCCCCTGCCCGGGATCGAGCGCGCCTATGGCTGGGGGCGCTCGCAGACCGGGCGGGCGATCCGCGACTTCATCCACCACGGCTTCAACGCGGACAGCGAAGGACGGCGCGTGTTCGACGGGCTGCTGCCGCACGTGGCCGGCGCCGGGCGGCTCGATACCAGCCGCTTCGCCAACCTCACCGATGCCGCCGGGCAGCAATACGAGGTGCACCACAAGCCGGCCGACCGCTTCCCCTTCGCCTACGCGGAGACCACCGACCACATCACCGGCCGCACCGACGCCATCCTCAAGCGGCCGGACACGGACCCGCTGGTGATCCACACGCAAACCAGCACCGAATACTGGCAGCGCCGCGGCTCGCTGGTGCACACCGACACGCGCGGGCGCGACCTGGCGATCCCGCCGACGGTGCGGATCTTCCTGTGGTCCGGCAGCCAGCACAATTCCGACCCGCTGATGGGCGCGCCGCAGCGCGGCATCTGCCAGAACCTGATGAACAATGTCGCGACCTCGGCGCTGTTCCGCGCCACGCTGGACATGCTCGACCGCTGGGTGACCGACGGCACGCCCCCGCCGGACAGCCGCATCCCGACGCTGGCCGACGGCACGCTGGTGTCCGCCGATCAGTGGCGGCGGCAGTTCCCGGCGATCCCCGGCATCGCCCTGCCGCGCGAGGCGAGCGACCTGCCGGCGATCGACTGGGGGCCGGAGGTGGAGCGCGGCATCCTGCGCGAGCCGCCGCGGATCGACGCCTCGCAGCACTACGCCGTGCTGGTGCCGGACGTGGATGGCGACGGCAACGAGATCGCCGGCGTGCGCGCGCCGATGGTCGCCGCCCCGCTGGGCACCTACACCGGCTGGAACCTGCGCGCGCGCGGCTTCGGGCATGGCGCGATGCACGAATTCAGCGGCAGCATGATCCCCTTCGCCGACACGCCCGAGGAACGCGGGCAGACCGGCGACCCGCGCCCCGCCGTCGCCGAGCGCTATCCGGACCGGGACGCCTATGTGGCGGCCATTACCTCGGCCGCGTCGGGGTTGTGCCGCGCCGGGTTGCTGCTGGCGGAGGATGTGACGCGGGCGGAGGCGGCGGCGGCGAACTGGCATGCGCCGAGGCATGATGTGAAGCTGCCGTAAGGAAGAATCTTCTTTTTCTGTAGAAAAAGAAGCAAAAAGACTTTCATCCATTGGCAGCCGCGCTGGACCCCATTCCCGGTGCTAATGGAGAGAAGTTTTTTGGTTCTTTTTTTCAAAAAAGAACGCACTTTCTTGCCTCGCTGCGCCGTGCCGCTATAACGCCTGAAAACCTCAGTCGCAGGGAAGCCCATGTCCGTCATCACCCGCCGCGCCGCCCTCGCCGCCGCCGCCACGCTTGCCGCCCCGTCGATCCTGCGGGCGCAGGCTGCGCCGCTGAAGATCGGCTTCGTCACCACGCTGTCTGGCCCGGGCGGCTACCTGGGCGCGGATATCCGCGACGCCTTCCTGCTCGCTGTCGAGAACGACATGCTCGGCGGCGCCAAGGTGCAGGTGATGGTGGAGGATGACGGGCTGAAGCCGGCGCAGGGCAAGCAGATCGTCGACCGGTTCCTCAAGACCGAGAAGATCAAACTGTTCACCGGCGTGGTGTTCAGCAACGTGATGGAGGCGGTGGCGCCGGATATCCTGGACGAAGGCGCGATCTATGTCAGCGCCAATGCCGGGCCGTCGTCGCTGGCCGGCAAGGGCTGCCACCGCAACTACTACGTGGTCTCGTGGCAGAACGACACGCTGCATGAGAGCGCCGGCGAGAATGCCAACCGGCTCGGGCACAAGAAGGTGTTCGTGCTGGCGCCGAACTATCCGGCGGGGCGCGATGCGATCAACGGCTTCAAGCGCTTCTTCAAGGGGCAGATCGCAGGCGAGGTCTATACCCGCCTCGACCAGACCGACTACGCGCCGGAGATGGCGCAGATCCGCGCGGCCAATCCCGACGCGGTGTTCCAGTTCCATCCCGGTGGGCTCGGCATCGCCTTCATCCGCCAGTACCAGCAGGCGGGGCTGGGCGGGAAGATCCCGATGGTGGTCTCGTCGCCGTCGCTCGATTCCACCACGCTGAACGCGGTCGGCGACGCGGCGCTGGGGATCGAGGTGTCCGCGCAGTGGAACAGCGACTTCGACAATCCGGTGTCGAAGAAGTTCGTGGCCGATTTCCAGGCCAAGTACAACCGGATGCCGACCTACTACGCCAGCCAGGGCTTCGACACCGCGCTCGCCATCGCCGCCGCGCTGAAGGGCACCGGCGGCAAGGTTGACGACACCGAGGCATTCCGGCGCGAGATGCTGAAGGCGAATTTCCAGGCGACGCGGGGGAAGTTCAAGTTCGGGCCGAACCAGCATCCGGTGCAGGATTGGTACGCGATCCGGCCGGAGCGTGGGGCGGACGGCAAGCTGTTCCTCAAGACCCAGGGGCGCGTGTTGGCGGATCGTGGCGATGCGTATGCGGAGCAGTGCAAGCTCTAAGGCAAGCGCTTCTTTTTTGAAAAAAAGAAGCAAAAAACTTTTATCCATTTAAGCCGGGCGTTAATGTTGGCTATGGATGAAGTTTTTTTGCTTCTTTTTGTTCACAAAAAGAAGACTCTTCCTTGATGATCCTTCTTCTCGAACAGCTCCTGAACGGCCTGCAGTTCGGCGTGATGCTGTTCCTGATGGCGGCCGGGCTGACGCTGGTGTTCGGCATCATGGGCCTGATCAACCTCGCCCACGGCTCGCTGTACATGATTGGCGCCTATGCCGCCGCGTGGGTGACGCAGCAGACGGGCTCGTTCATCGCGGGGCTGGCGGCGGGGTTGGTGGCGGCTTCGGTGCTGGGCATGGCGCTGGAGGCGGCGATCCTGCGCAGGCTGTATGCGCGCGATCATCTGGACCAGGTGCTGGCGACGTTCGGGGTGATTTTGTTCAGCAACGAGGCGGTGGCGATGCTGTTCGGGCGGCAGCCGCTGATGGCTGGGCCGCCTTCGTGGCTGTCGGGGTCGGTGGAGATTGTGCCGGGGGTGCCGTATCCGGTGTATCGGCTGGCGATCATCGCCACCGGGCTGGCGGTGGCGGGCGGGCTGTATCTGCTGATCGCGCATACGCGGATCGGGATGCTGGTGCGGGCGGGGGCGACGCACCGGGAACTGGTGGGCGCGCTGGGGGTCCGCATCGGGTTGCTGTTCACGGTGGTGTTCGGGTTGGGCGCGCTGCTGGCGGGGCTGGCCGGGGCGCTGACCGGGCCGTTGCTGGCGGTGCAGGTGGGGATGGGGGAGCGCATCCTGATCACGACGTTCGTGGTGATTGTCATTGGCGGGTTGGGTTCGGTGCGCGGGGCGCTGGCCGGCGCGCTGCTGGTGGGGATGGTCGACACGCTGAGCCGCGCGTATTTGCCGACGTCGCTGCGCGCGGTGATGCCGGCGGTCGATGCGGATGCGCTGGGGGCGGGGCTGTCGTCGATGGCGATCTTCATCCTGATGGCTGTCGTGCTGCTGTGGCGGCCGCGCGGGCTGTTTCCCGCGCATGCGTGAATCGCCGCGGCAGGTTGCTGTTTTGGGCATCGCGGCGGCGCTGTTCGCGGCATTGCCCGCGATCGCGGCGGCGATGGCGCGGCCGGATCTCGTCACGCTCGGCAGCCAGATCGCGATCATGGGCATCGCGGCGGCCTCGCTCGATTTGCTGATGGGGCGGACGGGGTTGCCGAGCTTCGGGCATGCGGCGTGGCTGGGGCTCGGGGGCTATACCGTCGGCATCCTGGCGTTCCACCAGGCGGATTTGCCGTGGTTCGCGACGCAGGCGTGGTTCGCCTGGCCGATGGCGATTCTGGTCCCGGCGGTGCTGGCGGCGGGGATCGGGGCGCTGTGCCTGCGGACCTCCGGCATTTCGTTCATCATGATCACGCTGGCCTTCGCGCAGATGTTCTTCTTCCTGTTCATCGCGCTGAAGGCCTATGGCGGCGATGACGGGCTTTCCATGCGCCGGCGCAATGCGCTGCCCGGCATCGCGCCGCGCGACGACGTGGCGTTCTACTATGTGTGCGTGGTGGCGCTGGTGCTGGTGCTGCTGCTGTTGCGGCGGATCGCGGCGAGCCGGTTCGGCGCGGTGCTGGACGGCATCCGCCAGAACGAGCGGCGGATGATGGCGATGGGGCTCGCGCCGTATCCCTACAAGCTGGCGGCCTTCGTGATTGCCGCGGCGATCGCCGGGTTGGCGGGCGCGCTGCATGTGAACCTGTTCCGCTTCGCCAGCCCCGATCTGTTGCACTGGACGATGTCCGGCGAGTTGATGGTGATGGTGGTGCTGGGTGGGCTCGGCTCGCTGTGGGGCGCGGTGTTCGGGGCGGCGGCGATGGTGTTGCTGCACAGCCTGCTGGCGCAATGGACGGAGCATTGGCAGATCGTGCTCGGGCCGATCCTGGTCGCCGTGGTGCTGCTGGCGCGGCGCGGGCTGTGGGGAGCGCTGGGCGGCAAATGAGCGCGCTGCTGGAAGTGCGCGGGCTGTGCAAGCGCTTCGGCGGGCTGGTGGCGACCGACGGGCTCGACCTCGATGTGGCGGCCGGGGAGATCCATGCGCTGATCGGGCCGAACGGGGCAGGCAAGACGACGGCCATCGCGCAGATCGCCGGCGAGGTGCGCCCCGATGCCGGGCGCATCCGGCTGGCGGGCACCGACATCACGGCGCTGCCGGTGGCGGCGCGGGTGCGGGCGGGGATGACGCGGTCGTTCCAGATCACCCAGGTGCTGATGCAGGCGACGGCGCTGGCCAACGTGGCGCTGGTGGAGCAGGTGCGGCAGGGACATTCGTTCCGGTTCTGGCGCGCGGCGGCGGATGATGCCGGGCTGGCGGGGCCGGCGCTGGCGATGCTGGAGCGGGTGGGGCTGGCGGAGCGGGCGTCGGTAATGGCGGCGGATTTGAGCCATGGCGAGCGGCGGCAGCTGGAACTGGCGATGGCGCTGGCGACGCATCCGCGGCTGCTGCTGCTCGACGAGCCGATGGCCGGGCTCGGGTCCACCGAATCCGCGGCGATGACCGCGCTGTTGCTGTCGCTGAAGGGCGAGGTAGCGATCCTGCTGGTGGAGCACGACATGGACGCGGTGTTCGCGCTGGCCGACCGCCTCACCGTTCTGCAGAACGGGGCAGTGATCGCCTCCGGCCTTCCGGGTGCCATCCGCGCCGACGCGGCGGTGCGCGATGCCTATCTGGGCACGCCGTGATGCTGCGGGTGCTGGGCCTGCATGCCGCCTACGGGTCGAGCCAGGTGCTGCACGGCATCGACCTCGATGTCGCCGAGGGCGAGGTCGTCAGCCTCATGGGCCGCAACGGCATGGGCAAGACGACCACGATCCGCTGCCTGCTCGGGCTGCTGCGCGGGGCAGGGGAGCTGAGCTTCCTCGGGCGCGACCTCACGCGCCTGCCATCCCATGCCATCGCGCGGCTGGGCATCGGGCTGGTGCCGGAGGGGCGGCAGGTGTTCCCGACGCTGTCGGTGCGCGAGAACCTGGTGGCGACCTCGCGGCCGGGGGCATGGAACGTGGCCGGGATCGAGGCGCTGTTCCCGCGCCTGGCCGAGCGGTCCGGGCAGAGTGCCGCGACGCTGTCCGGCGGCGAGCAGCAGATGCTGGCGATCGGGCGCGCGCTGATGACCAATCCGCGCCTGCTGGTGCTGGACGAGGCGACCGAGGGGCTGGCGCCGCTGATCCGCGCCGAGATCTGGGCGTGCCTGGCGCGGCTGAAGGCCGAGGGGCAGTCGATCCTGATCGTCGACAAGCACCTCGCGGCGCTGCGCCGGCTCGCGGACCGCATGACGATCATCGAGAAGGGCCGCACCGTCTGGACCGGCACGCCGGCGGCGCTGGACGAAGACCCGGAGCTGGCGCACCGTACCCTCGGCGTTTAGATCGCAGGAGGCCGCATGCCCATCGCCCACACCACGCTCGGTGCCCTCCAGGGGCTGACCGACCAGGGCGTCGCGACGTTCCGCGCCGTGCCGTATGCGCAGCCGCCGGTGGGGATGCTGCGCTTCGCGGCACCCGCGCCAGCCGCGCCGTGGCCCGGCACGCGTGACGCCACGAAGCATGGCCCGATCGCGCCGCAGACGCCGTCCCGCCTGGCGCCGGCGATGGGCGACTACAAGCTGCCGATGGATGAGGATTGCCTGACGCTGACCATCTGGACGCCGTCGCCCGACGCGCTGAAGCGGCCGGTGCTGGTGTGGCTGCATGGCGGCGCCTGGGTCAGCGGGGCGGGGTCGCTGGACTGGTACGACGGGGCGCGGTTGGCGCGCGAGGGCGACATGGTGGTGGTCGGCGTGAACTACCGGCTCGGCGCGCTCGGCTACCTCAAGCATCCGGCACTGCCGGCGGACGACCTGGGCACGCTGGACCAGGTCGAGGCGCTGCGCTGGGTGCAGGCGAACATCGCGTCGTTCGGCGGCGACCCGGGCTGCGTGACGCTGATGGGCCAGTCGGCGGGGGCGGCGAATATCGGGCGGCTGATCATCGACCCGCGCGCCCGCCCGTTGTTCCACCGCGCCATCCTGCAATCCGGCGGCTTCGGGCGCGATCCGCTGACCCGCGCCGAGGGCGAGGCAATCGGCGCCGAGGTGCTGCGCGCCGCCGGGCTCGACCCCGACGCGCCCGATTTGCTCGACCGGCTGCGCGCCACGCCCGTCGATGCCCTGCTCGCCGCCACCGGCAAGGTCGCCCAGGCCCGCGCCCGCTTCGCCGAGACCAACCCGCCCTTCATGCCGACCGTGG
>CAMDGX010000072.1 GCA_945897825.1 Asaia bogorensis | reverse complement strand
TGCCTTCGGGGTGGCGCGGCGGAGGGCGCGGCGGGCGGGGCGGGGCGGCTGGCCGGCGGGTCGGGCGTATGGGCCTCGCGCACCATGCGGGCCATGGCGTCGGCGGAGGCGGGGCGGTCGTTGGGGTCCAGCGCCAGGGCCGCGTCGATCACGGCGAGCAGGGCGGGGTCATAGCGCCCGGCGCCGCGCTGGCTGGCCGGGGGCATCGGGTTCGGCGCGCGGGTGGAGGCGGCGTGCTGGCGGGTGACGGCGTCGGTGACCTTGCCGCCGATCGCCTCGTAGCCCACCACGCCGACGGCGTAGAGGTCGGAGAACGGGCCCTGGCGGGTGCCGAGGATCTGTTCGGGGGGCGCGTAGCCGCCGGAGAAGATCTGGGTGAAGCCCTGGGTCTGCTGGCTGCTGGCCTCGCGGCTGGAGCCGAAGTCGATCAGCACCGGGTGGATGCCGTCGCGCAGCAGGATGTTCGCGGGCTTGATGTCGCGGTGCATGATGCCGGCCTCGTGCACCACGGCCAGGCCCGCCAGCGTGCCGCAGAGGATGCGGCGCACATCCTCCTCGGGCATGCCGCCCGGGTGGTCGCGCAGCGTGGCCTGCAGCGTGCGCCCGACGATGTATTCCATGACCATGTAGGCGGTGCCGTTCGCCTCGAAGAAGGTCTGGACGCGGACGATGTCGTGGTTGGCGCGGGTGCGGCCGAGGCCGACCAGGGCGCGGGCCTCGTAGACGAAGCGGCTGCGGCAGTCGTCGAAAACCTTCGCGTCCTCGCCGGTCGCGGCGTGGACCTGGGTGCCGTGGCGGACGGCGAACTGGCGGGGGAAGTATTCCTTGAGCGCGAAGAGCTGGCCCAGCGCATCCTCGACCAGGTAGGTGACGCCGAAGCCGCCGCGGCCGAGCAGGCGCACGATGCGGTAGCCGTTCAGCGAGGTGCCGCGCGCGAGCACGTCGTTGGGCCAGATGCCCTCGTCCTGCGAGGCCTGGTCGCTCATCGCGGCGGGCTGTCCGGGCGCGACATCTGTTCCGGTCTCCATGCGCAAGAGGGTGCTGCGGCGTGAACCTAGCGGATCGGTGCGGGGCGCACCACAATGCGCTCGCGCACATGATCGCGCTCACCGGGAGGACTTGCGATGACCGACGCGAAGCTGGCGCCCAACATGCCGCAATGGATGATCGACCATGTGCGCCGCTACCGGGAGAGCGGGGGGACGGACGGGCACATGTACCAGTCGAACGTGCCGGGGCTGGTGGTGCCCTCGCTGCTGCTGGTGACGACCGGGCGCAAAAGCGGGGAGCGGTTCATCTTCCCGCTGTATTATGGCGAGGTGGATGGCGCCTATGTGATCGTGGCCTCGAAGGGCGGCGCGCCGGAGCATCCCGGCTGGTACAAGAACCTGCTGGCCCATCCGCTGGCCGAGATCCAGGTCGGCACGAAGACGATGGCAGTCCGGGCGAGGACCGCCTCGGGCGAGGAGCGGGCGCGGCTGTGGCAGGTGGCGCTGGGGTTCTGGCCGCCCTATGGCGACTACCAGCGCAAGGCGGTCGGGCGGGAGATTCCGGTAGTGGTGCTGGATCCCGTCGGCTGAGGCGTGTCGGGATTTCTTTCATCGTTGGTATGCAGCGTGCAGTGCATACACGGAACAGGTTGATATCCAGAGTTTCTTGATTCTGGCTTGGATGTTGCTTGGCCGCCACACGAGGAGAATGGTTCTCCCGATGGAGGCGGATGGATGGCACGCATTTCAGGTCGGGCTGGCGGCGGGGTGGCTGGGGTGTTCGTCCCGCTGCTCGTCGGGGCAATTGTTGCAATGCCGCACCAGGCGGCGGCGCTGACGATCGATACGGTCACCACCGGCGATGCGGCGTCGGTGTTGATCCCGGCCCTGCTGGCGCCGGTGTCGGGGATCAACGTGGTCGCCGGCAGCGAGACGTTCCAGGGCAGCCTGTCGGCCGCGCAGTCGGGCACCTACACCGGGTTCAACCTGGTGCACGGAACCGGGGCCGGGCCGACGCTGACGCTGCCGGACGGCATCGTGCTGACCTCCGGGACGGCGAACCTGCCGCTGACCAACACGGTGAACCAGTTCAACCCGGTCTTCCCCGGCACGGGCGGGAACGCCGCGCTGTCGGCGCTGTCGGGCACGACCACCAATGACGCGAACGCCCTGGGCTTCAGCTTCACGGTGGATTCCGGCAACTCGGTGCAGGCGCAGTTCGTGTTCGGCACGGACGAGTTCCCGACGCAGAGCGTCACGGACATCTTCGGGTTCTTCGTCGACGGCGTGAACTACGCGGTGTTCCCGAGCGGCGAGCTGATCAGCAACACGCCGGGCAACCCCACCAACTTCATCAGCAACCCGGTGGCCAGCGACCCCTATGGCATCGAGTACAACGGGCTGACGCAGACCTTCACGGTGACGGGGCTGCTGGACATGTCGCTCGCGACACACTCGATCCTGATCGCGGTGGCCGACACCAGCGATTCGATCTTCGACAGCGGCGTGTTCATCGGCGGTCTCGTGGCCGCGACCTCGACCGGCGGCGGCGGCATCGGCGACCCGACGGCAACGCCCGAGCCGGCGTCGCTGACGCTGCTGGGCCTGGGGCTGCTGGGGCTGGGGGTCGTGCGGCGGCGCCTGCGCGGATGATGGGGCGCGGCTGATCCGGCGCGGGACGGATGCGAAAGGGGGCGGGCCCGCTGGACCCGCCCCCGCTTCATGCCGGCCCGCGGGCTATTTGGCGCCGAGGCCGAGCTTCTGGATCAGGTCCTTCTGCTCGGCGATCAGCTCCATCGCGTATTTCTGGTAGCCGGCGCTGTCGAGGTAGAGGAAGGGCTGGGAGAGATCCTCCAGCACCTTGCGGTGCATCGGCTCCTCCATGCCCTTCTTGAAGGCGTCGTGCAGGATCTGGACGTTGCGCGGGTCGATGCCCTTGGGCCCGGCGATTCCGTAGGGCGAGGTGGAGACGATGCGCTGGCCGGTCTCCACCAGCGTGGGCACGCCGGGGAAGCGCGGCGAGCGTTCCGGGGTCCACATGACCAACATGCGCACCTCCTTGGCATCGACCAGCGGGCCGAGCCCGGCACCGGAGGCGGCCGCCTCGACATGGCCGCCGAGCAGGGCGGCGGTGGATTCCGCCTCGCCCCGGAACGGGACCTGGGTCCACTTGATCCCTTCCTGCAGCGCCACCTGTTCCATGGTGATGTGCAGCGTGGTGCCGGCGCCGGGCGTCGAGTAGCGGATCTTGCCGGGGTTGGCCTTGGCGTAGGCGAGGAACTCCTGCCAGTTCTTCCACGGCGCGTCGGCCTTGACCGCGGTGCCGAAGGTGTAGCCGGAGACATGGATGACGAAGGTGAAATCCTTCGTCGGGTCGAACGAGACCTTCTGCATGTAGGGCAGGCGGAACATGGTGATCGGCATCTGCGCGACGGTGTAGCCGTCGGGCCGGGCCGTGGCCGCCATGGTGGCGGCACCCAGCGTGCCGGAGGCGCCGGGCTTGTTGTCGATGATGATCGGCTGGCCGAGATGCTTGCTGGCGGCTTCGGCGAGCACGCGCAGGTGGCGGTCGGTGGCGCCGCCGGCCGGCCAGGGCACGATGAGCGTGACGGGGCGGTTGGGGAAGCTCGACTGGGCGCGCACGGCGGGCGCGCTGCCGGCGAGCACGGCGGCGGACAGGCCGGCCGAGGCGAAGCCCCGGCGCGACAGGCCGCGGCGCGGACGTGCTGATGTGGTCACTTGGTGCCTCCCCGTTTCTTGGACGAGCGCAGATATGGCCCGCGGCGGGCGCGAGTTCCAGCCCCGGCCGCGCCGCCTGTGACGCAGGCGGACGGAGTGCGCCGGAGTTTGAACCGGCGCGGCGCGCGTGATACAGGCGCCGCCCTGCCTGCTTCGCCGATCCGTCCGGAGGAAACCATCATGCCGATCGCCACCCGCCCGTTGACCCGCCGTGCCCTGGTAGGCACCGCACTTGCCGCCGCGGCGACAGGCGAGGCCCATGCACAGGCTGCGTGGCCGGCGCGCGGGGTGACGCTGATCGTGCCGTGGCCGGCGGGCGGCTCCACCGACGTGTCGATGCGCGCGATGGCCGATGCGGCGGCCAAGCACCTGGGCCAGCCGATCGTGATCGACAACAAGCCCGGTGCCGCCGGCACGCTGGGCCCGGCCACCATGGCGGCGACGGCGCGCGGCGACGGCTACACCATCGCGCAGATGCCGATCTCGATGTTCCGCCTGCCCTACATGCAGAAAACCTCGTTCGATCCGACCAAGGACTTCACCTACATCTGCAACCTCACCGGCTACACCTTCGGCGTGGTGGTGAAGAAGGATTCGAAGTTCCAGACCTTCAAGGACCTGATCGAGGCGGCGCGCGCCGAGCCCGGCAAGATCACCTATGCCACGCCCGGCGCCGGCACCACGCTGCACATCACGATGGAGCAGATCGCCGCCGCGGCCGGGGTGAAGTGGACGCAGGTGCCGTTCCGCGGCGGGGCCGAGACGTCGGCGGCCGTGATGGGCGGGCATGTTTCCGCCACCGCGGATTCGACCGGCTGGGGCCCGCTGGTCGATGCGGGCGAGCTGCGGCTGCTGTGCACCTGGGGGGCTGCGCGGACCAAGAAGTGGCCTGCGGTGCCGACGCTGACGGAGCTTGGCTTCAACATCGTCTCCGACTCGCCGTTCGGCATCGCCGGGCCGCGCAACATGAACCCGGTGGCGGTGCAGAAGCTGAACGACGCCTTCCGCATGGCGATGCAGGACCCCGGCGTGCTGGCCACGCTGGACAAGTTCGACATGGCGCCGCGCTACAAGAACACGGCGGACTACATCACGTTCGTGAACGAGACGATCGCCGAGCAGAAGGTGCTCATCGAGCGCCTCGGCCTGAAGACCTCCTGAGCATGCGCCTGCGCGCCGACACGCTGACCGCGCTGATCGCACTCGGCCTTTCCGGCTTCATCCTGTTGCAAGGAGGCGAGCTGGGGCTGGGCCGGGCGAGCGACCCCGGCTCCGGGTTCATCCTGTTCTGGACAGGGGCGATCATGACGGTGCTGTCCGGCGTGCTGCTGGTGCAGAGCGTGATGGCCAGGGCGGCGGCGGGCGATGGGCTGGCCGATCCGTTCATCGGGCTGCGCTGGGGCAAGGTACTCTATGTGGTCGGGCTGATGCTGCTCTACGCCGCGCTGGTGGAGACGACGGGCTTCATCCTGACCACGTTCGTGCTGCTGCTGGTGCTGTTCAAGACGGTGGAGCCGCAGAGCTGGCGGGTGGCGCTGGCGGGCTCGGTGCTGACCACCTTCGGCGCCTGGGCGGTGTTCGTGGCCTGGCTGGGCACGCAGCTGCCGGTCGGTTCGCTGTTCCGGCCGGACTGAGGACGCAGCATGGACGTTTTCAACAGCCTGTGGCTGGGCCTGGGCGTTGCCCTCCAGCCGATGAACCTGCTGTTCTGCTTCGCAGGCGTGTTCATCGGCACGCTGATCGGCGTGCTGCCGGGGATCGGGCCGGTGGCGGCGATGTCGCTGCTGCTGCCGATCACCTTCAACATCACGCCCGAGGCCGCGATCATCATGCTCGCGGGCATCTACTACGGCTCGATGTACGGCGGATCGACCACCTCGATCCTGGTGAACATCCCGGGCGAGGCGGCCAGCGTGGTGACGTGCCTGGACGGCTACCAGATGGCGCGCAACGGCCGCGCCGGGCCGGCACTCGGCATGGCGGCGATCGGCTCGTTCATCGCCGGCACGCTGGCGGTGATCGGGCTGATGCTGCTGGCGCCGACGCTGGCGCGCGTGGCGGTGAAGTTCGGGCCGGCGGAGTATTTCAGCCTGATGGTGCTGGGGCTGACGATCCTGGTGTGGCTGAGCCAGGGCTCGATCATCAAGGCGCTGATCATGGCGTGCCTGGGCGTGGTGCTGGGGCTGGTGGGGATCGATTCGATCACCGCGATGCCGCGCCTGACCTTCGACCAGATGCAGCTGATCGACGGGCTCGGCCTGGTGCCGATCGTGATGGGGTTGTTCGGGATCGCGGAGATCCTGCACAACCTGGAGCAGCGGCTCGACCGCGAGGTGTTCCAGGCGCGCGTCGACGGGCTGATGCCCTCGCGCGACGACTGGAAGCGCAGCGCGGGTCCGATCGCGCGCGGGTCGGTGCTGGGCTTCTTCCTCGGCATCCTGCCCGGCGGCGGCGCGGTGATTTCCTCGTTCCTGTCCTATGCCATGGAGAAGCGGCTTTCCAAGACGCCGGAGCGCTTCGGCAAGGGCGCGATCGAGGGCGTGGCGGGGCCGGAGACGGCGAACAACGCGGCGGCGGGCGCGGGCTTCATTCCGCTGCTGACGCTGGGCATCCCGCCCAACGTGGTGATGGCGCTGCTCCTGGGCGCGTTCATCGTGCACGGCGTGCAGCCCGGCCCGCTGATGATGACGCAGAATCCGCAGCTGTTCTGGGGCGTGGTGGCGAGCATGTATATCGGCAACGCCATGTTGCTGGTGCTGAACATGCCGCTGATCGGGCTGTGGGTGCAGTTGCTGAAGGTGCCCTACAAGATCCTGTTCCCGATGATCCTGCTGTTCTGCGTGATCGGGGCGTACAGCGTGTCGAACCAGGTGTTCGACGTCTACCTGATGCTGGGCTTCGGCGTGCTGGGCTGGCTGATGAAGAAGTATGGCTACGAGCCGGCGCCGCTGGTGCTGGCCTTCGTGCTCGGGCCGATGCTGGAGAACAACCTGCGCAAGTCGCTGATCCTGAGCCAGGGCGAGTTCCTGACCTTCCTGGAGCGGCCGATCTCGGCGGTGTGCCTGTTGTTCGCGGTGCTGCTGCTGGTCTCACCGCTGCTGCCGATGTTCAACAAGCAGCGCAAGCAGCTGGCGACCGAGGAGAGCTGAGGCGCGCCCCGCGCTACTTCGGCTCGATCGGCATGCGCGCGATGCCGCCCCAGGCGATCGGGGCGCCGGCCTTCTCCGCGGCCTGGGCCGGTGGCAACGCCGTGTCCCAGTCGGCGGCCACGAAGCGGCGGCCGTTCACGCTGGCCGCTTCGCCCGACAGCAGCCAGAGCAGCGGCGGCACCATGATCTCCGGCTGCAGCATCCGCGCGGGATCGCCGGACCCGTCGCCGAGCAGGGCGGTGTTGGTGGTGCCGCCGGGGACCAGGACGTTGGACGTGACGCCCGTGCCTTCCAGGTCGGCCGACAGCACCGCCATGGCCGATTCCGCGGCGGCCTTGGCCGAGCCGTAGAGCAGGTGCCCGGCGCGCACCATGGTGCCCAGGCTGGTGGTGACGCTGATGATGCGCCCGCGCCCGGCTGCCAGCATGTGCGGCACCACGGCGCGCGCCATGTTGATCGGGCCGGCGCCGTTGATGGTCATGAAGGTCCACCACTGCTCCGGCGTGGTTTCCCAGAAGCGGATCGGGTTGCGGCGCTGGTCGGCGCGCACCGCGTACTGGCCGATGCCGGCATTGTTCACCAGCGCGTCGATGCGGCCGAACCGCACCAGCGCCGCGGCCGCGACCCGGGCGAACGAGTCCGGGTGGGCGAAATCGGCGGCGACCGGGTGCAGCGCGCCGGGGGCGAGCCTGGCGGCCAGGGCGTCCAGGGCGGCGGCGTTGCGGTCGGCCGCGGTAACCTGGTGGCCCTGCGCGACCAGGGCGGTCGCCATCGCCAGCCCGATGCCGCTGGCGGCACCCGTGACGATCACGCTCATGCGATCCGGCGTCATGCTTGGTTCCTCGCCCCTGGTTCGGTTGCGGCAAGGCTGCGTGTCATCCGCGCCGCTGTCCAGGGCGGCGGGCCTCGCCAGGTCTTGATCGGCGCCGGAGCGGATGGCCGGGCCATCCTGGCAAGGCTTGCTTGACCATTTATGCCCGACAATGCTTCTACCCGCGCCGCAACGGTGCAATTGCGGCGTCGTGGTGTTGCAAGGCCAACAGGATCAGGAAGACATGCCTCAGGCAACCACCGCTCCCCCGATCAGCGTGCTGATGCCTGCCTACAACGCCCGGGCCTACATCCGTCAGAGCGTGCAGAGCGTGCTGGCACAGACCTTCGAGGATTTCGAGCTGCTTGTCGTCAACGACGGCTCCACCGACGAGACGCGGGAGATCCTGGCCGGGATCGACGACCGGCGGCTGCGCATCATCGACAACCCGCGCAACCTGGGCATCGTCGGCACGCTGAACCACGGCTTGCAGGAGGCGCGGGGGCGCTACATCGCGCGCGCCGATGCCGACGATTTCTGCCTGCCGCAGCGCTTCGCGCGCCAGAAGGCCTTCCTCGACAGCCACCCCGACACGGTGATCGTCGCCACCGAGATGGCGCTGCTGGAGGATGGCAACGTCACCTTCACGCGCGAGGGCGGCGACACCGACCCGGCGATCGTCGAGTGGCTGCTGCACCTGGGCAACCCGGTCGGGCACACCTCGATGATGTTCCGTGCCGAGACCGTGGCGGAAATGGGCACCTACCTGCGCGAGGACTTCACCTACGCGGAGGATTTCGACTTCTCCCACCGCATGCTGCGGCATGGGCGGATCTCGGTGCTGCCGGAGCACCTGATGATCTACCGCAAGCACCTCACCAACCTGACGCGCACCCGCCGCGCGACGATGCTGGAGCGCACCGCGCGGGTGCTGCGCGAGGCCTATGTGCGCCTGCTGGGCCCCGGCAGCGAAACCGATGCCGACCTGGTGACCGAATACCTGATCTCCCGCGCGCCCTTCCCGGACGACGCGGTGCCGCGCCGGCTGGCGGACTTCCTGCCGCGGCTGATGGAGGCCTTCGCCGCCAGCCGGGCGCTGAGCCCCGCGCGGCGGGAGCGGATGCGCGAGGTGACCGGGCGGGCCTGGTGGCGGATGATCCAGTCGATCCTGCGCACCGGGCAGGCGGGCATTGCGCTGCGCCACCGCAACGACTTCCCGGCCCCGGTGCGCCCGCGGCTGCGCGAGGTGGCGCGCAGCTTCGCCGCCGGCTTCGCGACGACCCATCTGCGCATGGTGCGCCCGGAGCGGCGCGTGCGGCGGGAGGCGCCGGCGACGACCATCAACGGCGCGTTGTTCCAGCCGCAGCCGGTGGAGCACGACGATCCGCCGACCCTCTACGTGGTGGTGGACACCGAGGCGGAGTTCGACTGGAGCCAGGGCTTCGACCGCTCGCTGACCGCGGTGTCCGCGATGCGGCGCCAGGCCCCGGCGCAGGACATCTTCGACGGCTGGGGCGTGCGGCCCGTGTATGTCGTCGACTATCCGATCGCCTCCCAGCCGGAGGGCTACGAGCCGCTGCGCGAGATCCTCAACCGCCACGGCTGCGTGATCGGCGCGCACATGCATGCCTGGGTGACGCCGCCCTTCGAGGAGACGGTGTCCGAATACAACTCCTTCGGCGGCAACCTGCCGCGCGACCTCGAGGAACGGAAGCTGCGCGCCCTGGTGGCGATGATCGAGCGCAGCTTCGGCGTGACACCGCTGTTCTTCCGCGCCGGGCGCTACGGCGTCGGGCCGAACACCATGGACCTGCTGGCGGAGCTGGGCTTCCAGGTGGATTTCAGCCTGCTGCCGAACGCCGACCTGCGCGCCCGCGGCGGGCCGGATTTCCGCTTCGCCGAATGCCTCCCCTACCGCGCCGGGGCCGGCGGCATCCTGACCGTGCCGATGACGCGCGGCCAGATCGGGGCGATGGCGCCGATGCCGCCCCGCCTCCAAGGGCTGTTGCAGCATCGCCTGGCGGCACGGCTGCGGCTGCCGGGCGTGCTGGCGCGGCTGAACCTCGCCAACACCGTGACGCTGACGCCCGAAGGCGTGTCGGCGGAGGAACAGGTGCGGCTGATCGACGCGATGATGGCGCGCGGCTGCCGCACCTTCGCGCTGCACTACCACAGCCCGTCGCTGGCCAAGCAGACGCCCTATGTGCGCAGCGAAGCGGACCTGACGGAGTTCGTGCGCCGCATCGAGACGGTATGCCGGCACTTCTTCCAGGTCCGCGGCGGCCTGCCCGGCAACCCGGCCGACCTGCTGCCGCAGGGGATGCGCAGCCGGCTGTGGCCCGCGGCGGCGCAGGTGGCGGTGGCGGCGAAGTAGCGCGGCCCCCGCTTCCCTGGCCCGTTGGCCAGCGCGGCCCTTGGGTGAGCCGCGCTGGAGGGACGCTCAGTTCTTGCCGATGTTCCAATACACCATGACGGCGCCGCTGAGCATGCCCGTCACGTTGGTGCGCATGGCCACCGGCTGGTCGAACTGGCCGAGCACGCGATAGGGCTGGACCTCGGCCAGGCGGCGGTGCAACCGCTCCAGGGCGGCGGGGCGCTCGGCGTCATTGGCGTCGAGGAAGGCCTGGCGCAGGCGTTCGGCCTCCTCGTCGCACGGCCAGCCGGCGAAGTTGCGGCCGTCGCAGGCCATGTTGGTGCCGATGTTGGTCAGCGGATGATGCATGGTGGGGCCGGAGGAGCCGGTGTTGAGCAGGTGCCAGCCGCCCTGCGCCGGGGTGCCCTTGTTCGACTGGCGGCCCGCGGTGGTGCCCCAGTCGGCGATCACCAGGTCGATGTTCATGCCGGCCTTGCGCATGGAATCGGCAATCACCTCGGCCTGGCGGCCGATCCAGGCGATCTCGGTGGTGGCGATGTAGGTCAGCTTCTCGCCGTTGTAGCCGGCCTCGGCGAGCAGCGCGCGCGCCTTGGCGAGGTCGGGGGCGAGGCCCTCGGCGCCGGCGGTGGTGCCGTAGGGGCCGCCGCAGATGTAGTAGGAGTTGCAGGCCTTCCAGTATTTCTCGTCGCCGAAGCCGGCGGCCATCACGTCGGCCTGGTTGATGATGTAGGCCAGCGCCAGGCGGGCCTTCGGGTTGTTGAACGGCGGATGCAGCGAGTTCGGCCGCAGGATCGTCTGGTTGGACATCTCCGTCAGCTTCTGCAGCCGGATGCTGCGGTTGCGCTCCAGCACCGGCAGCAGGTCGAGCGCGGGCTGCTCCCACATGTCGACCTCGCCGGCCTGCAGGGCGGCGGCGGCGGTGGAGGCGTCGGGGATCACGCGCCATTCCACGCGATCCACCTTGGCCAGGCGCGCGCCGGAAAGGCCGTCCGGCGCTTCCTTGCGCGGCACGTAGTCGGTGTTGCGGTCGAACACGGTCAATGCGCCGGAAACGCGGGCGGCATGGTTGAAGCGGAACGGCCCGCTGCCGATGGCGGTGGTGATCGGCTTGGTGGCGTCCGCCTCGATGTCGCGGGCGCGCATGATCACCGGGATCAGCGCGACGCCGGACCCGAGCGAGAACAGCATCGCGGGGTAGGGGCGGTTGAGCCGGATCTCGAAGGTCTTGGCATCGACCGCCTCCACGCCGGCGGTGGACGCGCCGAGCTTGGTGCCGACGAGGTCGCGGCCCATCCAGCGCTTGAGCGAGGCGACCACGTCCGCGGTGGTGACGGGCTGGCCGTCATGGAACTTCAGCCCGTCGCGCAGCACGAAGCGCCAGACCAGGCCGTCGGGCGAGGTGGTCCAGCTTTCCACCATCTGGGGCTTGGACTCGAGCTTCGAGTCCCAGGCGAACAGCTGCTCGAACACCATCAGCCCGTACTGGCGGGTGATCACGATGGGCGCCCAGCCGGGATCGAGCTGGGTGAGGTCGGCATGCGGCACGACGCGCAGCACATTGGCCTGCGCCTGGGCCTGGGCCAGGGCCTGCCCCGGCAGGAGCGGCAGCGCGGCGGCGACCATGGCGGCGACCCCGGCTGCCCCCTTGGCGGCTTCCTGCAGGGCGCGTGCGACGAACTTCATGCCTGTTCTCCGTTGCTGGCGCCGCTGTGCCGGCGCGGCGAGAGGATGCGCGGCGCGGCGCTGTTCGCCAACCCCGGCGATACGCGTCGTTCCCTTGGCGGCCCGGGCTGCGTTACGCTGCGGCGCGCGCCCGGATGGGCGCTTCAGGGGGACACAGGATGAGACGCAGGGGTATTCTGGCCGGCGCCGCCGCACTCGCCATCTCTGGGGGGGCGCTGCCGCGCCCGGCCATAGCCCAGGGGGGCGCCCAGGGTGCCGCGCGGGTGCTGAAATTCGTGCCGCAGGCGAACCTCGCCAACGCCGACCCGGTCTGGACCACCGCGACCGTGGCCGCCAACCACGCCCACATGGTGTGGGACCAGCTCTGGACCTTCGACGCCGCCCTGATGCCCCGCCTGCAGATGCTGGCCGGCGCCACCACCTCCGACGACCGCCTCACCTGGCGGCTGGCGCTGCGCGACGGGCTGGTGTTCCACGACGGCGAGCCGGTGCGCGCGACCGACTGCATCGCCTCCCTGGCCCGCTGGATGCGGCGCGACGGCATGGGCCAGCGCATCGCCGCCCAGCTCCAGGAAATGCGCCCGACCGGCGACCGCGGCTTCGAGATCATCCTGAAGGCCCCGTTCCCGCTGCTGCCGATGGCGCTGGCCAACAACTGCCACATGATGCCCGAGCGCATCGCCCGCACCGACCCGTTCCAGCAGATCACCGAATACGTCGGCAGCGGCCCGTTCCGCTTCCTGCGCGACGAGTGGGTCTCCGGCTCGCGCGCCGCCTATGCGAAGTTCGACAAATACGTGCCGCGCAGCGAGGCGCCGTCGAACATGGCCGGCGCCAAGGTCGTGCATGTCGACCGCGTCGAGTGGATCATCATGCCCGACCCCGCCACCGCCGCCGCCGCGCTGCAAACCGGCGAGCTGGACTGGGTGGAGCGCCCGCTGGCCGACCTCCTGCCCGTGCTGTCGCGCAACCGCGACGTGGCCGTCGACGACAACGACCTGCTCGGCGAGCTCGGCATCGTCCGCTTCAACCACCTGCACAAGCCGTTCAACGCCGTGAAGCTGCGCCAGGCGCTGCTCGCGGTGGCCGACCAGAAGGACTACCTCGCCGCCGTGATGGGCCCGGACAGCCCCTACACCACCCAGCCGGTCGGCATCTGGACGCCCGGCACCCCGCTGGCCAACAGCGCCGGCATGGAGAAGCTCACCGGCCCGCGCGACCTCGCCGCGGCGAAGAAGCTCGTCGCCGAATCCGGCTATGCCGGCGAGCGCCTGGTGCTGATGGCGCCGACCGACTTCCCGACCCTGAACGCCCTCGCGCAGGTCACGCGCGCCCTGTGCGACCGGCTCGGCCTGAACGTGGAGTTCGTCGCCACCGACTGGGGCTCGCTCATCCAGCGCCGCGCCTCGCGCGAGGGGGTGGAGAAGGGCGGCTGGTCGATCTTCTGCACCTCCGGCGGCGGCTTCACCTCCTCCAACCCGGCCGTCTACACGTCGCTGTGGGGCACGGGCGAGAAGGCCTGGTTCGGCTGGTACAACTCGCCCCGCATGGAAGCCCTGCGCGACGCCTGGTTCGCCGCCGCGGACCTGCCGACGCAGCAGCGCCTGGGCCGCGAGATGCAGGTGCTGGCGCTGGAGGAGGTCCCGTTCGTGCCGACCGGCATGTGGCGCTCCCCCCTGGCGCGCCGCGCCAACGTCACCGGCATCCTGCGCGCTGCTCGGCCGTTGTTCTGGAACGTGCGCAAGGGCTGATCCGCGCGCGGCGCAAGGGCAGGGGTGGGTGACGCCGGACTGGGACCTGTTCTGGAGCGCGCTGGCGGTTCTGCAGATGCTCGGTGCCGCGGCGGTCACCGTGCATGTGCTGCTGCGGCGGCGCAGCCCGGTGTCCGCCTCGGCCTGGATCGGCCTGTCCTGGCTCGCGCCCGGCGGGCCGCTGCTGTATTTCGTGCTCGGCGTGAACCGCATCGAGCGCCGCGGCCAGCGCTTGCGCCGCCGCCAGGTCGCCGCGCCGGACCAACCCGCCTGCTGCGCCATCGACCCGCCGCACCTGATGCCGCTCGGCCGCGCCGCCACGCGCATCTCCGGCCGCCCCCTGCTCGCCGGCAACGACATCGCCCCCCTGCTGCATGGCGATGCCACCTATCCCGCCATGCTCGCCGCCATCGAGGGCGCGCGCACCAGCATCGCGCTCGACACCTACATCTTCCGCCACGACCGCATCGGCCGGACCTTCATCGCCGCCCTGGCCGCCGCCCGCGCGCGCGGCGTCGCGGTGCGCGTGCTGATCGACGGCATCGGCGGCGGATACTTCAACTCCGGCGCCTACCACCATCTCCGCCGCCTGCGCGTGCCGGCCGCGCGCTTCCTGCACTCGCACCTGCCCTGGCGCATGCCGCTGCTGAACCTGCGCTCGCACAAGAAGCTGATGGTGGTCGACGGCACGCTGGGCTTCACCGGCGGGGTGAACATCGGCGACGAGAACCTGGAACACCCGCTGCGCCCGCCGCGCCGCCGCCCGGGCCGCCCGCGTAACTTCCTGGGCATCCGCAGGCGCGGCATCCGCGACACGCATTTCCGGGTGCGCGGCCCGGTCGTCGGCCAGATGATGGCCGCCTTCGCCGAAGACTGGGCGTTTGCCACCGGCGAGGCCCTGCGCGGCGAAACGTGGTTCCCCACCATCGCCCCCGAGGGCGACGCCTTCGCCCGCGTCGCGACCTCCGGGCCGGACCACGACCTTGAACGCATCAAGCTGCTGATGATGTCGGCCATCACCGCCGCACAACACCGCGTCCGCATCGTCACGCCCTACTTCCTGCCCGACGACGCGCTGGCCACCACGCTGGCCCTGGCCGCCCTGCGCGGGGTCCGCGTGGAAATCATCGTCTCGGCGCGCAGCGACTACCTGCTGCTGGACTGGGCCATGCGCGACGGCCTCCTGGCCCTGGCGCGCGCAGGCTGCCGCGTGCTCTGGAGCGCGCCCCCCTTCAACCACTCCAAGCTGATGACGGTCGACCGCGCCTGGTGCCTGATCGGCAGCGCCAACTGGGACATGCGCAGCCTGCGCCTGAACTTCGAACTCGACGTCGAACTGCAAGACCCCGAAATCACCGCGCGCGTCGACGGCCTGATCGACGCCACGCCAACCCGCCCAGCCACGCTTGGAGACTTCCTCGGCCGGTCAGTCCCGGTGCGGCTGCGCGACGCGGTGGCGCGATTGTTCCTGCCGTACCTGTGAGGCAGCAAGGCCAGGGCTCCGCCCTGGACCCGCAAAGGGCCGGCGGCCCTTTGATCCCCATTTCTTTTCAAATGGATAAGGTCCAGGGGCTTGGCCCCTGGCGGGTCTGGGCAGAGCCCAGCCTTGCTTGTCAATTGCCGCGATGGTCCATTGCCCGGCAGGAGGATTCCACCATGTCCGTGCTCGACCGCTTTCGCCTCGACGGCAAGCGCCTGTTCATCACCGGCGGCAGTCGCGGCCTCGGGCGGGAGATGGCGTTGGCCCTGGCCGATGCCGGCGCCGACGTGGTGATGGTCGGCCGCGACGCCGACAGCCTGGCCGCCACCGCCGCCGAGATCCGCGCCCGTGGCCGCCAGTGCTGGACGATCGAGGGCGACGCGGGAACCCCGGACGGCTGCGAGCGCGCCTGCACGGCGGCGCTGGCGCTCGGCCCGATCGACATCCTGATCAACAATGTCGGCGGAAGGCGCATCAACGTGCCGGTCGAGGAGCAGTCGCTGGCCGATTGGCAGGCGATGATGGACCTGAACCTGACCAGCACCTTCCTCTGCACCAGGCTGGTCGGCGGCGCGATGGTCGCGCGGGTGAAGGCGGGCGAGGCGACAGGCGGGCGCGTCATCAACATCGCCTCGATGAGCGGCATCATCGCCAACCGCGGCATCGGCGGGCGCCACTACGAAACGGCGAAGGCCGCGGTGATCCACTTCACCCGCGCCGTCGCGTCGGACTGGGCGCCGCACCGCATCACCGTGAACGCCATCCTGCCCGGCTTCTTCATGACCGAGCCGAACCGCCGCTGGGCGCGCGAGAACCCGGCGATGATCGACACCATCCGCGCCAGCGTCCCGATGGGCGACGCCGGCCAGCCGGAAGACCTCGGCCCGCTCGCGCTGTATTTGGCCAGCGACGCCGCGCGCTACATGACCGGCGCGAGCCTTCTGATTGATGGCGGCTATACGATTTGGTGAAGGAGGCAGCGATGCCCGTCGACCCGCAGATCCAGGCCATCCTCGACCGCGCGGCGCACCTGCCCGGCACCCACACCCTGCCGGTCGCCGCCGCCAGGGCGCGCTACGAGGCGCTGGTCAAGGTGCTGCCGCCAGCCGCCCCGATCGCCCACGTGTCCGAACGCACGATCGACGGCCCCGGCGGCGCGCTCAAGCTGCGCATCTACACCCCCGCAGGCACCGGCCCCTTCCCCATCGTCGTGTTCTTCCACGGCAGCGGCTTCGTGCTGTGCAGCCTGGACACGCATGACGGCATGTGCCGCAACCTCTGCGGCGGCGCCGGCGTGCTGGTCGTCTCGGTCGACTACCGCCTCGCCCCCGAGCACCGCTTCCCCGCCGCCCCCGACGATTGCCTCGCCGCCACGCGCTGGGTGGCCGACCACGCCGCCGAGATCGCCGGCGATCCCACGCGCATCGTCGTCGCCGGCGACAGCGCCGGCGGCAACCTCGCCGCCGTCACCGCCCTGCGCATCCGCGACGAAGGCGGCCCGAAACTCGCCGGCCAACTGCTGATCTACCCGGCCACGGCCCACTGCTCGTCCGACATGCCATCCTACGCCGAGAACGCCACCGGCTACGGCCTGACCCGCGCCACCATGGAATGGTTCTGGGCCCACTACGCCGACCCCTCGGCAGCCACCAACCCCCACGCCGCCCCGCTCATCGCCCCCGACCTCTCCGCCCTCCCGCCCGCCCTGGTCCAGGTCGCCGAATACGACCCCCTGCGCGACGAAGGCGTGCGCTACGCCGAACGCCTGCTCGAAGCCCACGTGCCGACGGACCTCTCCCGCTGGGACGGCATGAACCACGGCTTCCTGTTCTGGGTCGGCCAAGTGGACGCCGCCACCGAAGCCATGCGCGAAGCCTGCGCCTGGCTGCGGCGGGTCCTGAAGTAGGCGCGAAAAGCAAGACTGGGCTCCGCCCAGACCCGCCAAGGGCCGACGGCCCTTGGAACCCCATCACTCAAGACAGGAGGTCCAGGGCCAAGCCCTGGCCTTGCCTTCTACCCCTTGCGCGGCTTGGGCGCCGGCGGAACGAACGGCGCGCCGCGATCCGCGCGGTGGTATTCCGCGTTCGGCATCATGTCCGTCGCCGAGGCCATCCGGTTCGACAAGTTGAAGAACGCTGTCGTCTCCGCGAGGTCGAAGATATCCTCCTCCGACAGCCCATGCCCCCGCAGCCCCTCCCGGTCCCCGTCGTCGACCAGATGCGGCGTCGTGGTCATCTTCCAGGCGAAATCCAGCAGCGCCCGCTGCCGCGCATCGAGCTTCGCCACCCGGTAGTTGAGCGCCATCATCTCGCCCAGCTCCGGATCGCCTGAAAGCTGCCGCACCGCCGCGCCATGCGCCACGAGACAATAATAACAGCGGTTCGCCGAGGAAACGACGACCGCGATCATCTCCCGCTCCAGCTTCGACAGCCCGGAGGGCGCGTACATGATCTCGTTGTACATCGCCATGAAGTTGCGCAGCCGCTGCGGCCGCTTGCTGTAGGTCGAATACACGTTCGGCACGAAGCCGAGCTTCTCCACGCACTTGGCCCAGATCGTCTTGAGGTCGTCGTCCAGCGTCCCGGGGTCGGGCACGCCGAGGGCGGAGATATGGCTGGGCTGGGGCATGGCGAGGTCCTCGGGCAGTCGTGCACAATGCTCGCCCCGCCACGCGCCCGGGTCAACGCCTTGCGGCGCGCGCTCGCCCGGTGTGCAATGCAGCATGACCCAACAACCCCAGGTCGTGCTGCCGCTGGCCCTGCTGGCGACGGCCGGCTTCCTGTCGGTCACCGGCATGCGGATGACCGACCCGCTGCTGCACGTGATCGCCACCGATTTCGGCACCACCATCCCCGCGCTGGCCATCGTGGTCGCCGCGTTCACCCTGCCGTACGGCCTGTGCCAAATCGTCCTCGGCCCGCTCGGAGACCGCCTCGGCAAGCTGCGCGTCACCACGGTGGCGATGGCCCTGCTCACCCTCGCCAACATCGCCTGCGCCCTGTCCGCCTCCGTCGAGGGCCTCACCCTGGCCCGCATCGCCGCCGGCGCCGCCTCCGCCGCCGTGGTGCCGCTCGGCATGGCCTACGTCGCCGACGCCGTGGACTACCGCGACCGCCAGGTGATGCTCAGCCGCTACCTCAACGGCACCGTCATGGGCCAGGTCCTCGCCGGCCCCCTCGGCGGCATCTTCGGCCAGTTCCTCGGCTGGCGCGGCGTCTTCCTCCTGCTCGCCGCCGGCACCGCCGCCATCGCCGTCGTCCTGACCCGCCGCCTGGCCTCCCTGCCGGACCGCCGCGGCGGCGCCACCTTCTCGGCGTCGAACTACCTCGCCATGGCCCGCGCCCCGGTCGCCCGCCTGGTGCTGTTCGCCGCCATGGTCGACGGCGCGGTGCTGATGGGCAGCTTCCCCTTCCTCGCCCCCTACATGCACGAGGCGTTCGGCCTCCCCTACGCCGCCGTCGGCCTCGTGCTGGCCTGCTTCGGCCTCGGCGCCCTGGCCTACACCAGCACCGCCCGCCACCTCGTCCCCCGCCTGGGCGAAGCGCGCATGGTGGTGCTGGGTGCCGCCATGATGGCCACCGGCGTCGCCGCCACCGTCCTCTTCCCGGCCCGCGACGCCTTCGTCCCCGCCCTCGTCGCCGCCCAGCTCGCCATCGGCATGGGCTTCTACCTGCTGCACGGCGTCCTCCAGGCCCGCGCCACCGAAATGCTCCCCCACGCCCGCGCCACCGCCGTCGCCAGCTTCGCCCTCATGCTCTTCCTCGGCCAGAGCATCGGCGCGCTGGCCATGGGCGGCCTCATCGCCCGCCTCGGCTACCAGGGTGCCTTCCTGTTCGACGCAGCCGCGATCCTGCTGCTCGGCGCCTGGCTCGGATGGGTGCTGCGGCGGAACCGCTAAGCCACGCCCCCGCTTAGGCAGGGCAAGGAGACCCACCCATGCCCATCCCCCCCGAGATCCCCCAGCCGCAAGACCCCCCCACCCCCGGCGCCCCCGACGAAATGCCCCGCCCCACCGGCCCGCAAGGCCCCCCGGAAGACCCGGTGCCGACCAACCCGGTCCCCGAAATGCCGCCCCCAACCCTCCCCGGCCCCGAAATCCCCGCCCCCTCCCAACCCGTCCCGGAAATCCAAACCCCCGGCCTCCCCGGCCAGATGCCCCCGCTCTAACACCCGCAGCCCAGCCTATCCGCCGCCCCACCTTGCGCAACAACCCCGCCCGGGGCTACTCCGCGCCATCGACAGGCAGCCGGAGAGGGCCGCGGATATGCGCGTGAAGGATGTGAAGAAGGTCGTGCTGGCCTATTCCGGGGGGCTGGACACCAGCGTCATCCTCCGATGGCTGCAAACCACCTACAATTGCGAGGTGGTGACCTTCACCGCCGACCTCGGCCAAGGCGAGGAGCTGGAGCCCGCCCGCAAGAAGGCCGAGATGATGGGGATCAAGCAGATCTACATCGACGACCTGCGCGAAACCTTCACCCGCGACTTCGTCTTCCCGATGTTCCGCGCCAACGCGGTCTACGAGGGCCAATACCTCCTCGGCACCTCCATCGCCCGCCCGCTCATCGCCCAGCGCCAGATCGAGATCGCCGAGGAAGTCGGCGCCGACGCCGTCGCCCACGGCGCCACCGGCAAGGGCAACGACCAGGTCCGCTTCGAGCTCGCCTACTACGCGCTCAAGCCCGACATCAAGATCATCGCCCCCTGGCGCGAATGGGACCTCACCAGCCGCACCAAGCTGATCGAGTTCGCCGAAGCCAACCAGATCCCCATCGCCAAGGACAAGCGCGGCGAAGCCCCCTTCAGCGTCGACGCCAACCTCCTGCACTCGTCGTCCGAAGGCAAAATCCTCGAAGACCCCGGCGTCGAAGCCGACGAAATGGTCTACCAGCGCACCATCCGCCCCGAAGACGCACCCGACCGCGCAACCGTGGTCTCGATCGACTTCGCCAATGGCGACCCCGTCGCCATCGACGGCGTGAAACTCTCCCCCGCCAGCCTCCTCACCCGCCTGAACGAACTCGGCCGCGCCAACGGCATCGGCCGCCTCGATCTCGTCGAGAACCGCTTCGTCGGCATGAAGTCCCGCGGCGTCTACGAAACCCCTGGCGGCACCATCCTGCTCGCCGCCCACCGCAGCATCGAAAGCATCACGCTCGACCGCGAGGCCGCCCACCTCAAGGACAGCATCATGCCGCGCTACGCAGAACTCATCTACAACGGCTTCTGGTTCGCCCCGGAACGCCGCATGCTCCAGGCGCTCATCGACGAAAGCCAGAAAAGCGTCACTGGCACCGTCCGCATGAAGCTCTACAAAGGCAACGTCACCTGCATCGGCCGCGAGAGCCCGAACAGCCTCTACTCGATGAAGGTGGTCACGTTCGAGGAAGACCAGGGCGCCTACGACCAGTTCGACGCCCAAGGTTTCATCAAGCTGAACGCGCTGCGCCTTCGCCTCGGTGCGATGGCCGGCCGCAAAGGGGGAAGTCTCTAATGGCTATTTCGATGCACTCGGCCGCCGTGCCGATGATGAACACCCTGCTGGGCGCCCTGTCCGGCGTGCTGGACAAGGCCGAAGCCTTCGCCAAGGCAAAGAATTTCGACCCGTCGGTCCTCGCCAGTGACCGCCTGGCGCCCGACATGTTCCCGCTCTGGCGCCAGATCCAGATCGCCTGCGACATGGCCCGCGGCGGAGCCCTCCGCCTCGCCGGCCGCGACGTCCCGACCATGCCCGACGTCGAACCCACCTTCGACAGCATGAAGAAGCGCATCGCCGATACCCTGGCAGTGATCGCAACCATCCCCGCCAACGACATCGACGGCAGCGAAGACCGCGAAGTGGTCCTCAAGATGCGCGCCGGCGAAATGTCCTTCACCGGCCAACGCTACCTGGTCGGCTTCGTCATCCCCAACCTGACCTTCCACTGCGCCACCGCCTACAACATCCTGCGCCACAACGGCGTCGAAATCGGCAAGCGCGACTTCCTCGGGAGCTTCTGAAGGAAGTAAGAGCCTTCTTTTTGTGAACAAAAAGAAGCAAAAAAACTTCAACCATTTGCCCGGCATCGAGCGCCGGGTAAATGGTTGAAGGCTCGATACAGGCCCATAAGCGCGAAGCGCGTCATGGGCACTCAAAAATACCGAATCCCCAGCCTCTATCACTGCTCAAAGATTGGAGGTCCAGGGGCTCGGCCCCTGGCGGGTCTGGGCGGAGCCCAGCCTTAAATTTCCTAAATCTTTGAAAAATTTCTTATCGCGGCCGATGAAGCGTCGTATCATCGCCGCATGGATTTTTCATCCGCCGCTGCTGTCGCGTGCCTGCGCATCGCCCTTATGGGCGCCGCGCAGTCGCGCGCGTGGCGTGGCCTGGGTGGTTTGGTGCTCGTCGTGCTGGTTCGCCTGCTGGGCCGAACCGAGGCGGCTTGGAGCGTTTCCCTTGATGACGTGGATGTGGCGCGACCGCGCGGGATTGTCGTGCCGGCGGTGGGCCGTGCGCCGCATGCCGCGTGCATCGAGGCTGGGTTGGTGCCGGATTGGATTCTCCCTGGCGTGCGCAATCGCGGCATGCGGCCGGCGGCAGCACCTCTGCGCCTGCGTCCGCGCGTCCGTACTGCGCGCGCGCCGCCGCGCGCCATCCCCGCCCTGTGCTGAAATCACCTCCCGATTGGGGGGCGTCGACTCACGCCGTCAGCGCAGCCAGCCCAGCAGCACGGTGAGCGTCAGCAGCGAGAGCACGGTGCTGACGACCACGGTGCTGGCCGAGGCTTCCATCATGGTGCCGAAGCGGCGGGCGAGCAGGAAGGCATTGGCGCCGGTCGGCATGGCGGCGGCCAGGACCACCACGGCGAAGGCGGTGCCTTGCACCCCGGCCATCCAGGCCAGGGCCGCGACCACCGCCGGCATCACCAGCAGTTTCAGCGCGCTGGCCGCGGCGACCTCGCCCATGCCTTTCCAGCCGTCGGGTTTGGGCAGCGTGGCGCCGAGGCAGAACAGCGCCAGCGGCGGCCCGGCCGCGCCGAGCAGCATCAGCAGCCGGTCGATCGGGGCCGCGAGGCCAAGCCCGGTCACCCGCCAGGCCAGGGCAAGCGCGATGCACACCACCACGGGATTGCGCAGCAGTCCCGGCAGGGTGGCCCGCAGCACGGCGAGCGGCCCGCGCCCATGCCCGGCATCCGCCTCGATCAGGATGGTCGCCAATGGCAGCAAAAGGCCGGAATGGAACGCCACCACGGCCAGCAGGTAGGCCACGCCCTCCGCCCCGAAGGCACTGTCGATAATCGGCACGCCGAGCATGACGGTATTGCCGAACACCGCGTTCAGCGCGAACACGCCGGACCGCGCCAGCCCGGCCCGGAACGCCCAGCGCGCCAGCAGCACGGCGACGAGGAACAGCAGGAACGCGCCGGCGATGAACGATCCGGCAACGTCCAGCAGCCGCAGCGGCGGTGCGGTCACCATGGAGCGGAACAGCAGGCTGGGCATGGCGAGGTAGAACACGAAGTCGCTCATGCCCTTCACCGCCGCCGCGTCGAGTAGCCGCAGCCGCACCGCGGCGGCCCCCATCCCGATAAGCGCGAAGACCGGGGCGACGATGCCGAACAGGCCGATCATCTCAGCCGGGCGCCTCCGGCGAGAGCGACCATTCAGCCGCCCGGAACCACGCCTCGCTCGGCGCATCGGGCGCAAGATGCAGGCTGCGCACGTCGTCGGTGCCGCCATCGGCGAAGGCGGCATCGAGCCGCGCGCGGTGGGCGGTGTCGCCGGCCAACCGCCCGGCCGCGCCGATGAAGCCGCACGGCATCAGGAACCGCGCCGCGAAGCCGCCGGCCACCCGCTCCACCCGGAGCACCCGGCCATACCCGGTGCCCAGCGGCAACACCGCGACCCCGCCCGACCGCAGCCGCGCGAACCAGGCGGCCGGCGGGTCGGCGACGGCGAAGTTGACGTAGATCCGGTCCATCTCGCCCACTGGATACGCCGCCGCATCGCCCCGCTCGGCCGCCACCCACGGCCACGGCGCAAGATTGGCCCGCGCCAGCGCGGCAAGGCGGGGCGTGTATTCGACGGCTGTCACCTGCCCGGTGGGCCCGACCAGCTCGGCCAGCACGGCGGAGTAGTAGCCGGTCCCGGCGCCAAGATGCAGCACCCGGTCGCCGCGCCGCACGCCGAGCGCGTGCAGCATGTGGGCATGCAGGGAAGGGCTGCCGTTGTTGATGCCGCGCCCGGCATCCAGCACCACCAGCACCTCGGGCGAGGTCTCCAGCGGATAGAGCGCCACGGGATCGTTCTCCGCCAGCTCCTCCGCCCCGCCGGGGATGCGCAGCAGGACCCAGCGCCCCGGCGGCATGAACGCCTCGCGCGGCACGGCGGCGAAGGCATCCTCGAGCGCGTTGTCGGGTTCGGCGAGCGCACCGACCATCGCCTGCGCATAGGCCCGGCGCCGCGGGGCCAGCGCGTCGCTCACGGGGTGCCCACCTCGGCGAGGAAGGCGTCGAGCCCGGTCAGGCGCGAGCGGGCGAGGCGCTGGGCCTGGACCACGGCGCGCACGGCCGCGACGGTGGCGGCGAAGTCGTCGTTGACCACCACGTGGTCGAACTCGCCGGCATGGGACATCTCGGCATCCGCCTGGGCCATGCGCTTCTCGATCGCCGCCGGCGGATCGCCCCGCCCGGCCAGCCGCGCGGCCAGCGCGTCGCGGGAAGGGGGCAGGATGAACAGGCCGACCACCAAGCCTGGCAGGGCGGCGCGAACCTGGCGGTGGCCCTGCCAGTCGATGTCGAAAACGACATCGCGCCCCTCGGCCAACCACGCCTCGACCGGGGCGCGCGGGCTGCCGTAGCTGCGTTCGAACACGCCGGCATGTTCCAGGAAGCCGCCCTGGGCCGCCGTGGCGTCGAAGGTCGGCTGGTCGCGGAAATGGTAGTGCACGCCATCCGCCTCGCCGGGGCGCATCGCCCGCGTGGTCATGCTGACGGAAAGCCGCAGCCCCGGCTCCTGTTCCAGCAGGGCGCGGGTGACGGAGGTCTTGCCGGCGCCGGACGGGGCGGCGATCAC